>NZ_ANAX01000210.1:1017-27487 GCF_000341065.1 Nocardiopsis halotolerans DSM 44410 | reverse complement strand
CGACGGCCGCCGAGGACGTGAACGTCCTCGACTGGTTTCCCTTCACCGAGGCGGAACTCCAGGCGGCCGGAGCTACGGCCCAGGCCTTCGCCGAGGCCTACGGAACCATCGACTACACCCAGTCCCCCGAGAGCTACTACGCCTCGATGGAGGAACTGGCCACCGCCGAGTTCGCCGAGGTACTGGCCGACACCAACCGGGTCGGTGCCTTCTGGTCGCAGATGTCCGAAGCCGAGGCCGTCGCCGAGGGGCGGGCCCAGGTCGATTCGGTGCGGACCTTCGGCGAGGACGCGATCACCTTCGTCGTGACCGCGCAGTCCATCACCGAGACCGGAAGTGCGGAGTTCGACGAGGAACTCGGTGAGTTCGCCATCACCGTCGTGCGCGGCGGCGACTCCTGGAGGGTCTTCGACTTCCAGCCCGCCGATGTCGGACAGTTCGGAGGAGAGGAGTGACCCCTTGATCTCCCTTTTCACCCGCCGATCCTCTGATCGGGGTGCCGCGGGGCTCTGGTTCGGTGGAGCCGTCGCCGTCGCGGTCGCGATGATGACCCTTTTCGCGATGCTGGTGATCCCCGTGATCAGCAATACGACCGAACAGGTCGGTTCCATGCTGTCGAACGGTCTGGTCTGTGATCCGGACGCGGACGCTGAACAGCCGGACACGAGCGGTTACGCGCAGGACTCCATTCCGGAGAACTACCTGGAGATCTACCGGGAGGTCGGGGAGGACCGCGGGATCCCGTGGAACATCCTGGCGGGGGTCGGCCAGGTGGAGTCCCACCACGGGCGCTGGGAGGGGCCTGGGATCACCGAGGGCCACAACGACTGGGGTGCGGCCGGGCCGATGCAGTTCGGATCCCTGGACGGTTCCGCGGCGGGCAACAGCTGGGGCGGTGAGCCCGTGCAGCCCGTGGATGAGCGTCCGGAGGAGGGGTACGGGATCGACGGCAACGGCGACGGGATCGTCAACGTCTACGACCCCGCAGACGCCATCCCGGCCGCTGCTGACTACCTCATCGCTCACGGGCTCAAGGAGGACGTTCGGCAGGCCATCTACGGCTACAACCACGCCTGGTGGTACGTGGACGACGTGTTGGAGTGGGCTGAGCAGTACGCGGACGGAGAGTTCAACACGTCGGGTTCCATCCAAACCGCTGTCACATGTCAGCTGGACGCTGAGGGGACGCTGATCGGTAGCGCCCCTGACGAGTTGACGCAGGCCGTCGTCGACTGGGCCCTGGACCAGCGAGGGAAGCCGTACATCTGGGGTGGCGTCGGACCCGTGGGTTTTGACTGCTCCGGTCTGATGCAGAAGGCCTACCAGAGCATCGGTGTCACCATCCCGCGTATCTCCCAGGACCAGTGGAGTTTTGGCCCCAGAATCCCTGCCGGTGAGGAGCAGCCCGGTGACCTGGTGTTTTTCAATACTGTGAGTGTAGAGGGCAGGAACCCGCCGGGGCATGTGGGAATGGTGATCGGCGACGGGCTGATGGTTGAGGCCTGGTGCACCGACTGTGGACCGATCGCGGTGCGCGAGTACGATGACCCCAGTCGTTCGGAAATCATGGGTTTCACCCGTCCGCTTGAGCACCCGGATGTGCAGGCCCAGCTGGAGGCACAGAGCAGTCGTGGTTGACCAGAAGGCACCGCCAAAGAAGCAAGGGGACAAGCAGGGACTGCACGGGTGGAAGGCCGCGCTTGCGGTCTTCGGGTGCGGAACCCTCGCAGCTTTCGGCGCCTTCGGAGTCGTTGTCGCTATACTCGGGACGTTTATTTCTACCTTTTCATCAGGCTTTGGTTCGGAAGAGCAGGGTTCTGATGCTGTTGATTCCATCGCTGCTCGGCCAACTGCTCCTCGCGATGAGTTTCTTGCAGAAAAGTTCGATCTCTGTGAGATCATTGATTCGATATCTGCGATCCAGCTCAGTATGACTTCTGGTTCTGAGGAGCCGCAGGATGAATCTATCGATGGTGGCCCTCCGGCCGAGGATAATCTTGTTCGTTCTGGTTCGTGTGGTGGGATTGTCAGGCCAGAGTCAACGTACACGGTCCCTTGGGAGTTCGAGTTCTCCTACCGTGCTGTGATCTACTCTCCTAATGAAGATCGAGACGAGTTGGCTCAGGCTGACTTGCAAGATTGGGTCGAGGAGATTGAATCCTCTGGGCTCACCATTGAGGAGAGTGGCTCATACCCGATGGTTGACGAAGCCCACTACTTTTACGGCGCACCGGAGAGTGGAGTTGGTAACTTCTATACCGTAGTCGCCAGGAAAAGGAGTGGCGTTTTCATGGTTAGCTTGACTTCTGAAGACGGTGCTTCGCCCGAGGAATTCTCTTACGAGGTCATGAAGCTGGAGGCCCGTTTGGATAACGACCTCGGCAGCATGATTCCTCGATGAAGTAACGGGGCCGAACAGGGGCCGAGCACTGGAGCTCCGGTATGAGGTGGTGGGCATGGCCTGCTCTTGATGGCCATGGGGAACGGAGAGGGCGCGCGTCCTTCGGACTACGGAGTGGGGCTTGCGGGGATCAGGCGACTCCGGCCATGAAGTGGTGGCGGCACAGGGTGGCGTACGACTCGTTTCCACCGATGTGCACCTGCTCACCCTTGTAGACCATCACCCCGTCCACCACACGTGCGTTGTGGGTGGCGCGGCCCCCGCACCAGCAGCGTGCGGACACAGGCAGCACCTCGATCTTGTCGGCCAGCTCCACCAGCCGCTTCGAGCCTGGGAACAGCTGCCCCTGGAAGTCGGTGAGGATCCCGTAGCAGTACACGTCGATCCGCATGCCGTCCACCACGCCCGCGAGCTGGCCCACCTGTTTGAAGGACAGGAACTGGGCCTCGTCGCAGATGACGTAGGAGGCCTTGCGGTCGGCGATGTCGTCGTACAGGTCCAGGTCGTCGCCCACCTCGATGGCGGGGGACTCCAGACCCAGCCTGGACGAGATGATGCCCGATCCGGCGCGGTCCTGCTTCGTGTAGAGCACTCCCTCACCACCGCGTGAGTGGTGCTCCTGGAGGGCCATCGTGCTCTTGCCCGAGTTCATCGAACCTGTGAAGTACTTCAGCTCCGCCATGTCTCTTCCTGGGTCGCGGGCGCTGGCGCTGTCGGCGGCTCGGGCTTCCTGCCGTGGCCAGCAGCGAACATACCAGTGACGTGCCTGACCTCCCGAACCGTACCGAACCGCCACCAGCGTCTCCTCTCCCCATCCCCCGGAAGGGCTTCCCCGGGTATATGGACAATCACCAATGGAAGGGACACTTTCGGTCGTGGATTCGCTTGTTGCTGTCCAGGCCGAAAACGCAAGTGGCAGATATGGTCACTGCGAATTCCTCGTGCTGATGCGCGTCGTCGCCGGATGAGGCGGTGTCGGCAGGTGTATGAGGAGCACGCGAATCTGTGTGGAGGCGGGCGCACGGTGCAGTAGTTGAACCTGGTTCGATATATTTGGTTGCCCCATGTCCGAATCGGTCGGAGGCGGGAAAGGCGGAGGGGGAAGTGGCATTGCGGCGTGATCAGGTCACCCGGGCTGTCGAGAGTCGGTGGTTCGCCAACACCATGCTCACGGTGATTCTGGTCAACGCGGGGATTTTGGGCTGGATGACTTATGAGGATTCCGCCTTTCCTTATTTGGTGACCGTCGAGCACGTCGTCATCGGGATCTTCGTCATCGAGATGGCCCTGAAGATCTACGCCCGGCGGGGCGGGTTCTTCCGGAGCGGCTGGAACTGGTTCGACTTCCTGGTGGTCGTGGTCTCGGTGGTTCCGGACACCGGCCCGTTCGCCGTGCTGCGCATCCTGCGGGTGCTGCGGATCCTGCGGGTGATCACCGCGATCCCGCAGATGCGGCAGATCATCACCGCGTTGTTCAGGTCCGTGCCGGGGCTGGGCACGGTGATCGGTCTGCTCCTGGTGGTCATCTACACCTCGGCGATCATCGGCCACCAGCTGTTCGCCGGTACCGTGCCGGAGTTCTTCGGCGACCTGGGCACGTCGCTGTACACGATGTTCCTGCTGATGACCACGGAGGGCTGGCCGGACGTCTCGGCCGCCGTGCTGGAGCACTATCCGATGGCGTGGATCTTCTTCGTGCTCTACATCGTGATCACGGCGTTCGTCATCCTGAACCTGGTCATCGCGGTGATCGTGACCTCCCTGGAGCAGGAACTCAGCGAGGCCCGCTGGGCGGAGGACCAGGCGGTGGAGGAAGTCCAGCACGAGGCGGTCATGGCACGGCTGCTGGAACTCGGACAGCAGGTCGAACGCCTGGAGCTGAGGCTGCGCGAGCGGGATGGGGCGGCTGTCGGTGACGCCTCCCCGAAAGCCGGGCGTGAGGACACCGCGTACTCGGCTTCCGGTTCACCCGAGTAGCGGGGAGAGTCCTGACGCCGGATCACACTTCGAGGAGTTCACGGAAGCAATGAAATCTGCTTTGCGCATCTCAGGGTGAAGGGAACTTCGAGAATGAGAAGAAGAAATTCTATCCTTGCGTTGGCCGTTCTTCCTCTGCTGGCATCGTGTTCTGTTTTTCCTGGCTGGGGAGATCCTGAGGTTGACCACGTAACTCTCTCCGAGCCTGCCGAATCTCTTGATGTTCCTGCGAACGTGGGCTCTGTGGGTTGGACCTGGAGTTCCCCGGAAGAGACAGGTATCCAGCATGTCAGCCCCATCTCCTACGGACTGGTGGTATCCATTTCCGACGGTGTTGTCGGAGTGAGCGGAGGCACTGGGGAAGAGCTCTGGAGGTACAGGCGTCTGGGTGAACGGTTGACGGGTGCGAGCGTCACTCCGGACGGGGAGACCGTGGCTGTGTCGTACAGCGCTCACGACGGAGAAGCCGAAGGCGAGGAGGAGCCTCATCCTCTTCATGAGGTTGTGCTCCTTGACTCTTCCACTGGAGATATCAAAGGAACTCAAACTGTAGAGTTCGCAAACATGCCATTCGCTGATTCCGGGGTTTCTTCGTACGCTTCAGGTGACGAACAGCTGGGTGTGCTGTCCAATAGTTCTCGGATTATTTACCGAGGTGATGGTCGAGGGGAGGGAGAGATTGTATCCCTTGGGCTGGAAGACGACGAAGAGCTCTGGAGCGTAACCCCGGCTCAGAGTGGTGGAAGCGAGAGAATGTTTTTCGTCGCCAGGAGTTCTGTAGTCTCCCGTGGTGTGCTGGTGACGTCCAGTAATTTTGTGGATGAGAGCGTTCTGGAGCCTGGGGGCTTGAGTGGGACGAAGAACCACACACTTGCTCTGATCGGAATTGATGTCGAAACCGGGTCTGAGCTATGGCGGCATGAGATCGAAGCGAACGAAGGTATCGACCTCACTCCTTTCAAGCTTGGGGTCGCGCATGGTTCAGGTATGGTCGCGGCAGTTGCCAGTGGTTATGGCTACCGTGAAGAATTTCTGCTGGACCCGACGACCGGTGAAGTTCTCACGGACGCGGAATTTTTCACGGGGGAGGATGACGCTGTGGTCGGAATCCTTGAGGAAGCCATCGTGAGTGCCCGAGGAGTTTCCGATGGTGATGAGTATGAGTATTCCTATTCCGACTTGTCTGGTGAAGTGCAACATGCTGTAACTGTCCCGGCGCCTCTGGGTCGGGGGAAGGATATATTTATCCTGGCGATGGAGGGTTCGGTCGCGTGGCTGGACGTTAACGAACAGGCAGCCGATGGATTGTCTTGGGGCCCAGCACAGTTGGTGGTTACTGATTGGGATGATGGTGAATCGCGTGTGATTGATCTGGGTATCGAAGTGCAGCGGAGTCCGAACGAAGATGAATCATTGGGGGGTAGTTCTGCGCTGACTCCCACACCTAAATCCATGGCCCTCGTTCCTGGTGCCCTGGTGGTCACAGAGGGCCTGGATGGGGAGGACAACGAGCCGTCCCGTCGTCTTGTCGGTCTTGTTCCCTAGACAAGGTCGGGAACTCGTGGAGGCCGGTTGATGTCCCAGAGTCATCACATGCCGGTCTGTCCCCCGGAGCTGCTAGGCATGGGGGACATCCCACCCCCTGAGGAGAGAGTTCCTATGCCTGAGCTCACCGAGTTCGCCGGTCTGCCCGTGGTCGAGTTTCCCAGCAGCGGCACGGACGAGGAGCGGATCGTCCGGGCCCGCGAGTGGGGCGGGGACCCGCACGCTCCCGGCTCCGTGGCTTGGCGGCTGCGGTACGACGGCGAGGCGTGCGCGGAGCACTTCGCCCGTTTCCTGTCCGTGGTGGACACCGAACGGGTGCGGGCACTGGTCATCGGCGACTGGGAGGCCGCAGCCGGAGGTCAGTACGAGATCGCGCACCTGTTGGCCGAGCAGGCCGACAAGCTGCCGAACCTGCGTTCCCTCTTCTTCGGCGACATCGACGGCTCGGAGTGCGAGCTGTCCTGGATCGACCAGCCCGACCTGGCGCCGCTCGTGGCCGCCTTCCCCCGGTTGGAGGAACTGGCGGTGAAGGGCGCCGACGGCATCGACGGCGAGCTCGGACTGCGCGTCCCCTCACACGACTCGCTGCGTTCCCTCACCCTGGAGACCGGTGGGCTGCCCGCTCGGGTCGTGCGCGAGGTGGCCTCCTCCGGGCTGCCCGCGCTGGAGCACCTGGAGTTGTGGCTGGGGATGCTGCACTACGGCTGTGACACCTGGCCGTCGGACCTGGGGCCGGTGCTCTCGGGCGAGGGGTTTCCCCGGCTGAGGTACCTGGGTGTGCGTAACGCCGAGACGTTGGACGGGTGGGTTCCGGCGCTGGCCGACGCGCCCGTGCTCAAGCGTCTGGAGGTGCTCGACCTGTCGTTGGGCGTCCTCACGGACCGGGGTGGTCGGGTGCTCGTGGACCGGGCGGAGGCCTTCTCGGGGTTGCGCGCGCTCGACCTGCACCACCACTACCTGAGCGAGGGGATGGAGGAGCGGGTGCGGGCCGCGTTCGCCGGGGTCGGGGTCGAGGTCGACCTGTCCGACCGGTTGGAGCCCGAGTACCACGGGGACGATGACGAGCCCTTCTACTACACCGCCGCGTCCGAGTAGCCCGGCCGTTCCCGGCCGGGGAGTCGGTCCGACCACCGGTGCTCCGTCTCCGATCAGGGATCAGCCCGCGACCAGCGGGGGAACGAGGTAGACGATCTCGAAGGCCTCGTAGACCGCGCCGACGACGAACAGCACCAGCGCGGGCAGGCTCAGCCAACCGACCTGCCGCAGCCCGCGGACGTACCCCTGCCGATGGTCGCGGGCGCCGACCGTCCCGGGGCGCAGCCAGGCCCTCCCGAGGAGGTGGGCGGCGAGCATGACGAGGGCGTAGGCCTGGAACTCGATGAGGATCGTCAGGGAGTGCGGGATCAGGATCCTCGCCGTGACCCCGTCGACCGGGGCGAGGGTCACACCGAAGGTGAACGCCCTGTACGCGAAGGCGGCGATGCCGAGGAAGGGCACGACCATCGAGGGCAGCAGGATCGTCAGCACGGCGACCGTCAGCACGTTGACCGCGAGGATGGTCAGGCTGAACAGCCAGACGTCGCTGAGCAGCGACACCACCAGGTCCGCGGTTCCGTCCTCCTGCTGGGAGGCGAGCCGCGCGGCGTTCAGTTCGGGGAAGGCCAGCGCCGCTCCCATGCCGACGAAGAACAGGCCGTAGACGATCGCGTTCATCACGAGGTAGGCGCGCAGGTGTGCGCGGATGATCCGGAAGGGTGCGCGAAGGTGGCGCATGCGTCGTACTCCATGGTCGTGATGCTCGGGATGGTCGGGAAGCCGTGCGGCCCGGCACCGCTCCGGGCCGTGCCCCGGAGCGGGGCCACGTGCGGTGCGGGGGTGGCTGATCAGCCGCTGCCATCCAGGAACGCGTTCCAACGCAGTCGGGTCGCGCGTTCCACACTGGCCACCGCGGCGCAGAGACCGAGCGCGACGTTGAGCCAGGTCGGCGGGTCGACGGGTGGGGCGAAGGCGCCGAAGCGCTGGGTCACCGGGGGGATCTGGGCAACCGCCTCGAGGACCTGGAGGAGGACGAGGGTGAGGGGAACGATGAGCATGAGCAACGACAGGCCCCCGATCCAGCGGCTCAACGCCGGGTGCTCGCGGTCGAGGCGGGCACGGCGTCCCTCGGCGGAACGCCTGTCCGGAATGAGCTGGTGGACGGCTCCCTCCTCGGTGACGTAGTGGCAACGCTTGAGCCCGAAGACCGTGGACACCACCTCGATCGTTCCTCCCGGTACGGGGAAGACCGCGGGGAGCGTGGACTCGGCGTGATGCCTGCCGTCGAGGTGGAGGTGGGCCCTGCCTCCGCCGTCCTCGGTCAGGACCTGCTGCCAGTACGGGACGTCGACGGCGTAGACCACCTGGCGTCCGTCGTCGTTCGTCAGGGGGAGGTAGAGCAGCGCGCGGGAGAGCGGCTGCCACGCGCGGAAGCGCTTCAGCGGACGTCCGTTTCCGGCCTTGACCCGCCGCATGGCCTTGCGCCGCTTCCGGTCCTTGATCATCTCGGGCTCCGTGTCGTTTCGCGAACGTCGGCGCGCTGTGCCGGTCCGGAACCCGTCCGCGTTCGTCGCGGTCGAGGACGCACCAGGCACGCGGGGTCGTGAACCGCTCACGACCGTGACGGTCCCCAGTACACGGTCTGCCCTTGGGGCAGGGTCAACCGTCTCGTCGCGACGCGCCGGACGCGGAGGTGTCCGGGCCGGGACGGGCGGGGATGAGTCGACGGTGTCCTTTCCGGTCCGCGGTCGCCAGCGAAGCGCGGGTCCTCGACGGGGCGCCTGGCCCTGTCCCCGGAGCAGGGCGTGGACCGTATGTGGGCGTGGGGACACCCGCGCTCACGGGGTGAGGGGAAGGTGTCGCATGGCGTGGAGTACTCAGCAGCTGGCCGAGCTCGCTGGCACGACGGTGAAGGCCGTCCGGTACTACCACGGGATCGGCCTGTTGGATGTACCGGAACGCAGGGCGAACGGATACAAGCAGTACGAGGTCTCGCACCTGATCCGTCTGCTCCAGATCAGGCGGTTGAGCGACCTGGGCGTCCCGCTGTCGGAGGTGGCGGCGATGGGACACGCGGACGAGGAATCGGACGAGGCGATCCGTGCGCTGGACGCGGAACTGGAGGCGACGATCGCGCGGCTCAACCGTGTCCGGGAGGAACTGGCCGTCCTCCTGCGCCACCGCGCGCCCGCGTACGTTCCGCCCGCGTTCGCCCGGATCTCCCGGGACCTCTCCGAGAGGCAGCGGTCCCTGCTGATGGTCTACTCGACCGTTCTCAGCGAGAGGGCCCTGGCGGAGTTTCGTGAGGTGATCAGCGAACCCGACGACACCGAGCAGGAGTTCGAGGCCCTTCCTCCGGACGCGGACGGCGCCACGACGGACCTCCTGGCGGAGCGCATGGTGCCAGTCGTCCGCAGGGCGAACGAGAGGCACCCGTGGTTGAGGGATCCGACGGCGGACGCACCGCGTGGCGCGGAGCACGCCGAGCGGACGATGGCCCATGCGCTGGTGCAGTTGTACAACCCCGCGCAGCTGCGCGTCCTGAAGCGCGTGCATGAACGCCTCCAGGAGGAGGACCCGGGCGTGACCGACGCCGCACCCTGACACCCGGAAGACCCGTGGGGCGTGGGCGGACACCGGACCGGCGTCCCGGCAGGCCGCTGGAGCCGGGGTTGTCTCCCGGCACTGCTAGGCATGGGAAGCATTGCACCCCCTGAGGCCTGAGGAGAGAAAGTTCCCGTGGAGCACCTCACCGAGTTCGCCGGTCTGCCCGTGATCGAGTTTCCCTTCAAGGAGAAGGGCCGGAGATGGCAGCAGGAGCTTCGGCGGCTCCAGGAACGGGGCGAGAACCCTTCGGTCCCGCCCTCCGCGGCCTCCGCCGCCTGGCGGCTGCGGATCCTCTACGGAGAGAGCCAGGAAGAGGGCGAAGAGGCCGCGTACTTCGCCCGTTTCCTGGACGAGGTGGACGCCGAGCAGGTGACGGCTCTGGTCATCGGCACCTGGGGGGATTCCGCTCAAGGAGATCTGTGCGAGGCCGTGGAGTTGCTGGTCGAGCACGCCGACGCGCTGCCGAACCTGCGTTCGCTCTTCGTCGGTGACATCTACTTCGAGGAGTGTGAGATCTCCTGGATCACCCATGATGACCTGGCGCCGCTCGTGGTCGCCTTTCCCCGGCTGGAGGAACTGGTCGTGAGGGGCGCGGACGGCATGGGCGGGAGCGTTCTCGGGTTGCACGTGCCCTCGCACGACTCGCTGCGTTCCCTCACCGTCCAGACCGGTGGCCTGCCTGGCCGGGTCACACGCGAGGTGGTGTCCTCGGGGTTGCCCGTGTTGGAGCACCTGGAACTGTGGCTGGGGGTGGACGAGTACTCCGGTGACACCGTGCCGGCGGATCTGGCGCCGGTGCTCTCGGGGGAGGCGTTTCCCCGGCTGCGGTACCTGGGGGTGCGTAACGCCGAGAAGGCGGACGAGTGGGTTCCGGTACTGGCGGAGGCACCCCTCGTCCGGCGTCTGGAGGTGCTCGACCTGTCGTTGGGCGTCCTCACGGACCGGGGCGGCCGGGAACTCGTGGATCGGGCCGCTGCCTTCTCGGGGTTGCGCGCGCTCGACCTGCACCATCACTTCCTGAGTGAGGAGATGGTGGAGCGGGTGCGGGCCGCGTTCGCCGGGTCCGGGGTCGAGGTCGACCTGTCCGACCGGCAGGAGGCCGAGTACAGGGACGACGGGGAAGGCTACTGGGACTACTACACCGCCGCGGCCGAGTAGCCCGGCCGCGTCGGCCGTGCCCGGCCCGTACCAAGAGTGGGCAAGGGCTGTGCGTGATCGCCCGTCGCCGCGTGTACTCATGGGCGGGTTCGGGCAGTGGGACCCCGGCAGGGGAAAGCACGACACCGAGGAGGTTGTCATGGCTTCGGAGCCGGAGAGCCCGCTCAAGGACAAGAACTACAACCTGGTCTGGGCGCTGCACCAGTCGCTGGAGAACGTGTGGCGTCTGGAGACCTACATCAAGGACGCCGAGAGCCAGGGCGACGAGGAGCTCGCCCGGTGGTTCCGCCGGATCCAGGAGAACAACCAGAAGGCCGGTGACCAGGGCAAGAAGCTGCTCGTCGAGCGCATCCAGAAGGAGAACGGCTGAGGTAGCGCCTCTCCTTCGGACCCTGGTGAGGGCGTCCCCGGCGGTGACCGGGGACGCCCTCACCCGTTCCGGAGTGCTGGGCGCGGAACTCAGTTCGCGCTACAGGAGACCGTCGGCCAGGTCCAGTTGCCGTTGTGCTGGATGGTCACGCCCCAGTTGTTGCCGTTGCCGTTGGGCGTGGCGGTCAGCACCTGGGAACTGGGCCAGTCGGCGTTGATGTTCCAGGTGGCGATCATCTCGGCGGGCTCGGGGACGTTCATCGTCACGGTCCAGTCGCTGGCGCCGCTGACCGAGACGTTGAGGTTGTACCGGTCGCTCCACTGCTCACCCGCGGACAGGGTCGCGGTGCAGCCACCGCCGCCGGGGTCGCCGCCCCCGCCGTCGTCGCCGCCTCCGCCGGAGGAGCCCAGCGTGACGTTGGAGCTGCCGCTGCTCTGGTAGCCCTCGGTCGCCATGATCATGTAGTCGTGGCTGCCCAGGTTCATCCCGGCGCGGGCCCACGCGTCGAAGTGGTTGCCGGTGGTGATGGTGCCGCTGGACCTCCTGGACTGGCGCACGCTCCAGTACTGGGGGAAGGTCTGGGTGCCGTCGATGGAGGGGGCGTCGTAGCGCATCGTCCGGTAGATGTCGTACGTGCCGCCGTCGCTGTTGACCGTGCCCATGTGGGTCCCCGTGGGTCGGTAGGAACCCCAGTTGTCCACGATGTAGTACTCCACGAGCGGACCCCTGGTCCACCCGTAGAGGGTCAGGTACGAGTTGCCGGACGGGTTGAAGTCGGCCGAGTACTCCACGGTCCGGCGTCCGCCGGTGGCCCAGCCCTTACCGGCGACGAAGTTGCCGGTGTTGCTCCAGGAGGTGCTGTAGTTGCCACCGGAGCCCAGCTCCATGGAGACCGTGCCCTGGCTGTCGGTCCAGAACGAGTAGAAGTAGCCGTCGTGGTTGCCGGTCTGGTTGGTGGTGATGGCCGCGCTGGCGGTGCCGGGCAGCAGCGCCATGGTCGTGACCAGCGCGGTCGCGACGGCGCAGGCGCNTCTGGTGCGGCTGGGGCTGCCGTGTCCTCGGGTTCTTGGGGGTGCGGGGGCGTTGCTCATGTGTGTGCTTCCTTCTGACGAAGGCTTGTGGGGGGTAGGCGGCGTGGTACGACCCGGTGGTGCCCGTCGGCGGCCGGGGGTGGTGGCCTCCGCGCATGGTCGTCGTACAACGCGACGGAACGTCGGTCGCCGTGCGGCCCCCGCCCCGGCGCCCAGGCCGCTGGGGGTGACCTGGAGGGACGGTGGGTCCGTCGGTAGCGACAGTGTCCGTCTGACTCCACCGCGTTGTCAATAATTTCCGGAAGATTCCGGATATCTTCTCGGCCCCGAGAGTTTCGTGGCGCCATCGTGACTGCTCACAGGTGTGTGCCTCGTTCGGGCATGGGGATGGATGCCGAAAGTTTCGGATCGCTTTCGGAAAGGAGGGACGGCGCGGTGGACGGCGAACGCGGTCACCCGGACCACCCCGTCGGCGGGGCGGGTGGACCGGTCGTAGGATCCTGACGCCCCGGGGCCCTGGGACCGACCCTCGCCCGGCCGATCCGTCAGGAGGTGACGGACTCCACGAGCACGCTCCGCTCGCCGGGCTCCTCGGGACGCAGGGACCGGGCCGTGTCCATCAGGTCCGTGGCCGTTCCCGGCGGCGGGACCAGGCTCGCGACCGTGCCGTCGTCCAGGCGCGTCCGCAGCTCGCTCGGGTGACCGTCGCCGTGGTGCACGACCACCGCGTCCCCCAGGTCGCGGCACCACGTCCCCGGGAACTCGCACCCCGCGAGGACGCCCGCCCTCTCGGAGCGCCTGTCGTCCCAGGTCAGCACGTGCAGCGGCGCACCGTCCCCGTTCCGGTACGTCAGCCGCAGCCCGTGGTGCACCTCGTGCACCTGGCTCAGCGACCAGTCCGGGTCGTCCAGCACCGCGATGGTCTGCTCGAACGACATGATCTGCGTGCGCGAGCGCTCCTCGGCCGCCCGCTCACGGACCAGCTCGGAGGCCGCGGGCAGCGCCGCGACCAGCCCCGCGCTCACCGCCACGGCGGGCAGCAGCCCCGGCTGCCAGCGCCCGGTCCTCCGGTGGGCCAGCATCGACGCGCCCATGCCCAGGGTGGCGATCGCCCCGCTCAGGAACGCGATGTTGACGGTCGTGCCCCCGGGCAGCGGCGTGAACGCCGGGGCCAGGAACGTGGCGACCACGGGAGTGGCCATGGCGGTGGCCGTCACCAGGGCGGACGACGCCACGGGGTGGTGTACTCCCGATTTCTCCAGCCACTGGAACCCCAGCCAGAACATCAGCAGGATGGCCCCGGCGACCACGGGAGCGAGCAGCAGGACCCCCTGACCCGCGCCGCTCATCGTCAGGGCACGGGCGGTGTTCCACATTCCGACGGGGAACAGGGACATCAGCGGGGCGCCCACCAGGCACAGGAGGAGGATCGCGCCGACCGCGGCGGCCCGGGGTCGGCCCATGGGCGTTCGCGGCAGCACACCGTCCATCAGACCGGATCCACCTCCGGTTTGCCACGTTACGCCGGTGTTGCCTTGGGGGACAGATGTGCAAGGTGGGATTTCCCTTGACCCTGGGTGCCACCGGACCGGTACCGGGTCACGGCTGGTCCACCGTCCTCTCCGCGGGCGTTCTGGAAATCCCCATGGGACGCACGCCCCGTCTCCGGTGAGCAGCCGCTCCGTTCCCGCGCCGACCGTTCGGGCGGTCCCACACCGTCGGCGGGCCATGCGGGCCGGTCGTCAGGTCCGGACGTCCCGAGCCGGGGCGTGGACGGGGACCACGGGCGGCCGCACGTGGCGGCCTCCGCCACCCGGCCGCACACGACCCTCCGGACGCCCCCGCGCTACTCGCCCAGTTGGCGGCGGAACGGCCTGCGGGCGGCGTTGAACTGCGCCCAGCTGGGATCGAGCTGGCTGCGCAGCTTCACCTCGCCCTCGGACCAGTCCGTCAGCACGGCCTCGAACTCGGGCAGCACACCCGACTCGGGATCCAGGTAGTAGCGGTAGTCGCGCCTGCCGCCCACGGTCTGGCGCATGAACAGCGCACCGTTGTCCCCCAGCACACCCGTGATCCGGGCCTCCAGGTCGTCCAGGGCCGAGGCGGAGGCGCCGGTGGGCAGCTTGTCCTCGTCCGTGTGCGTGTACGGCACGATCACCTGCACGAACAGCGTGAACGCCGGGAAGTCGCGCCGGGTCACCGGGTGGCGCAGCAGGATCTCCACCGCGCCCTGCAACGGGATGCGGCCGTTCAGGGTCGCCCACCCGCCGACACCGCCGAGCAGGTCGGCCATCTGCCGCACCACGGCGGGCATCGACGTGGGGGACAGGGGATCCAGCGGCGGCTCGTCCAGCGGCGCCGTCCTGCCGACCCACCGGACCCGGTCGTCCTCGCCCAGCGCCAGCAGGGTGACGTGCTCGGCCACGTTCTCGCGGGTGCTCTCGGGCAGGAACATGTTGTCGGGGTGGTACACGCCCACCTCGATCTTCCCGGCGGCCTGGTCGACCCGCATGGACACCGACACGTGCGATAGGTCGAACTCGTGGTCGTCCAGTTGGACGGTGGCGGACAGCTGCTCGTGGTCGGCGGGGCGCACCGGCTGGAACGACCACTGGTCGTCCTCGGGCGCGGACCGCGACCAGCGCTCGGACTGGATGCGCGCCTCCTCCGACCCGCCCGGGCGCAGGGTCAGGGCGTAGGCGGGACCGCCGGTCAGCCGGGACGGGTCGTCCAGCGCCGCCAGCTGCTCCAGGAGCTTGTTCGGGTCCACGTCGGTCGACAGGTCCAGGTCCTCCAAGCCGCCGCCGCCCTTCTTCGGAGCGCGGCCCACCTCCCAGTCCAGGTCCGGATGGATCGCGTGCACCAGCGCGGTGACGCGCTCGGCGACCTCGGAGGGGACGGGCTGGCCCGACTCGACCGCGTCGGCCAGTGCCTCGCGCTCGGCGGGCCAGGCGTCCCAGAACGCGGCGAATGCGGTGGTGGAGTCGGCGGAGCGGCGACGACGGAACAGAGCCATGCTCCGATTTTCGCAGAACCGGACGACCACCCTCGCCGTTCGGGACCCCACGAGTCCCACGGGGACGCGGGGCGTCGTCCCGTGGCCGCCACCTCCGGCGGGCGCATACGCTGGACGCACTATGACTTTGCGTGTACTGGCCGCCATGTCGGGCGGTGTCGATTCCGCGGTCGCCGCGGCCCGGGTGGCCGAGGCGGGCCACGACGTCACCGGTGTCCACCTGGCGCTCTCCAAGAACCCGCAGTCCTACCGCACGGGCGCGCGCGGCTGCTGCACGGTGGAGGACTCCCACGACGCCCGCCGGGCCGCCGACGTCATCGGCATCCCCTTCTACGTGTGGGACATGTCGGAGGAGTTCGACCGCGAGGTCGTGCAGGACTTCGTGGCCGAGTACGAGTCGGGCAACACGCCCAACCCGTGCCTGCGCTGCAACGAGAAGATCAAGTTCGAGGCGGTGCTGGACCGGGCCGTCGCCCTGGGCTTCGACGCCGTGGCCACCGGCCACCACGTCCGCAAGCTCGACGGGCGCCTGGTGCGCAGCGTGGACGAGGCCAAGGACCAGTCCTACGTGCTGGGCGTGCTCACGGCCGAGCAGCTGGAGCACGCGGTGTTCCCGCTGGGGGACTGCACCAAGGAGGAGGTGCGCGCGGAGGCCGAGCGGCGCGGCCTGTCGGTGGCGGACAAGCCCGACAGCCACGACATCTGCTTCATCGCCGACGGCGACACCGCGGGCTTCCTCAACCGGCGCATCGGCGAGCGGCCGGGGTCCATCCGGGACGAGGACGGCAACGTCGTGGGCACGCACAACGGCTCGCACGCCTTCACCGTGGGCCAGCGCAAGGGCCTGGGGCTGGGCGGCGCCGCGCACCCGCGGTACGTGCTCTCCATCGAGCCGGTGGAGAACACCGTCACGGTGGGGCCGCGCGCGTCGCTGCGTGTGGACGGCATCACCGGGACGCGTCCGGTGTGGAGCGGCTGCGAGCCCCTGACCGAGCCGACCGACTGCCACGTGCAGCTGCGGGCCCACGGGGAGGTGTACCCGGCGAGCGTGTGGCAGCGCGAGGGGGCGGACGGGCCCGAACTGGTGGTCCGGCTGGCCGAGTCCGCCACGGGTGTGGCCACCGGCCAGGCGGTGGTGGTCTACGAGGGTGACGCCGTGCTGGGTTCGGCCACGATCTCCGCCACGTCCAGGGAGGGGGCCGCCGTCTGAGGCGTCCCGGCCCCCTCCCGGGGTGTGCCCCGTCGGACAGTGGGACGTGCCACCCGGCCCGGGACTCGTGACCTCTTGCCGAAGTTAGGTAAGGCATAGCATAGTTACGGGCGAGGTGAGGGGGCCTGCCCATGCCGGAGTTCGATTTCCTCGACGGTCAGCCGTTCTGGATCGTCTACTTCACGCTGCTCGGCGTGGTGCTGTGCCGTGCCCAGGCCACGTACTGGATCGGCCGTGGGCTGGGCGCCGGCGTGACCCGCAGCCGCGTGGGCGCCAGGCTCGGACCGCGCCTGGAGACCGCCCGTCGGCGCATCGACCGCTACGGCGCGCCCGTCGTCACGCTGAGCTTCTGCACCGTCGGCGTGCAGACCGCCATCAACCTCTCCGCGGGCGCCATGCGCATGCGCTTCCCGCGCTACCTCGCCGCGATGTTCGTCGGCTCGCTGATCTGGGCGGGTCTGTGGGGCGTGGTCATCGGCGGAGTGGTGGGCACCTGGCTGACCCTGTTCCTGGAGTCGCCGTGGATGGCGCTCGGCGTGTGCGTGCTCGCCGCGGCGGTCGTGGCCCTGCTGGTCCTGCGCGCCCGCCGCCGCTCCCGCGTGGACGGGCCGGGAGACGCCTCCGCCGACCGGGGTGAGGCGTCCGCCGACACGCCGGAGGGGGACGGCGGCGCGGATTCCCGCGACGTTCCCACGGAACGGGCGCGTTAGCGGACTGGCCGGAAACGTTTCCGGTGTGACGCGTGGGTTCTGACCCGTGCTGTTCCCGTACCTACGGCGAGTCCCGGGTGTCGGGCCTCGCCACAGGTACGAGTTCACGCTGAACAGGCGGGCCAGCCGACCTTCTTCGGTCATCGACCCACCGTCGCGACGGCGGGTCGGATGGGAACCCGCACGGAGCCGTGGGCCACCGGGGTGGCCGGAGCGGCGGGCACTCCGACGACCGACGAAGCGGGCGGGCACCGCGGCCGGAGGCGCCGGCAGGGGGCGAGGGGCCCACCGCGATCCCCCGGGGCGGCTCGGCGTTGCCCTAACCTTGGGCGATGTGAGCCAACAGCACTCCTATCCCTGGCCCGACGCCTCCGCCACCGGGATCGGTTCCTGGCCCGGCGAGGACCCCGACGAGGCCGTGCGCACCATCCTCGGTGAGCTTCCCGACCTGCCGCACCTGCCCGAACTGCCCGCGCGCGGTGTCGGCGCCGACATGGTCGGCCGCACCAGCGGCCTCCTGGTGGAGTTCCCCGTCGAGGTCCAGCCCACCGGGTGGCGGGTCGCCGACACGCCCGGACGCGACCTGCGCCGTGCGGCCAGCTTCATGTCCCGCGACCTCGACACCCTCACCGAGCACGCCCACGGCTTCACCGGCCTGCTCAAGGTGCAGGTCGCGGGGCCGTGGACCCTGGCCGCGTCGATCGAGCTGCGCAACGGCCAGCGCCTGGTCTCCGACCCCGGAGCCTGCCGCGACCTGGCCGAATCCCACCTGGAGGGCGTTCTGGCCCACCTGGCCGAGGTGCGCGGACGGGTTCCCGGGGCACGGATCCTCGTCCAGGTGGACGAACCCTCACTGCCCTCGGTCCTGCTCGGCTCCCTGNNCGCCTGCCCGCCGTGGACCGGGTCCGCGTCGAGGCCGACCTGCGCGTCCTCTTCGCCGCGGTCGCCGACACCGGGGCCGTGCCCGCCGCGCACTGCTGCGCCCCCGGCGTCCCCGTCGACCTGCTGCGCCGCAGCGGAGCGCGGGCGCTGAGCCTCAACGCCCTCCTCCTCACCCGCGACCACGACGAGATGATCGGCACGGCCGTGGAGGCGGGCGCCGGACTCATGCTCGGAGTGGTCCCCTCCACCGGTGACGGGACCCCCGCGCAGACCGCCCGAATGTCGGACCCCGCCGCTACCGTCGATCCTGTTCGCGAGTTGTGGAACAGGCTGGGATTCTCCCCCGACCTGCTCTCCCGCGCGGTGGTCACCACGCCCACGTGCGGGCTGGCGGGCGCCTCACCCGGCCACGCGAGGGCGGCCCTGGACGCCTCCCGCGCCGGTGCCCGGGTCCTGCGGGACGAGCCCCGCGGGTAGCGCCCGCGGCCCGCGACCGCAGCAGGCGAGCACGAGAGCAGAAAGGTACCGAGTGAGCGCGCCCGACACCACCACCGACATCCCCGACGAGGTACGCGCCCGCCACACCGAGCTGTGCCAGGAACTGGACGACCACAGTTACCGGTACTACCTGGGCAGGCCGGTGATCTCCGACGCCGAGTACGACACCCTCATGCGCGAGCTGGTCGGCATCGAGGAATCCCACCCCGCGCTGGTCACCCAGGACTCGCCCACCCAGAAGGTCGGCGCGCCCCTCAGCACCGACTTCGCCGAGGTCGAGCACCTGGTGCGGATGGAGAGCCTGGGCAACGCCTTCGACGTCGACGAGCTCAACACCTGGGCCGACCGGACCAGCGCCGAGGTCCCCGTCACCGGCTACCTGTGCGAACTCAAGATCGACGGGCTGGCCGTGGACCTGGTGTACGAGAAGGGGCGCCTCGTGCGCGCCGCCACCCGCGGCGACGGCCGGGTCGGCGACGACATCACCCTCAACGTGCGCACCATCGCGGCCGTACCCGAGCGCCTGGACGAGAGCGTGCGCCCCGCACCGGAGCTGCTGGAGGTGCGCGGTGAGGTCTTCCTGCCGGTGGAGGACTTCGGCAGGCTCAACGAGCGCATCACCGCCGCGGGCCAGACCCCCTTCGCCAACCCGCGCAACGCCGCCGCCGGATCCCTGCGGCAGAAGGACCCCCGCGTCACCGCCACCCGTCCGCTGTCGATGATCGTGCACGGCGTGGGCGCCCACACCCCGGCCCGGGACGGCGGGGAGGACGTGAGGTTCACCNGGGGGAGTGGGGGCTGCCGCTCAGCGACCGCTACCGCGTCGTCGCCACCATGGACGAGGTCCGCGAGTACGTGTCCTACTACGCGGCCCACCGCCACGAGCCCGCCTACGAGATCGACGGCATCGTCATCAAGGTCGACGACTTCGCCCTCCAGCGGCGCCTGGGCTCCACCAGCCGCGTCCCGCGCTGGGCGATCGCCTACAAGTACCCGCCCGAGGAGGTCACCACCCGACTGCTCGACATCAAGGTGGGCGTGGGCCGCACCGGGCGCGTCACCCCCTACGGCGTCATGGAACCGGTGGTCGTGGCCGGGTCCGAGGTCGAGTTCGCCACCCTGCACAACGCACGCGAGGTCGATCGCAAGGGCGTGCTCATCGGCGACACCGTCGTGCTGCGCAAGGCGGGTGACGTCATCCCCGAGATCGTCGCGCCGGTGGTCGACCGCCGCGACGGCACCGAGCGCGCGTTCACCATGCCCGAGTTCTGCCCCGAGTGCGGTACCAGGCTCGGCCAGCAGAAGGAGGGCGACGTCGACCTGCGCTGCCCCAACGCCCGCTCCTGCCCCGGCCAGCTGCGCGAGCGCCTGTTCTTCGTGGCCAGCCGCAAGGCCCTGGACATCGAGGCGCTCGGCTACGTGGCCGCCACCGCGCTCACCCAGCCGTTGGAGCCCGCCCGGCCGCCGCTGGGCGACGAGGGCGACCTGTTCGACCTCACCGTCGACAAGCTGCTGCCCATCCGCACCTACGTGCTCGACCCCGACACCACCGAGCCCAAGACCGACCCCAGGACGGGCGAGCCCAAGGTGGTGTCCTTCTTCGCCAACAAGAAGGGCGAACCCAAGAAGACGGTCGAGAAGCTCTTCGAGCAGCTGGAGGAGGCCAAGTCCAAGCCGCTGTGGCGGGTGCTGGTTGCGCTGTCCATCCGGCACGTGGGGCCGCGAGCGGCAGAGGACCTGGCCCGCCACTTCCGCTCCATGGACGCCATCCGCGCGGCGAGCGAGGAGGAGTTGGCGGCGGTCGACGGCGTCGGACCGACCATCGCCGCCTCCATCCGGGAGTGGTTCGCCGTGGACTGGCACACCGAGATCGTCCGCAAGTGGGCGGAGGCCGGGGTGCGCATGGAGGACGAGGACGACGGCTCCAGGCCGCGCCACCTGGAGGGGATCACCGTGGTGGTGACCGGCTCCCTGGAGGGCTTCACGCGTGACGGCGCCAAGGAGGCGATCGCCGAGCGCGGCGGACGGGCCACGGCGTCGGTGTCGAAGAAGACCGGTTTCGTGGTGGTCGGCGACAGCCCCGGATCCAAGTACGACAAGGCCGTCAAGCTGGGCGTGCCGGTCCTGGACGAGGAGGGCTTCCGCGTCCTGCTGGAGGCCGGTCCGGACGCGGCGGCCGTCAAGCGCCTCAACCCCGAACCCGAGGAGTCCGGGGCGGCCGACGCCTGAGGGGCGGAGGTTCGGGTGACCACGGCCGCGGGACCCCGGTCGCGCCGGGCCCGCGGCCGTGTCGGACCCGCGTACCTTTTTGGTGATCTCCCACTCTCGCGGCCTTCGCCTTGGTTAACTGATAGTCCCGGGCAAGCGACAGTTGGTGACGAAACCGCGTAAGGTGGACGGTAATGCGTGCGATGTGAGCGCATCCGAAAACCAGGATTCCGGTCATGAGGGGTGGCCGGACCCTGGAGACTCCGNCCCCGGCCCCGCCATACTCCGCGGCCCCCTCGCGAGGACCATGGATGAAGAATCCACACAGCACACGGGACATCGGTCCCCGGGCCGGGACACCGCTCTGGCTGTACATGCTGGGCACCACGGTGGCCGGAGCGGGCCTGCTCGTCGTCTCCGGGCTCGGTCTGAGCCCGGGCGAACTGCGCGTGCTCGCCGCCGAGCCGCTCATCTGGGTGCTGCTGTGCATGATCGTGCTGGGGCAGCTGAGGCCCATCTCCATTCCCGGCCAGGCTCCAGGCGACGGCGCACCCACCTCTTTGCCCTTCTCCTTCGCGCTCGTCATCCTCCACGGTCTGCCCGTGGCCGCCCTCGTCCAGGCCACCGCGACCGTCACCGCCGGGATCGCACGCGGACACGCGCCCCACCGCATGGCGTTCAACGCGGCCCAGTACACGCTCTCCCTCGGCGTCGCCGACGCGATCCTGCGCCTCCTGCTTCCCGGCGTCATCGAGAACGCCTGGTTCCCCGCCGTGGGCGAGCTCTTCGCCGTCGCCCTGGCCGGAACCGGCTACTTCGTGGTCAACCGCGTCCTGAACCTGTGCGCGGTGGCCATGCACGAACGCGTCCCCCTGCGGCAGGCCATGTTCAAGGGGCTGGCCGGACAGGTCCGCGTCAAGGGCGTCCTGCTCAGCCTCGCCCCGCTCGTGGTCGTGGCCGCGACCCACTCGGTGCTCTACGTGCCGCTGTTCGGCCTCCCGCTCGGCGCGCTGTACACCAGCGCCCTGCTCTCGGCGAAGCGTGACCACCAGGCCAACCACGACGAACTCACCGGCCTGGCCAACCGCAAGCTCCTCACCGTCCGCGCCCAGCGGGAGATCGCCCACGCCCACCAGCACGGCGGCAGCGTCGGTCTGCTCCTGCTCGACCTCGACCGGTTCAAGGAGGTCAACGACACCCTCGGGCACCCCACCGGCGACCGCCTCCTCCAGACCGTCGCCCGGCGACTCACCCACAGCGTCCGCCCCGGCGACCTCGTCGCCCGGCTCGGCGGCGACGAGTTCGCCGTCCTGCTGCCGCAGGTCGGCGACACCACCTCCGCCAGCGAGGTCGCCGCCCGGCTGCGCGGGTCCCTCGCCGAACCGGTCCGCCTGGACGGCATGGACTTCGACCTCCAGGCCAGCATCGGCATCGCCCTCTTCCCCCGGGACGCGCCCGACTTCGAGCACCTGATGCAGCGCGCCGACGTGGCCATGTACGTCGCCAAGGCCGACCGCACCGGCGTGGAGCCCTACGACCCCGGCAAGGACCGCAACTCCACCGCACGGCTCAGCCTGTACACCGAGCTGCGCCGCGGCCTGTCCGAGGGCGCCCTGGAGATGCACTACCAGCCCAAGGTCGACCTGGGAGACGAGCACCCCATCGGCCTGGAGGCCCTCGCGCGCTGGCGCCATCCCAGCCGCGGGCTGCTCACCCCCGAGGAGTTCATGCCGGTGGTGGAGCAGTCCAACCTGCTGCGCGCCTTCACCAGCCAGGTCCTGGACATCACCCTGGCCCGCGCCGCCCAGTGGCGGGCCGAGGGCCTCGCCCTACCCGTCGCCGTCAACCTCGGCGTGCGCGAACTGCTCGACCCCACCCTGCCCGCCACCGTCGCCTCCGCGCTGCGCGAGCACGGCGTACCGGCCGACCGGCTCGTCCTGGAGATCGGCGAGTCCGCCCTGATCGCGGACGCCGACACCGCCACCGTGGCCGTCCAGCGGCTCCACGACCTCGGTGTGGGCCTGACCCTGGACGACTTCGGCACCGGCCACTTCACCCTCGCCCAGCTCGCGGGGCTGCCCCTGGACGAGGTCAAGATCCACGAGTCCTTCACCACCCGCCTGGTGGACCGGTCCGACAGCGGCCACACCGTGGTCCGCGCGGCCATCGCCCTGGTCAAGGCGCTGGGCATGCGCGCCACCGCCGAGGGCGTCCAGAGCGGCGAACTCGCCCGCGCCGCACGTGACACCGGCTGCCACGCCGCCCAGGGGCACTACTTCTCCGCGCCGCTGACCGCCAGCGAGGTCGCCGACTGGATCGCCGCGCACGACGGCGGGACCGCCGCCGACGCCCGCGTCTGAGCACGGGGCGGGGGGATTCCGTGGTCGTGCGCGGCGCGGGACCCGGGTCTCCACCGCATCCGGGGAGAAGCGGTCCGTGCCGCCCCCGATGGCGAGCGCGGCGCGGGGCCCGGGCCGCGCCGGACGGGACGGCCTCCCAGAACCCCCTTCGGGCTTGCGTCGCCCTGTTTCCCCTCAGGCGCCCTCCGACGAGCGCCTGTCGGTTCGGGGACCGTCCTCGGAGGCGTGGAGTTCCGCGTTGATGCGCTGGGCCTCCTCCAGCTGGTCCTCCAGGATGATGATCCTGCACGCGGCTTCGATCGGGGTGCCCTCGTCCACGAGCTCGCGGGCGCGAGAGGCGATCCTGAGTTGGTAACGGGAGTAACGGCGGTGCCCGCCCGCCGAGCGCAGGGGCTCGATCAGCCGGGCATCACCCAGAGCGCGCAGGAAGGCCGGTGTGGCACCGATCATCTCCGCCGCGCGGCCCATGGTGTAGGCGGGGTAGTCGTCATCGTCGAACCGGTCTTCGGTCTCGGGACGGGACAAGCGTTTCTCTTTCTCTCCTGATCGCACGCCGAGGGCCCCAGCGCCGTGTGGCGCCGGGGCCCGAGAGTTCAATACCACCTACCGGCCGTTGCCGGTCTTCCGCTTCCCGTCGTCAAGCCGGGACGGGATCGCGGGGATCGCGGTTGTGTGACCGTGGACCACCTTCTTCCGAACCGGGGCCTGCGGTACCCGAGTGGAACATCCCCACACCCGGGCGATCCTCGATGGCATCTACTCCTCTCGTTCTCACCGCGTGCACTTCGTTCCTGCTACGGCGTCCCCCGTGCGGGCGGGACACCGGTCCTACCGGCCCCCGGTGTCCTGAAGCACGTGCACACCGGTCGAGCCGACCTGCTCTGTTCCTGCGCGGTCCCTCCCGTGCGGGCGAGGAACCGCTCCTGCGTTACCACGGTCCTACCGGCTCCCGGCGCCGTCCAACACCTCTGCGCCGGTCGAGCCCTACCGCGTTCTCCTTGTTGCTACGGCGTCCCCCGTGCGGGCGGGACACCGGTCCTGCTCCCCACCGGCGTATCCGGTGGTCCACCTCGTGGATCTCTGTGGCTACGACAGGAAATGTATCAGCACCCCAGGCGGATGTCTACTGTGGCCGATGCAGATTTTGGCGTGTCCCGGGAGTAGGTACGCCCCGTGGCGCCTCAGCTCGCCTGGGCGTGGGCCGGGGCGCGCAGGAAGGCCCGCAGTTGCTCGGCCAGCGGTTCGTCGAGGCTGTTGGGCAGGCCCACGTGGCGCAGGTCCCGGCACGCCCGGTGGAAGGCGTCGGGGTCGCCGGTGAGGTCGGCGGTGGCGCTGTCGAGGTCCTCCAGCGCCTGACGGAGACGCCCGGGAGTGCTTTCCCAGGCGGCCTCGTAGGCCCGAAGGGCGCGAAGGAAACGCACACACGCCAGGTGGGTCGTCTCCCGGTGGTCGTGGCGCTGGAGGTGCTCGGCCACCGCGCGGGTTCTGCGAAGTGTGCAGGACATCGGATCACCGCTTCCTGGGGAGAGGGGCACGGACACCGCTCGGGTGCGGCGGCCCGGCCGGAGCCGGGCCGCCGGGATTTGGGCCCATGGTGTTCAGGCCTGGATGGTGCGGGGCTGGCCCTCGCCCCGGCTGATGCTGATCTTGCGCGGCTTGGCCTGCTCGGCGACCGGGATGCGCAGGGTCAGGACACCGTCGGTGTAGTCGGCCTGGATGGCGTCGGTCTCCAGCGTCTCGCCGAGGAACAGCTGCCGGGAGAAGGTGCCGGTGGGTCGTTCGGCGACCACCACCGACTCGCGGTCGCGCACGGTGTCGGGGCGCTCGGCGGTCACGGTGAGCACGTTGCGCTCGACCTCCAGGTCGATGGAGTCGGCGCGCACCCCCGGCAGGTCGAAGCAGACGACGAAGACGTCGCCGTCACGGTAGGCGTCGATCGGCATCGTGGCCGGTCGGGACGTCTCGCCCAGGATCCGCTGCGTGAGGCGGTCGATGTCCCGGAAGGGGTCGGTACGCATCAGCATCATGGAAACCTCCCTTGGCTCTACAAGAAAACCTGATGCGAGGTGACGCAAGTTTTATACCTCATGCTTGAGGGGATAAACAACCGTGTCCGGCAAAGGTTTTCTCAAGCGGAGAGGTAAGCTTCTGGGGTCAGCCGGTGGTCCCGTCGGGAAGGACGAGTCGATGACGAAACCGCGGTCGGGCCCTGCCCGGGGCCTGTACACGATCTCCGTGGCGGCGGAGTTGGCGGGTGTCGCGCCGCAGAGCCTGCGCTCCTACGAGGAGCGGGGCCTGGTCGCCCCGGCGCGTACCGAGGGCGGCACACGCCTGTACAGCGACGACGACATCGCCCGGCTGCGCAGGGTGGTCGAGCTGGTGGCCCAGGGCGTCAACATCGCCGGGGTCGGTCGGATCCTGGAGTTGGAGGAGGAGAACACCCGGCTGCGCGACGGTCCTCCGGAGGGCGGTTGAGACGGGTGCGGGCCAGCCCCGGCCACGGAGCGCCCGGGGCCGGGTCCGTGGTGGTCCCCGTCCGTGACCGGCGTCCGCCCCGGCCCGTGGACGGCGATCGGCGTCCGGCACCGGTACCAGCCCCGGAGCCATAGGATTGGGGGCGATAGTCCTTCCGCCGAAGAAACGGTTCAATCAATGACCGCCATCACCCGCGATGAGGTCGCACACCTCGCCCGGTTGTCGCGGCTGGCGCTCGACGAGAGCGAGCTCGACACGCTCGCCGCCCAGCTCGGTGACATCCTGACCGCCGTGGCCAAGGTGCAGGAGGTCGCCCAGGGTGACATCCCGCCCAGCTCGCACGCCCTGCCGCTGACCAACGTCTACCGTCCCGACGAGGCCAGGCCCGGCCTCGGCCACGACCAGGCACTGGCCGGAGCCCCCGCGGTGGAGGACCAGCGCTTCCGGGTCCCGCGGATCCTCGGGGAGGGTGAGTAACCGGTGACCGACGTCATCAGCCTGACCGCAGCCGAACTCGGCGAGGCCATCCGGGAGGGCCGGGTGTCCTCTGAGGAGGCCACCACCGCCTACCTGGACCGGATCGAGTCCGTGGACGGCGAGATCAACGCCTTCCTGCACGTGCGCCGCGAGACCGCGCTGGAGCAGGCCCGCGCGGTGGACGCCCGCCGCGCCGCGGGTGAGGAACTGGGCCCGCTCGCCGGTGTGCCGGTCGCCCACAAGGACGTGTTCACCACCAAGGACATGCCCACCACCGCCGCCTCCAGGATCCTGGAGGGCTGGCAGCCGCCCTACGACGCCACCGTCACCGCGCGCCTGCGCGAGGCCGGTCTGGTCATCCTGGGCAAGACCAACATGGACGAGTTCGCGATGGGCTCATCCACGGAGAACTCCGCCTACCAGGTCACCCGCAACCCGTGGGACACCGACCGCATCCCGGGCGGCTCCTCCGGCGGCTCCTCCGCCGCGGTGGCCGCGTTCGAGGCGCCC
>NZ_ANAX01000210.1:0-1011 GCF_000341065.1 Nocardiopsis halotolerans DSM 44410 | reverse complement strand
GCCCGCCGCCGTGTGCGGCCTGGTCGGCGGCAAGCCCACCTACGGCGGCTCCTCCCGCTACGGGATGATCGCCTTCGCCTCCTCCCTGGACACCCCGGGCCCGTTCGCGCGCAACGTGCTCGACGCCGCCCTGCTCCACGAGTCCTTCTCCGGGCACGACACGCACGACTCCACCTCCATCGACGCCCCGGTCCCGCCGGTCGTGGACGCCGCCCGCCTGGGCGACGTCGACGGCCTGCGCGTGGGCGTGGTCAAGGAGCTGGACAGCGACGGTTTCCAGTCGGGCGTACGCCAGCGCTTCCACGAGACCCTGGAGCTGCTGGAGTCCCTCGGCGCGAAGGTCGTGGAGCTGTCCTGCCCGAGCTTCGACGCCGCCCTGTCGGCGTACTACCTCATCGCGCCCAGCGAGTGCTCGTCCAACCTCGCCCGCTTCGACGCCATGCGTTACGGCCTGCGGGTGGGCGACGACGGCACGCGCAGCGCCGAGGAGGTCATGTCGCTGACCCGCGCCCAGGGCTTCGGCCCCGAGGTCAAGCGCCGCATCATGCTGGGCACCTACGCCCTGTCGAGCGGCTACTACGACGCCTACTACGGCAGCGCCCAGCAGGTGCGCACGCTGATCAAGCGCGACTTCGACGCCGCGTTCGAGAACGTGGACGTGCTGGTCTCACCGACGACGCCGACCACGGCGTTCCCCATCGGCGAGCGCGCCGAGGACCCGATGGCGATGTACCTGGCCGACCTGTGCACGATCCCGTCCAACCTGGCCGGGAACGCCTCGCTGTCGGTGCCGTGCGGCCTGGCCCCGGAGGACGGCCTGCCCGTCGGCTTCCAGGTCATGGCCCCGCCCCTGGCCGACGACCGCACCTACCGGGTCGCGGCGGCGGTCGAGCGCGCACTGACCGAGCGCGACGGCGCCCTGCTGGCCAGCAGCCCGTACGCGGTCACCCGCTAGGAGCGGGTCCGGTGTGAGCGAGGGCCCGCCGCCCCGGCCCGGAAAGCGGCCGTGGA
>NZ_ANAX01000209.1 GCF_000341065.1 Nocardiopsis halotolerans DSM 44410 | reverse complement strand
GACAGGGAGCCTGGACCGCGCTGCTGCGCCGTCGTTGGTGCCGACGCCGCTACCGCCACCGTTAGCGGCCCGGCCGTTGGGCGGGGTCCCCAGGCATCCGCTGCCGTTGGTGCCACCGTGGCCGACCCTCACCACCGGGGACAGCACCGTTACCCGGCGCTGGAGGACCCGCTTGCCGTTGGTGCCGCTATCGCAGCAGAGCCCGGCTACCCGCACCCCTCAGGCGTTGGTCGCCCTCCGACAGTGGCTCCCACCGTTGGTGCCAGCGTCGCTACCGTCACCACCAGTGGCCCGGCCGTTGGGCGCAGCCCCCAGACACCCGCCGCCGTTGGTGCGACCGTCGCCAACCCTCACCACCAGGGACAGCACCGCTACCCGGCGCTGGAGGACCCACTCGCCGTTGGTGCCAACGCAGCAGAGCCCGGACACCCAACCCCATCAGGCGTTACTCGCCACCTGTCCCACCTCGCGGCAGCTGGCGCCACCGCAGCAGAGGCCGACCATCCCCGAACCCCAACCGTTGACCGCCCTCCCGCAGCCGCTCCCGGCGCTGTGGGGGTCGTCGTTCGCCCGCATCACCGTGGCCAGCAGCAGACCAAAGGGCTAGTACTCGGGGAGCAGGCTCGGCCAGTCGAAGAGGTAGATCGTTCCCACGATGACGCCGATGGTCAGCAGCGGGGTGACCAGCTTCTGCTCGACCGGCCCGTCGGTGACGAAGCCCTTGTTCTGGCCGAAGCGCTTCTTGTAGAAGGGCCAGAAGATCGGTACGCCCATCTTGGTGATCATGTCGCCGAAGAAGTGCAGGATCACACCGAAGGCCACCGCCAGGCCCAGCCAGCTGTAGCCCACCCCTGCGGTGTACAGGGCCAGTGTGATCCCGGCGGTGGCCATCGCGTTGATGACCCCCGAGGCGACCCGGTTCTTGTCCAGGCCGAAACCCAGGCCCTGGAGGGCGATACCGATCATCAGGAACACGAAGACCTGGACGGCCATCTCCGACCACAGCGCCAGCAGCTGTGCCAGCACGCCCACGAGGATCGCGAAGAAGAACGAGTGCGTCCCCATGCGGTGCCCGCCGAAGAGGAAACCGAGCATGCCGCTCAACACCTCGGTGACCCTGCCGTAGGTCTTGGTCACCGTGGCGCTCTTGTGGTCCAGATCGGGCAGCAGGGCCGCACCGGCGCAGACCAGGGCACCGGCGATGATCTCACCGGCACCCAGGTGGAAACTGAGTCCGAGAAATTCCCTGCCCTGGACCAGCGGAACGACCGCCATCCAGCCGACCACGCCACTCAGTGCGTGCGAGTGCCCCATCATGGCCGGAACCGTAGCGGAGTACGGCATTCACTGCCAACGCGGGGCAGCCGTAAGGGGGCGGTGGGGAAAGGCCGTAAACGCCCTGTCACGGGCACGGATCGGGTGATGGGCGGCCGAACCCGCCGCCCGTGCCCCGCAACGCGCCACATCGGCCCATCCGGCACCCGTGGTGCTCCCCTCCTCGCGGAGCCCTTTCCACCGCCTCTGGCCCGCACACCGCCCGGGATCCTCCCCACCACCCCGGACACACGCCATCCACCCGCCCCAGGGCCGCTCCCACAGCCCCTCCGCGACGGCTTCCGGACTCGAATACGCGTCGATGTCACGGCGCTCCACGAAGGTCATTGACGCTCGTCACCGTCCGTTGGTAAACAACCAACAACCCCCAGGTGGCGCGCCACCGACCCACGATCCTCTGACAGGAGGGGCCGCACATGAACTTCCACCACCCCCCGCCCAGGCCCCTCGCCACCACACTCCGGAACCACGCCACCACGGCCGTCGCCCCGCGCCTCCGCCGTATCGCCGCGACGGGAACCGCGCTCCNTCGTCGCCGCCGTGTCGGCGGCCCCCGCAGCCGCGGACGAGGGCGGCACCAACACCCTCACGATCGCCACCTCCCAGCAGGTGGACTCGTTCAACCCCTTCGTGGCCCAGCTGGCGATCACCACCAACGTCCTGCGCCACGTCTACGACTCCCTGGTCACGGTCGACCCCGAGACGGGACAGCCCGCCCCCTCCCTGGCGGAGTCCTGGGAGTCCAGCGACGACGGCCTCACCTGGACCTTCCACCTGCGCGAGGACGTCCGGTTCACCGACGGCGAGCCCCTCACCGCCGACGACGTGGTCTGGACCTTCACCACCATGATGGAGAACGAGGCCGCGGCGGTCGCCAACGGCAACTACGTCACCAGCTTCGAGTCGGTCACCGCCCAGGACGACCACGCGGTGGTCATCGAACTCGAACGCCCCCAGGCCACGATGACCTCGCTCAACGTCCCGATCGTCCCCCAACACGTCTGGGAGCCGATCCTGGAGGAGCAGGGCGACTCCTTCGCCGACTACAACAACGAGGACTTCCCGACCGTCGGTAGCGGCCCCTTCGTCCTCACCGGCCACGACCCGGGCCGGTCCATCACCCTGGAGGCCAACCCCGACCACTGGCGCGGCGCACCCGGCTTCGACCGGATCGTCTTCCGCTACTACTCAGAGAAGGACGCGGCGGTCGAGGCGCTGCGCAGCGGCGAGGTCTCCTTCGTCTACGAGCTCACGCAGGCCCAGGCCGAAGCCCTCCAGTCGGCCGAGAACATCAGGGTCAACATCGCCGACGGCAAGCGGTTCCAGGCCTTCACCATCAACCCCGGCGCCGTCACCCAGGACGGCGAGGAGTTCGGCGACGGGCATCCCGCCCTCGCCGACCGCACCCTGCGCCAGGCCATCGTCATGGCCATCGACAACCAGGAGATCGTCGACAAGGCGCACGGCGGCCAGGCCGTGGCCGCGGGCGGCTACATCCCGCCCCGCTACTCCGACTTCCACTGGACGCCCGAGGGCGACCAGGCCTTCCCCGACTTCGACCCCGAGGCCGCCAACGCGATGCTCGACGAGGCCGGGTACGAGAGGGGCCCCGACGGCGTGCGCGTCTCACCCGAGGGCGACCGCCTCGAACTGCGCATGCACGTCCACCAGGACCGGCCCGCGAACGTCAACGCCGGACTGATCCTCGTCGAGCGCCTCGCCGACGTCGGCATCGAGGTCAGGAACCTCACCGTCGACCCCGGCGTGCTCAGCGACGCCCTCTTCGCCGGCGAGTACGACCTCATCTTCACCGGTTGGACGGTCAACCCCGACCCCGACTACGTGCTGAGCATCCACACCTGCGGGGCGCTGCCCGTCGAGCCCGGCACCATGCAGGGCGACGCCTACTTCTGCGACGAGGAGTACGACGAGCTCTACCAGGCCCAGCTCGCCGAGTACGACCGCGAGGCCCGCGCCGGGATCATCCACCAGCTCCAGGAGGTCCTCCACCGCGAGGCCGTCGTGAACGTGCTGGCCTACCCCAACATCATGGAGGCCTACCGCACCGACCACATCGCCTCCATCCGGTACGAACCCGCCGAGGGCGGCAACATCTGGGGCCAGGACGGCTACTGGGCCCTGTGGTCGGCCGAACCCGCCGCCAACCGGGTCGAGGGCTCCGCCGGCGGCCCCTCCACCGCGGTCTGGGTCGGCGTCGGCGCCGCCGTCCTCGTCCTCGCCGCGGCCGGGGGCCTGCTGCTCCGGCGCCGACGCGCGACCATGGGGGACCGCGAGTGACCAGTACTTCCACCACGTCGGAGGACTCGCCGGGAACACCGACCCCCGGCGTCCCTCCCGAACCCGCCGAACCCGGCCGCGCCGGACGCGTCGTGCGCTACGTGGCCGGACGCCTGACGATCGCGGTGGCCTCCCTGGCCGCCGTGGTCGTCGCCGGGTTCTTCCTCTTCCGGATCCTGCCCGGCGACCCCGTCCGCGCCATGACCGAGGGCCGCGAGGTCACCGCCGAGCAGCGTGAGGAGCTGCGCCGCCAGTTCGGCCTGGACCAACCGCTGTGGCAGCAGTTCCTGGACTACGCGTCCGGTCTGCTCCGCCTCGACCTCGGCATGTCCTTCCAGTACCGGGAGCCGGTCGCCGAACTCATCCTGAACCGGCTCGGCCCGACGCTCCTCCTCGCCGGGACCGGCACGGTCATCGCCGCGCTGCTGGGCCTGTTCCTGGGCTCCAGGGCCGGGTGGCGACCGGGCGGCCGCCCGGACCGCGTCCACACCGCCGTCGCCCTGTTCTTCTGGTCGGTGCCCACGTTCTGGCTCGGCCTGCTGCTCATCGTGTTCCTGGCCTCCGGGCGCGGCTTCATCCCCGGCATGTTCCCCACCGGCGGCATGGTCGACCCGCGCACCGACGGACTCGCGGACACCGTGCTCAACACCGCCTGGCACATGGTGCTGCCCATCACCACCATGGTCGCGGTCATCTACGCCCAGTACCTGATGATCATGCGCTCCTCGCTCATGGACGAGAAGGGCGCCGACTACCTCACCACCGCACGCGCCAAGGGGCTGCGCGACGCCCTGGTGCGGCGCAGGCACGCCGTGCCCAACGCGCTGCTGCCCACCGTGACGCTCGTCTTCCTCAACCTCGGACAGGTCGTGTCCGGCGTGATCCTCGTGGAGACCGTGTTCTCCTGGCCCGGCCTCGGACAGCTCTTCTACTCCGGCCTGCGCGTACCCGACCTCGGCCTCGTCCAGGGCCTGTTCGTGGTCTTCGCGGCCTCGGTGATCCTCATGAACCTGCTCGCCGACCTGGTGTACCCGCTGCTCGACCCCCGGGTGCGCCCGTGAGCGCCCCCGCCGGGACGCCCGGCCCCCCGGAGACCGACGACCACACGGGCGGTGGCACCACCGCACCGCCCACACCACGCGCCCTGGCCCGCAGGCGCCGACGCGAGGCCCTGCGCCGCTTCGCCCGCGAGTACGCCCGCAGGCGCGCCGGGCTGGTCGGCCTGGCGGGGCTGCTGGCCATCGGCGCCCTGGCGCTAACCGCCCCGCTCTTCATCGACCAGGCCCACCTCACCGTCACCGGCGCACCCGGCACCGCCTACGAGCCGCCCAGCGCGCGGTTCCCGCTCGGCACCGACAACTTCGGCCGCTCCATCCTGGACCTGGTCGTCTGGGGCGCCCGGGTCTCACTCACGGTGGGTTTCCTGGCCACGGCCGTCTCCGTGGTCCTGGGCACCCTGGTGGGGATGACCGCCGGGCACTTCGGCGCCTCCGGCGGCTCCGCGGGGCGGTTCGTGTCCTCGGCGCTCATGCGCGTCACCGACTGGTTCCTGGTCCTGCCGACCCTGGTCCTGGCCGTGGCCCTGGCCGCCGTGCTGCCGCGCGGCACCGGCACCATCATCATCGCCATCGGCCTGACCGTCTGGCCCGCCACCGCGCGGCTGGTGCGCGCCCAGACCCTGGCGGTGGAGGCCCGGCCCTACGTGGAACGGGCCCGCGCCCTGGGCGGCGGCCACGCCCACGTCATGCTCTGGCACGTCCTGCCCAACGTCATGCCGGTCGTGCTCGCCCAGACCACCCTGCTCGTGGCCACCTCGATCATCGCCGAGTCCACGCTGGCGTTCCTGGGCGTGGGAGACCCGACCACCGTCTCCTGGGGAGGCATCCTGGACGCGGCCCGCAACTCCGGTGCGATCAGTTCCGGAATCTGGTGGTACATGGTTCCGCCCGGTCTGGCGATCGCCGTGGTCGCGCTGTCCTTCACCCTGTGCGGCCGGGCCCTCGAATCCGTCATCAACCCGCGACTCCGGGAGCAGCGTTGACCTCCCTCCTCGACGTCCGCGACCTGCACGTCACCTACCGCACCGACGACGGCGGCGTCCCCGCCGTGCGCGGCGTGGACCTGGCGCTGGATCCCGGCGACACCCTGGGCCTGGCGGGCGAGTCCGGCAGCGGGAAGTCCACCGTGGCCCTGGCCCTGCTGCGTCTGCTGCCGGGGACCGCGCGCATCAGCGGAGAGGTGCTGCTGGAGGGCGAGAACGTCCTCGACATGCGCTGGGGCCGGTTGCGCGCCGTCCGCTGGGCGGGCGCCTCCATCGTCTTCCAGGGCGCCATGCACTCGCTCAACCCGGTTCGCCGGATCGGTCAGCAGATCGCCGAACCGATGGGCGTCCACGGCACCGTCCCGGCCTCGGAGGCGCCCGCCCGGGTCTCCGCGCTCCTCGAACAGGTGGGCCTGCCCGCCTCCCGCGCGCGCGACTACCCGCACCAGCTGTCCGGAGGGCAGCGCCAGCGGGTCATGATCGCGATGGCGCTGGCCTGCGAGCCGCGCCTGATCATCGCCGACGAGGCCACCACCGCCCTGGACGTGATGATCCAGGCCCAGATCCTGGCCCTGTTGCGGCGCCTCGTCGCCGAGCACGGCATCGGCATGCTGATGATCAGCCACGACCTGTCGGTCCTGGCCGCCACCTGCGACCGGGTCGCGATCATGTACGCGGGCCGCGTCGTGGAGCGGGGACCCGCCCAGGATGTCGTGCACGAGCCCGCGCACCCCTACGCCAGCGCGCTCAGCGCCGCCTTCCCCCGTATCGGGGATCCGGCCTCGCGCCGGGCGCCGCGCGGTCTGCCCGGTGATCCGCCCGACCCGGCGGACCCGCCCTCGGGCTGTGTGTTCCGTCCGCGCTGCGCGGTGGTCGAGACCGTGTGCTCCACCGTCGACCCGCCCCTGTGGCCCGTGGACCCCGACACCGAGGGCGTGTCCACCCGGCAGGCGGCGTGCGTGCACGTGGGACCCGCCAAGCCGCTGACGGCCACGGGGGACGACGGAGGCCGCCCGTGACCGCCGCACCCACCGAGGAGACGCGCCCGTGAGCACCACCGAGACCGACTCCCACGCGAAACCGCCGACACCCGGACAGGAGACGGTGCCCGTCCTGAGTGCCCGGGGGGTGGAGATCGCCTTCGAGACGGGGATCGCCCCCGGCGGCGGTCGGGGCACCGCCCGCGCCGTGGACGGCGTCAACCTCGACATCGCCGCGGGGGAGATCGTGGCGCTGGTGGGGGAGTCCGGCTGCGGCAAGACCACCCTGGCCCGTGCGCTGCTGGGCCTGGAACGGCCCACCGGCGGTGACGTGGTGTTCGAGGGGAGCCAGCTGCGCTACGGCTCCCGCGACATGCGCCGCTACCGACGTCGGGTGCAGCTGGTGCAGCAGGATCCCACGGGGTCGCTCAACCCGCGCCGCACCGTCTACGAGTCCGTGGCCGAGGGGCTGCGCATCCACGAGGGCACCGTCCCCGACGAGTCGGGGAGGGTCGGCGAGGCGCTGTCCAGGGCGGGCCTGCGCCCGCCGGAGCGGTTCTTCGCCCGCTACCCGCACGAGCTGTCCGGCGGCCAGCGCCAGCGCGTGGTGATCGCGGGCGCGCTGATCCTGGACCC
>NZ_ANAX01000208.1 GCF_000341065.1 Nocardiopsis halotolerans DSM 44410 | reverse complement strand
TGGCCGACGAGCCGGTGGCCTCCCTGGACGCGTCGGTGCGGGGCGAGATCCTGCGCCTGCTGCTGGACCTGCGGGCCGATCTGGGGCTGTCGGCCCTGGTGGCCACGCACGACCTGGGTCTGGCCTGGAACATCGCCGACCGGGTAGCCGTGATGTACCTGGGCCGGGTGGTGGAGCTGGGCACGGTGGAGGAGGTCCTGTCCGCGCCCGCCCACCCCTACACGCGGGCGCTGCTGTCGGTGCTCCCCGAAGCCGAGGGGGACCCGGTGGTGCTCTCCGGTGAGCCGCCGGACCCCAAGAGGGTGCCGCGGGGGTGCCGCTTCCACCCGCGCTGCCCGGTGCTGGCCTCCGGTGAGGCCGAGAGGGAGGGGATCGCCGACCGGTGCCGCACCGTGGACCCAGCGGTCCTGGAGGGCGGCGCCGAGCGTCGGGTGGCCTGCCACTGGGCGGCGGCGGACGGGGTCGGTCGGATCCGCGAACGGGGGTCGGGTTCCGGCACCGGCTGAGCACACGGCGGGCCGTGCACGGGGAGACGTTGGGTCCCGCACCCCGTTCCGGTCACCCACGGTACGCACGGCACCGCGAAGGGTTTCCGGTGGTCGCGCTCCCGTGACCCCTCCGGCGCGCTGACCACGGACGTCTCCACGATCGCCCGGATCACACCTCTGTTTCCCGTCCGAATGCGGTCAGAGTATGGGCTGGTTGTGGCGGAATAGCCCTTTTCTGGGGCTGGTTCGGGGTCGATATGTCCTACGAAACCGCCGTTTCCGGTCCCGACGTCTCCGCACCCGCGCCGCGCCCCGAGCGCCTCACCACCGAACGCGACTTCTGGCACGGCCGGGAGGTGGACCTGGACGCCTACCTGGCCCGTGTGGGCCTGTCCGGCGACCTGCCGCCCACCCTGGACACCCTGCGCGCCGTGCACCGCGCCCACCTGGCCGCGATCCCCTTCGAGAACCTCCAGATCGTCCTGGGCCGTTCCATCGAGCTCGACGTGCCCGGGCTGGTCGACAAGATGGTCCGCCGGCCCAGGGGCGGATACTGCTACGAACAGAACCTGTTGCTGGCGGCCGTCCTGGACCGGCTCGGCTTCGCCGTCACCGGATTCACCGCCCGCGTCCTGTCCGGCACGACCGGAGCCCCGCGCCCCTCCACCCACTCCCTGCTCCGGGTGGACCTGGACGGGGAGCCGTGGCTGGCCGACGTCGGCTTCGGCGGCGGGGGCCTGCTGGAGCCCCTCCCCCTCGCGGACGGCCACCAGGAGGTCCAGGGCGGCTGGGGTCTGCGCCTGGACCGCGTCGCGGAGGTGGGCGAGGACGAGTGGCTGCTGCGCTCCTTCGACGGCCGGGAGTGGCGTCCGCTGTACTCCTTCGCCACCGCGGCGGCGGTGCGCCAGGACTACGCGATCTTCAGCCACTTCCTGGCCAGCCACCCGCGTTCACCGTTCCGAGGCAGGCTGATGGTCCAGCGGATCGGGCCGGGCGCCCAGTACCGGCTGATGGACACGACCCTGACCACCGCCGCTCCCGACGGCACCAGCGAGGAACGCGAGGTGCCCGTGGAAGAGATGGGACGTGTGTTGAAGGAGGTGTTCGGCATCGGCCTTGACCAGGAGGAACAGGCCATCGTCGAGAAACGGCTCCGGGAGTTCGCTGGCATGTGACCACGATCACAGTGGCGGTGGGTGGGGGCCCGCCCACCCACCGCGATGTTCCGTACCACCTGGCCTCCCGTCCTCCGCGCACTCCGGTGGTATCGGGAGTGTCCCGGCTTCTTCGGAGATTCGTGGTCATCTCCCACGTTCGGTATGGGCGCGGCGCGGGCAAAACCCCTGAGGCGTCGTCGGGCCACCGCGTGTGAGGGAGCATTCCATGGCGTACATGACCACGGAAGACGTCCACGAGTACATCAGCGGGATCTGTTTCAAGACGGGTCCCCCCGGCAAGGTCGGGGTCGAGACCGAATGGCTGGTCGCCGACTCCGCGGACCCGACCGCGCCCGTTCCCGTCGACCGCCTCGCGGCGCTGGTGGAGGCCTGTGGCCCGCTGCCCGCGGGGAGCGGTGTCACCTTCGAACCCGGAGGGCAGCTCGAACTCAGCTCGCCCGCTCTCCCGGGACCGGCGCGGGCGCACGAGGCGCTCGCCGCCGACCTGGACCACGTCGGCAAGGCCCTCGCCGGGGCCGGGCTCCACCTGGTCGAGACGGCACTGGACACCGTCCGCCCGCCCCGGCGGCAGCTCCGGACGCCCCGCTACGCGGCCATGGAGCGCTTCTTCGCCCGCCACCACCAGCCCAGCGGCCACACCATGATGTGCGGCACCGCGTCGCTCCAGGTGTGCCTGGACAACGGCGCGGACGTCGCCGACATGCGCGCCCGCTGGGAACTCGGCCACCGGCTCGGCCCCGTGCTCGTCGCCGCCTTCGCCAACTCGTCCTTCTGGAGGGGCCGTCCCACCGGATGGAAGTCCACCCGCTGGGCGATCTGGGCGGCCACCGACGCCACACGCACACGGCCGGTCCTGGACCACGGCAGCCATCCCGACCCCGCCACGGCGTGGGCCGAGTACGCGCTGGCCGCGAGGGTCATGGTGATCCGGGACGACTCCGACGACTCCTGGATCCCGGACCCGGGCGTCACCCTGGCCCAGTGGATCGGCGGGCGGGGTCCGCGCCCGGTCACCCGCGCCGACCTGGAGTTCCACCTCAGCACGCTCTTCCCGCCCGTCCGCCCGCGCGGTTGGTGGGAACTGCGCATGATCGACGCGGTACCCGTGCACTGGTGGCCGGTCCCGGTGGCGCTCGCCGCCGCCCTGGCCGACGACCCCGGCGCCCGCGCCGTGGCCGAGGAGGCCACCGAGAGGCTGTGCCGGGGACGCTTCCCCGACCGTCGTCTGTGGATGCGCTCCGCGCAGCACGGCATGGCCGATCCCGAGGTGGCCCGGTGCGCACGGGACTGCTTCGACGCGGCCGTCGAGGCGCTGCCCCGCATGGGCGCCACCGCGCTGGCGGCCCTGGTCCACGACTACGCCGACCGCTACACGCGGCGCGGGATCAGCCCCGCCGACACACAGCCGAACGTGCCCGCTCCGCGCCCGGCACACGCGAAACACGGGCGGCCCGCGACCTCCGACTCCGGACAGGCTGGAGGACCACGGTGAACCACGAACAGGAACGCGCCAAGGAGCGCATCGCAGCCGAGCTCGACCTGGTCAGGCGCCGCAGCAACGGGCTGACACTCGACGCCCTGGACGAGGAGGAGCTGCTCGCCCAGCACTCACCCCTGATGTCCCCGCTGGTCTGGGACCTGGCGCACGTCGGCAACTACGAGGAGCAGTGGCTGCTGCGGGCCGCGGGCGGACGCGAGGCCCTGCGTCCGGACATCGACGGCCTCTACGACGCCTTCGAGAACTCGCGCGCGTCCCGGGTCGACCTGCCGCTGCTGCGCCCCGAGGAGGCCCGCGAGTACAACGAGCGCGTGCGCCGGGAGGTCCTCGACACCCTGGAATCCCTCGACCTCGCGGAGGGCGCCCCGGACGGCCGGCGCTCCCTGCTGGACGCCGGTTTCATCTTCCACTCGGTCATCCAGCACGAGCACCAGCACGACGAGACCATGCTCGCCACCCACCAGCTCCGCAAGGGCGAGCCCGTCCTGCTGGAGGAGACCGCGGACGTCACCGCGCTGCGTCCCCCGGTCGAGGAGGAGGTGCTCGTGCCCGAGGGCCCGTTCACCATGGGCACCGACGACGGCACATGGGCCTACGACAACGAGCGCCCCGCGCGCACCGTCGACCTCGGCCCCTACTGGATCGACACCCGACCCGTCACCAACGCCGCCTACCA
>NZ_ANAX01000207.1 GCF_000341065.1 Nocardiopsis halotolerans DSM 44410 | reverse complement strand
GCCCCGCCGCTGGTGGACCCGTGACGGATGGGAGTGGAAGGAGCGGAGGGGAGCCGTCTCTCCGGCCTTCTGGACCCGTGAGGGCGTCGGATGGTCCCGTCGGCGGTTCGGCCGCCACGAGATGGTGCCCGACGACGAACCCGTGCAGCACGTCAGTTTCCACGAGGCGCAGGCCTACGCCGCATGGGCGGGCAAGCGGCTGCCGAGCGAACCCGAGTGGGAGAAGGCCGCCCGCCTCGATCCGGCGACCGGCCGCTCGCGCCGCTACCCGTGGGGCGACGCCGAACCCGGGCCACGGCACGCCAACCTGGGCCAGCGCAGACTCGGCCCCTCCCCGGCCGGACGCCACCCCGAAGGCGCATCGCCCCTGGGCGTACAGCAGCTGATCGGCGACGTGTGGGAGTGGACCTCCACCACCTTCACCGGCTATCCGGGGTTTCGGCCCTTCCCCTACCGCGAGTACTCGGAGGTGTTCTTCGACGACGGGTACAAGGTGCTGCGGGGCGGCTCCTGGGCCACCCACCCCACCGCGGCCCGCGCCACGTTCCGCAACTGGGACCACCCGATCCGGAGGCAGATCTTCAGCGGGTTCCGCTGCGCACGCGACGCGGAACCCGTCTGATGTGCCGACACCTCGCCTACGTGGGGCCGCCGCGCACGGTGCACGACCTGCTGTACGCGGCGCCCCACTCGCTGCACGTCCAGTCCTGGGCTCCGCGCATGCAGCGGTACGGCACCGTCAACGCCGACGGGTTCGGCGTCGGCTGGTACCCGTCGGGGGAGGGGCGCCCCGAACCGCTGCGCTACCGCCGGGCCATGCCCATGTGGGGTGACGCCTCCTTCGCCGACGCCGCCCGCGCCATCACCTCCGGGTGCGTGGTGGCCGCCGTCCGCGACGCCACCCCCGGGTTCGGCTCGGAGGAGTCGGGCGCCCAGCCCTTCCGCGCCGACCGGCTGCTGTTCAGCCACAACGGCGCGGTCGAGGACGACGAGGCGCTCACCGAGGCGCTCGCATGGCCCCCGCCACCGAGGGCGCTGGACGCACGCGCCGCCCTGGACTCCGCCCCGCTGTTCGCGCACACCGTGCGGCTGTGGCGGGAATCGAGGGACCTGGCCCACACCCTGGCCAGCGTGGTCCGCCACGCCCGGAAACACTCCGGAGGCCGCTACAACCTGCTGGCCAGCGACGGTACGGCCATCGCCGCCACCGCCGCCGGAGACACCCTGTACACCCTGCGCGAGCCGGGGGGAGGCGTCTTCCTGGCCTCGGAACCCTTCGACGACGCGCCCGGCTGGCGCGAGGTCCCCGAGGACTCGGTGGCCGTGGCGACGGGGGAGCACACCGAGATCCATCCGATCGGCTGACAGACCTCTCCCACCCGCCCCGGGTACGTACCGGGGGACACAGGAGGCAGCATGTTCCGCATCGACCGCAACCTGACCGCCGACGACCTGGACAAGGCGCTGCGCGCCGACGTCGCCGAGGGCCTCACCGCCCAACCCAAACAACTCCCGCCCAAGTGGTTCTACGACGAGCGCGGCAGCGCCCTGTTCGAACAGATCACCGAGCTTCCCGAGTACTACCCCACCCGTGCGGAGAGGGCGATCCTGGAACGGCGGTCCGAGGAGATCGCCGCCGCGGCCGACGCCGAGGCTCTGATCGAGCTCGGGTCCGGCTCCGGTGCCAAGACCCGCCTGCTGCTGGACGCCATGGGCCGCCACGGCGGCCTCACCCGCTTCGTGCCCGTCGACGTCAGCGGTGACTTCCTCGCCTCCTCCGCCCGCCGCGTCGCCGACGACTACCCGGGCCTGGACGTGCACGCCGTCGTCGGCGACTTCGAGGAGCACCTCGGGCTGCTGCCCGTCGGCGAGAACGGGGGCCGCCAGCTGCTGGCCGTCCTGGGATCGACCATCGGCAACCAGGAACCCGGGCCGCGCGCCGCATTCCTCCGCGACATCCGCGGCGTCCTGCGCCCCGGGGACTCGCTGCTGCTCGGAGCCGACCTGGTCAAGGACCCCGCCCGCCTGGTCGCCGCCTACGACGACGCCAAGGGGGTGACCGCCGCCTTCGACCGCAACGTTCTCGACGTCATCAACCACCGGCTCGGCGCCGACTTCGACCCGGGTGCCTTCGACCACCTGGCGCGCTGGGACGCCGAGCGGGAGTGGATCGAGATGCGGCTGCGCTCCCGGACCGACCAGCGCGTACGGATCACCGCCCTGGACCTGGAGGTCGACTTCGCCGCCGGTGAGGAGGTGCGCACCGAGGTCTCCGCCAAGTTCCGCAGGGAGGGGCTGACCGCCGAGCTGGAGGCCGCCGGGTTCGACCCCGCCCACTGGTGGTCCGACGGTGACTTCGCGCTCACCCTGGCCGACGCCCGCTGACCTCCGGCTCCGGTACGCTCGTGCCGTGTTCAAGGTAGGAGTTTTCGGCGCCGATGGGCGCATGGGGTCAGAGGTCGTCAGGGCGGTTCAGGGCGCTGACGACATGGAACTCGTCGCGGGCGTGGACAGCGCCGACGACCGGAGCGCGGTGGCGGGGGCCGACTGCGTCGTCGACTTCACCCACCCCGAGGCGGTGATGGACAACCTGGAGTGGCTCATCGGCCAGGGGATCCACGCCGTCGTCGGCACCAGCGGATTCGACGAGGCCAAGCTGGAGCGCGTGCGCGCCATGCAGGCCGCCACGCCCGGGGCCAAGGTGCTGATCGCCCCGAACTTCGGCATCGCGGCCGTCCTGATGATGCACTTCGCGCGCAAGGCCGCGCCCTACTTCGACTCCACCGAGATCATCGAGCTGCACCACCCGAACAAGGCCGACGCCCCCAGCGGCACCGCCTACCGGACCGCCGAGCTGGTCGCCGAGGCCCGCCGCGAGGCCGGGACCGCGCCGATGCCCGACGCGACCACCTCCGAGGTCCCCGGCGCCCGCGGCGCCGACGTGGAGGGCGTGCGGGTGCACGCGCTGCGCATCGCCGGGCTCATCGCCCACCAGGAGGTCGTGTTCGGTACCGACGGGGAGACCCTCAAGATCCGGCACGACTCGATGAACCGCACCTCGTTCATGCCGGGCGTACTGCTGGGCGTGCGCGGGGTGGCCGACCTGCCCGAGCCGCTCACCGTGGGCCTGGACGCCCTCCTCGACCTCGACTGACGGTCCGTCCGGACACCGCGTTCCCCTCCCGCCCCGACCGGGGCGGGAGGGGACCTCCTACGCGCCGCGGCGGCAGGTGAGGAACACCTGGACCTCCGGGGCGGCGCCCTCGGGCTCGTAGGAGACGATCCGCTCGTCCTCCACGACCAGCCCGGCCTCCTCCACCACCCGGCGCAGCTCCGCGCGCGGGTAGCCCGACACCCGTATCTCCGTGCCCAGGAAGGGGATCGGGGCGTCGTCCAGTTCGGCCTCCACCATGGACAGGCACAGCAGGCCGCCCGGCACCAGGGAGGCGCGGATGCGGCTCAGCGCCTCGGGGATGCGCGCCCTGGGCAGGCAGAGCAGGGAGAAGAACGCCACGATGGCGTCGTAGGAGACCTCCGCGGGTTCCAGGTCGAGGATGTCGGCTCGGACGAAGGTCGCCTCCGGCACGTTGCGGCGGGCGATCCCGATCATCCGCTCGGAGATCTCGTACCCGGTGACCCGTGCGCCCGCGGCCACGAGCTGCCGCGCGGTGGGCACACCCGTTCCTGAGCCCAGGTCGAGCACGTGCGCGTCGGGCGGCAGCAGGTCCAGCAACCGCCGCACCCGGTCCTCCTGACCCTCCTTCCTGGGGAAGGCCTCGTCGTAGCGTTCTCCGATCGTGTCGAACGCCGCGGCCTGGAGCGTCGAGCGCCGAGCCCACGCCTCCGGATCCGGAAGCTGTTCGAGGGGGTCGGGGGCGGAGTTCTCGCTTGGCACGGTGTCGTCTCTCCCTGCCGTGTCGTACGCGCCTGTCTGGGGTGCGCGCATCCTAACCCAGGGCGGGGCGTGCACGGGAAGGGAAGAGGGGCGGCCACCGCGCTCCCGGCTACCCCAGGAGCAGGCCCGCGGAGAGCAGCACGCCGAACGCCATCTGGAGCCGCCCGGTCTCACCCAGGCCCAGCACCAGGTCACGGCCCCCCTGGCCACCCAGCACACGCCGCAGCGGCGGCACCGCCAGCGGCAGCGACAGCAGGACCAGCGGCGTCCACCAGAACACCGGGGCCAGCACCAGCGCGGCGACGTAGGAGACCGCGATCGCGCCTCCGTAGAGGCGGCGGGTGCCGGTGTCACCCAGGCGCACGGCCAGCGTGATCTTGCCGGTCTCCCGGTCGGTCGGGATGTCGCGCAGGTTGTTGATCACCAGCACCGAGCAGGACAGAAGGCCCACCGGTACCGATGCCACCCAGGCCTGCCACGGCGCGGAGCCCACCTGCACGAACACCGTGCCCACCACGGCCACGACGCCGAAGAACACGAACACCGAGACCTCACCCAGGCCCCGGTACCCGTACGGGGTGCGGCCCCCGGTGTAGTACCAGGCCGCGGCGATCGCCAGGGCGCCCACCAGCAGCAGCCACCACGAGGACGTGACGACCAGTACCAGGCCGACCACACCGGCGAACGCGAAACCGCCCAGCGCCGCCGCCAGCACCTGCCTGGGCGCGGCCAGACCGGTCGCGGTCAACCGGGTCGGGCCCGTCCTCGCCTCGGTGTCGGTGCCCTTGACGCCGTCGCTGTAGTCGTTGGCGAAGTTCACGCCGACCTGGAGCGCCATGGACACCACCAGGGCCAGCAGCGCCTTCCACCACACGAACCCGTCCAGGGCGAAGGCCAGGGCCGTGCCGACCACCACCGGAACGATCGAGTTCGGCAGCGTGCGGGGACGCATCCCCGAGACCCATTCACTGACCGTGGCCACGCGCCGGTCCCTCCCCCCACTCAAGGCGACGCGCCCACCCGGCGCGTCGCGACAACCACCCCACGGTAGTGCCTGCTCGCGGCGCTTCCCAATCCGCCTCCGGTCCCGGACCCTCTATCGGGAGATCGACGCGTGCAGGCGCACCATCGGCAGCAGCCGTCCCAGGTCGATCTCGCGGCGGGCGCCGTCCGCGCGCCATCCGGAGGCCTCGAAGAACGACCGCAGCGCGTTGTCGTCCTCGGGCACCCACACGTGCACGGTGCCGAAACCGTCCTCCACCAGGTGGTCCACGCACGCGTTCACCAGGCGGCTGCCGTGCCCCTCACGGGCCTTTCCGGGATCCACGTGCAGGGCGAACACCTCCGCGTCCGTGGCGGGCCACAGGTCCGGATCCCCGGCCGGGCCGAACGCGGCGAAACCCGTCACGGTCCGCACCCCGTCCACCTCGTCCGTCGCGACCACCAGCCTGTGTTTGGAGGTCGGCGGTGACTCCAGGGCCGTCGTCCACTGCTCACGGAACCGCTGGCGGGCCTCCTCGCCGCCCAGCGCCCCGGCCACCTCGTCGGGTAGCAGGGAGCCGTACACCGCCCGCCACGACGCCACCTGGATGTCGACGACCGTGTCCACATCGGTGGTACGGGCGGGACGGACGAACCGGGCACTCGACACGGCGGGATCTCCTTCGGGGCGGCGGCGACACGCCTGACGGCAAGGTCACCCACTCCGGAGTTTCCGGACCTTGCCACGGCATGGGAACATCTAGGTTGTGAGCCTCATTATCAGAGTTATCGTGAACGCGCTCGCCCTTTGGGCGGCTGTCTTCCTGATCGACGGGATCAACGTCACCGCACAGGACACGGTCGGCCAGATCCTGGTCTACCTCGCCGTCGGGGCCATCTTCGGTGTGGTCAACGCGGTGATCAAACCGATCGTCAAGGCGGTCGGGTGTCTGTTCTACGCTCTGACCCTGGGCCTGATCGGCCTCGTGGTGAACGCGCTGTTGCTCCTGCTCACGAACTGGATCGCGGGGCTGTTCAGCCTGCCCTTCGACATCGACGGCTTCTGGCCCGCATTCTGGGGCGCGATCGTCGTCACCATCGTCAGCTGGGTGCTCAGCATGTTCCTTCCCGACGGCGGGGACGACTAGTTCCTTCCACCGACTCCGTCCGCCCTGACCTGCGAGCGGACCCCGGGCCCGGCCGGATGGCGCGGGCCCGGGACGGGTAGGTTCACCATTCGGGCCATCAACCTCGACCCACGAGGACGGTGGCCGGTCCGGGGCCCGGGCCTCGTGCCCCTCCCACGGGGCCACCACAGACTTTCCCGCGACCGTCGCGTACTCGCCGGTCGCGGTGGCGGACACGCAGTGCCGCCCCCGTGCCCGAAGCACGGGACCACCACGGTTGTCCGACGCACACCGAGAGGAGGACGGGCTATCGACGGACCCCACCGCCCGCGAGCGGCGGTCCGCACGCCTCACACACAGATGGTGAACACCAAGAACCGCCCGTTCGGCAAGATGTTGACCGCGATGGTCACCCCGATGCTCGACGACGGTGAACTCGACTACGAGGGCGCGGCCAGACTGGCCACCTACCTCGTCGACGAGCAGCACAACGACGGCCTCGTCATCAGCGGCACCACCGGCGAGTCGCCCACGACCAGCGACGACGAGAAGGACCGCCTGCTCAGGGCCGTCCTGGAGGCCGTCGGCGACCGCGCCACGATCGTGGCCGGGGTCGGCACCAACGACACCCGCCACAGCCTCAGGCTGGCCAAGGCCGCGGAGAAGGCGGGCGCGCACGGTCTGCTCGCCGTCACCCCGTACTACAACAAGCCGCCGCAGGAAGGCCTGATCCGGCACTTCACGTCGATCGCCGACGCCACCGACCTGCCGGTCATGCTCTACGACATCCCGCACCGCACCGGGACGCCGATCGCCTCCGAGACCCTGGTCCGGCTGGCCGAGCATCCCCGTATCGTCGCCAACAAGGACGCCAAGGACAACATCGGCGCCAGCTCCTGGGTCATGGAGCGCACCGACCTGGCCTTCTACTGCGGCACCGACATCCTCAACCTGCCGCTGCTGTCCGTCGGCGGCGCCGGGTTCGTCAGCGTCGTCGGCCACATCGTGGGCGCCGACCTGTACGACATGATCGAGGCCTTCGACAAGGGCGAGGTCAGCCAGGCCCTGGCCATCCACCGCCGCCTCACGCCCGTCTACACCGGCATGTTCCGCACCCAGGGCGTCATCACGACCAAGGCCATCCTCAACCTGTTCGGCCTGCCCTCCGGACCGGTCCGCACCCCGCTCGCCGACGCCTCGTCCGAGCTCCAGGCCCTCCTGCGCGAGGACCTGGCCGCCGCGGGTGTCAAGGGACCGATCGGTCTGGCCCCGCACCAGGCCGTCCCGGCCAGCGCCGTGCGCGTCGAGCGCCTGACGGAGGGATCCGTATGAGTCACCCGCACCCCGAACTGTCCTCACCGCCGCCCCTGGGCGAGGGCGCGCTGCGCGTCGTCCCGCTGGGCGGACTCGGCGAGATCGGCCGCAACATGACGGTCTTCGAGTACGGCGGACGCCTGCTCATCGTGGACTGCGGCGTGCTCTTCCCCGAGGAGGAGCAGCCCGGCGTCGACCTGATCCTGCCGGACTTCGACCACATCCGGGACCGGCTCGACGACGTCGAGGCGGTCGTGCTCACCCACGGGCACGAGGACCACATCGGCGGTGTGCCGTTCCTGCTGCGCGAGCGGCCCGACATCCCGATCGTCGGCTCCAAGCTCACCCTGGCGCTGATCACCGCCAAGCTGGGCGAGCACCGCATCAAGCCGGAGACCGTCCTGGTGGAGGAGGGGGAGCGGCACGAGTTCGGCCCCTTCGACCTGGAGTTCTTCGCGGTCAACCACTCCATCCCGGACGCCTTGGCCGTCGGTATCCGCACCCCGGCGGGGTCGGTGCTGCACACCGGCGACTTCAAGATGGACCAGCTGCCGCTGGACGGGCGCCTGACCGACCTGGGGGGCTTCTCCCGGTTCGGTGACGAGGGCGTGGACCTGCTGCTGTCGGACTCCACCAACGCCGAGCAGCCCGGCTTCATCGTCAACGAGCGCGACCTGTCCGAGGCCATCGAGAAGGTGTTCCGGCAGGCCGAGAAGCGCATCGTGGTGGCCTGCTTCGCCTCGCACGTGCACCGCGTCCAGCAGGTCATCGACGCCGCGTCCAAGCACGGGCGCAAGATCGCGTTCGTGGGCCGGTCCATGGTCCGCAACATGAACATCGCGCGTGACCTGGGCTACCTGAGCATCCCCGGTGACACGATCATCGACGTCCGGCAGCTCGACGAGATGCCCGAGGACGAGGCGGTGCTGATCTGCACCGGTTCGCAGGGCGAGCCGATGTCGGCGCTCAGCCGCATGGCCAACCGCGACCACCAGATCCGCATCGAGGAGGGCGACACCGTCCTGCTCGCGTCGTCGCTGATCCCCGGCAACGAGAACTCGGTCAACCGGGTGATCAACGGCCTGACCCGCTGGGGCGCCAAGGTCGTGCACAAGGGCAACGCCCTGGTGCACGTGTCCGGGCACGCCTCCGCCGGTGAGCTGCTGTACGTGCTCAACATGGTGCGTCCGCGCAACTTCATGCCCGTCCACGGCGAGTGGCGGCACATGCGCGCCCACGCCGACCTGGCCCGGCTGACCGGGATCCCCGGCGACCGGATCGTCATCGCCGAGGACGGCGTGGTGGTCGACCTGTACAAGAACAGGGCCAAGATCGTCGGCGCGGTGCAGGCCGGGTACGTGTACGTGGACGGCTCCTCGGTCGGCGACGTCACCGACGCCGCGCTCAAGGACCGCCGCATCCTCGGCGAGGAGGGGTTCATCTCCATCGTCGTGGCGGTGGACTCGGGTTCCGGCAAGATCCTCGGCGAGCCCGAGATCCACACCCGGGGCGCGGGTATCGGCGCCGACGCCTACGACGACGTCATCGACAGGATCCAGGACGCACTGGACAAGGCGGCGCGGGACGGGGTCAACGATCCCCACCAGCTGCGGCAGCTCATCCGGCGCAGCACCGGCCGCTGGGTCAACGAGACCTACCGCAGACGTCCCATGATCATCCCCGTCCTGGTCGAGGTCTGACCCGGACGCGTTCACGACGAACGGCCCGACACGCCCTGAGGCGCGTCCGGGCCGTTCGCGTCCTCCGGGCCCGTTCCGGGCGACACGCCGTGCCGGATACGGGCGAACGGGGTGGACACCGCAGTAGGCTGCCCGCCGTGGCGGGCCGTCCTGCCCGACCGTCCGACCGACCCCGTCCCCTGGAGGTGACCCCCGATGGCCACGCGTGCCTCCTCCGGCGGTTCCGGACGCAAGAAACCCGCCGCGCGCAAACCCGCCGCGCGCAAACCCGCCGCGCGCAAACCCGCCGCGAAGAACCCCATGCCCGACGGGCCGATCGCCTTCGCCGTCACCATGTTCGGCCAGTTCCTGCTGGTGCTGTGGAAGCTCGTCGCGCACACCGTCGGCGGCGCCGCCCGGGCGGTCGGCCGCAGCGCACGCGGCCTGGACCCCGACCTGCGCCGCGACGGGGCCGGGCTGGTCCTGCTCGCCGCGGGCGTCCTCATCGCCGCCGCCGTGTGGTGGCGCGGCGACGGGCTGCTGCTGGAGTACACGCGCATGGTCGTGGTCGGCGCCTTCGGCACCTTCTCACCGGTCCTGCCGCTGCTCTTCCTGCCTGTCTCGGTCAGGCTGATGCGCACCCCCGGCAACGGCAGGGAGGGCGACGCCGGGCGCCTGTTCATCGGCTTCACCTCGATCATGCTGGGCCTGCTCGGCCTGATCCACATCGCCCACGGCATCCCCCGGCCCTCCGACGGCCTGGCGGCCCTCCAGGAGGCGGGCGGGCTCATCGGCTTCGTCGCCTCGGGGCCGCTCAGCTCCGTCCTCACCCCCTGGCTGACCGGCGTCCTGCTGGCCCTGGTCCTGGTCTTCGGCGTCCTCGTGGCCACCTCCACCCCCATCCGACGCATCCCCGAGCGCCTCCAGACCCTGTTCGGCGCCCTCATGGAGCGCGACACCGGCCCCGACTCGGGGATCGGCCTCCTGGGCGCCGACCCGGAGAGGAAGCCCGCCAAACCGCGGAAGCGCAGGCCCAAGGAGAAGACGACGGTCGCGGGCGACCACGAGCGCCCCTACGACAGCCCCGTCGTGCCCACCGAGCCCCTCGCCCCCGCCCTCACGGACGAGGAGGACGGGGCCCCGCCGGCCGGGGCCGGGGAGGAGGCGTCGGTCCCGTCGGCCGGGGCCGACGGCGGGAAGGCGAAGACCGGGAAGAAGACCGCACGCGGCAGGAAGGCGGAGGTGCCCGATCCCACACCGGCGCCCGCCACCACCGAGCAGCTGACCATCCCCTCCCGCGTGGTGGAGGGCGACTACGAGCTGCCCACGCCGACCATGCTCAAGCCCGGCAGCCCGGTCAAGCCGCGCACCAAGGTCAACGACGAGGTCGTCGCGGCGCTGTCGGGGGTGCTCACCCAGTTCAACATCGACGCCGACGTCACCGGGTTCACCCGGGGGCCGACGGTGACCCGCTACGAGATCGAGCTGGGCCCCGCGGTCAAGGTCGAGAAGGTCACCGCCCTGGCCAAGAACATCTCCCTGGCGGTCAAGAGCGCCGACGTGCGCATCCAGTCGCCCATCCCGGGCAAGTCCGCGATCGGTGTGGAGATCCCCAACACCGACAAGGACGTCGTGAGCCTGGGTGACGTGCTGCGGTCTCCCGCGGCGACCTCCGACGACCACCCCATGCTGGTGGGCCTGGGCAAGGACGTCGAGGGATCCAACGTGGTCGCGAACCTGGCCAAGATGCCGCACGTGCTGGTCGCCGGTGCCACCGGTGCGGGTAAGTCCACCTGCATCAACGGGCTCATCACCTCGCTGATGATGCGCGCCACCCCCGACGAGGTGCGGATGATCCTGGTCGACCCCAAGCGGGTCGAACTGACCATGTACGAGGGCATCCCACACCTGATCACCCCCATCATCACCAACCCCAAGCGGGCCGCCGAGGCCCTCCAGTGGGTGGTGGGGGAGATGGACCGCCGTTACGACGACCTGGCCGCCTCGGGGTACCGGCACGTGGACGACTTCAACGCCGCCGTGCGCGCGGGCGAGCTGACCGCCCCGCCCGGCAGCGAGCGCGAGTACGAGCCCTACCCCTACCTGCTGGTGATCGTGGACGAGCTGGCCGACCTGATGATGGTCGCCCCACGTGACGTGGAGGACGCCGTCGTGCGCATCACCCAGCTGGCCCGCGCCGCCGGGATCCACCTGGTGCTGGCCACCCAGCGGCCCAGCGTCGACGTCGTCACCGGTCTGATCAAGGCCAACGTGCCCTCCCGTCTGGCCTTCGCCACCTCCAGCCTCTCCGACAGCCGCGTCATCCTCGACCAGCCGGGCGCCGAGAAGCTGGTCGGCAAGGGCGACGCGCTCTTCCTCCCGATGGGCGCGGGCAAGCCCATCCGCCTCCAGAACGCCTGGGTGGGGGAGAAGGAGATCCGGGGGATCGTCGACCACTGCAAGAAGCAGTCCGAGCCCAGCTACCGCGAGGACGTGGCGGCCCCCGAGACGAAGAAGAAGGAGATCGACGAGGACATCGGCGACGACCTCGACCTCCTCCTCCAGGCCGTCGAGCTGGTGGTCACCACCCAGTTCGGATCCACGTCCATGCTCCAGCGCAAGCTGCGCGTGGGCTTCGCCAAGGCGGGCCGCCTGATGGACCTCATGGAGAGCCGCGACGTGGTCGGCCCCAGCGAGGGCTCCAAGGCCCGCGACGTGCTCGTCACGCCCGACGACCTGCCCGCCGTCCTGGAGGACATCCGCGGTTCCTGACCGTCCGGTGCCGCCTTCCGCCGTAACCCGGAGATCCCCCTCCGGCCACGAGGCCGACGTGGTGGAGAGGTGCCCCACCTCCAGCCGCCTCGCGCCCCCCGCACGGCGGATACCTGGGCCTTGTGTTCCGTACTTTCCCGAAACTCCACTGGCATCCCTTAAAAACGGGCCTGCCCGATTTGGTGGGATCTTGGTGGCTTCATGGGGCGTGGTGGCCTGCATGAACGCGCCCGGGGCGGCAGAGTGGTATTCGGCAGATACACACAGTCGCGGGGGGATTGCGCATGGCGACGATCGGCCAGACCCTGTCCGCCGCCCGGGTCGCGGCGGGCCATACGGTCGCGGACCTCAGCATCCGCACACGCATCCGGGAAACCGTCCTCACGAGCATCGAGCGGGAGGACTTCGTCCCCTGCGGCGGGGACTTCTACGCACGCGGTCACATCCGCGGCATCTGCCGCGCACTCGGCCTGGACCCGGCACCGCTCCTGGCCGAGTACGACCGCGAGCACGCGTCCCGTGCCATACCCGTCTTCGTTCCCCCGCAGCGCCACCTGGCGCCCACGCCCGACGCGATCCGCGAGGCCGCCGCCGCGCGCGCCCAGACCCGTACCGGAGAGGACGGGGAGGCGGTGATGGAGCGCCGCTTCGGGGAGGACGACTCCGGGGTCGGCGCCCAGCGCTGGGGCCACTTCGAGCGCAGGCAGATCCTGGCGCGCCCGCGCGCGGAGGAACCCGGGAACACGCGGACCGCGTGGATCCCGTGGCCCCGCGACACGGGGGAGGGGCGCCGCGGCGGACGCCAGGCACAGGGCGGCGGGCCCACGCGCGGTGTCCCCGCGCACGGCAGACCCGTGCGCGGCGGACCACGGAAGGGCGGTCCCGCGCACGGCAGGCGCCAGGCCGGCAGGCACGGCGTGGGCGGGCCCGTGTCGCGCCCCCTGCTCGCCGGGCACCGACCGGCCACGGCGGTCCGGCGCCACTGGCCCTGGGCCGTGGTCGGCGTCATCTTCCTGCTGGCCATCTTCGTCGGGATCCGCACCTGGCAGGACTGGGACGCGGGCAACCCGCTGCGCGCGGCCTTCTCCTCCGGCTCCTCCGCCGAGGCGAACGTCGACTCCGCCTCCGCCGGAGGCACGGGCGCGAAGGCCGCGGCCGGCACCGCGCCGGAGGAGCCCGTCGAGTTCACCGTCGCGATCGAGGCGTCCGGGCGCAGCTGGATCGAGGTCACCGGTGCCGACGAGGAGACCCTGTACGTCGGCTACATCCTGGAGGGCGACGTCAGGGAGTACGTGACCGAGGACACGATCAACCTCTGGACCGGCGACGCCGGTGCGCTCAGCGTGACCGTCGACGGTGAGGGCGCCGGTCCGCTCGGGCTTCCCGGAGAGGTCAAGGAGGTCACGATCGGTCCGGAGGGCGTGAAGCGGTGACCCCGCCGCCCCGCTGCCAGGGCGGACCCGGACCGGAGTACGGGAGGGTGAGCCGACCAAGGTAATGTGGGGGGCTGCGGGCGGCGCCACGTGACACCGAGCACGGCCGGTCCGGCCCCCGCATCACCCGAATGCTCTCGCACACGCTTGGAAGCCATGTCATCGCGCCGTACTGTCTCACTCGTCACCCTGGGGTGTGCGCGTAACGAGGTCGACTCCGAAGAGCTGGCCGGGCGCCTGTCCGCTGGCGGCTGGGACCTCGTCGACGGCGACACCGAGGCCGACGTCACCATCGTCAACACCTGCGGGTTCATCGACGCGGCCAAGCAGGACTCCATCGAGACCCTGCTGGGCGCCGCGGAGAACGGGAGCAGAGTCGTCGCCGCCGGGTGCATGGCCGAGCGCTACGGCTCCGAACTGGCCGAGGCGCTTCCCGAGGCGCAGGTCCTCGGTTTCGACGACTACGCCGCCATCACCGACCGGCTCGACGACGTCGTGGCGGGACGCTCCCTCGTCCCCCACGACCCCCGGGACCGGCGCACTCTGCTGCCCATCAGCCCGGCCGAGCGCGACGCCTCCCAGGCACACGTTCCCGGCCACGCCAGCTTCGCCGACGCCCCCGGGGCCGAGGGCACCGAGCTGCCCTACCGCGCCGCCGTCCCGCGCCGCCGCCTCACGGGCGGCCCGGTCGCCAACCTCAAGATCGCCTCCGGCTGCGACCGGCGCTGCACCTTCTGCGCCATTCCGACCTTCCGCGGCGCCTACATCTCCCGGAACCCCGACGACGTCGTGCACGAGGCCGAGTGGCTGGCCTCCGAGGGCGTCCGCGAGGTGTTCCTGGTCAGCGAGAACTCCACCTCCTACGGCAAGGACCTGGGCGACGTGCGCGCCCTGGAGAAGCTCCTGCCCCGTCTGGCCGCCGTCGAGGGGCTGGAGCGGGTCCGGGTCAGCTACCTCCAGCCCGCCGAGGTGCGCCCCGGCCTGGTGGACGTCCTCACCGGCACCCCCGGGGTGGTGCCCTACTTCGACCTCTCCTTCCAGCACGCCAACGGCGCCCTCCTGCGCCGCATGCGCCGCTTCGGCGACCGCGAGCGCTTCCTGGAGCTGCTGGACACGGTCCGCAAGCGCGCCCCCGAGGCCGGTGCCCGCTCCAACTTCATCGTGGGCTTCCCCGGCGAGACCGAGGCCGAGTTCGAGGACCTGGTCTCCTTCCTCTCCGAGGCCCGGTTGGACGCCATCGGCGTGTTCGGGTACTCCGACGAGGAGGGCACCGAGGCCTTCGACCACGAGGGCAAGCTGCCCGACGAGGTCGTCGCCGAGCGCGTGGAGCGGCTCAACCGGCTCTCCGAGGAACTGATGACCCAGCGCGCCGAGGAGCGGGTCGGCTCGGAGGTGACCGTCCTGGTGGAGTCGGTGCTGGAGGACGGGGCCTACGAGGGCCGCGCCGAGCACCAGGCCCCCGAGGTGGACGGCAGCACGATCCTGTACGGCGAGGACCTCGCCGTCGGTGACCTGGTGCGCGCGACCATCATCCAGTCGGCTGGCGCCGACCTCATCGCGGAGCAGGACGACACCCACGGAGAAGCCGCGGACAGATGAGCACCCCAGACCCTGCGGCCTCCCCCGCCCCCCACGTCCCACTGTGGAACATCGCGAACATCCTCACGATGAGCCGCCTGGTCATGGTCCCGCTCTTCGTGTGGTTCATGTTCCTGGACGGCCCGTGGTGGCGCCTCGCCGCCTTCGCCGTCTTCGTGCTGGCCGCCATCACCGACCGCGTCGACGGCGAGATCGCCCGCCGCCGCAACCTGGTCACCGACTTCGGCAAGATCGTCGACCCGATCGCCGACAAGGCGCTCACCGGCTCGGCGCTGGTCGTTCTGTCCCTCCAGGGGGACCTGTGGTGGTGGGTCACCATCGCCATCCTGGCCCGCGAGTGGGGGATCACGGTACTGCGCTTCGCCGTCCTGCGCTACGTGGTCATGCCCGCCAGCAAGGGCGGCAAGCTCAAGACGGTCCTCCAGATCGTCGCGATCAGCGTCTACCTCTTCCCGTTCCAGGTGCTGCCCTTCAGCGAGGTCTTCGCCTGGTTCGCCCACGTGGTGATGGCCGCCGCCCTGGTGGTCACCCTGTGGACCGGTCTCACCTACGTGTTCGACGCCGTCCGCGCGGTCCGCGCCCGCAAGGACGGCGCGGAGTGAGCCGGGAGGAGGACCGGGTCCACCTGGGGTCGGAGGGGCTGGAGTTCCGGGTCGAGGCGCTCACCGCGGCCGGGGCCGCCCACCGGGCCCTGCTCGACCACGGAATGACCTGTGCCACGGCCGAGTCGCTGACCGGCGGCCTCGTCGGCGCCCACCTGACCGCGATCCCCGGCTCCTCCGGCTCCTACCGGGGCGGTGTGGTGGCCTACGCCACCGACACCAAGGAGGAGGTGCTGGGCGTCCCCGGTGACCTCCTGGCCGAGCACGGCGCCGTCCACCCCGAGGTGGCCGAGCACATGGCGCTCGGTGCCCGCCGCCTGCTGCGGGCCGACTACGGGGTGGCGGTGACCGGCGTGGCCGGTCCCGAGCCCCAGGACGGGCAGCCCGTCGGCACCGTCTACGCGGCCGTCGCCGTACCCGCGGGGAACACCCGTGTCCGCCAGTTCCGTTTCACCGGTGACCGTGCGGGTATCCGATACCGCACGGTCGAGGGGGCACTGCTGCTCCTGGATTCGGTCGTTCGCGGGAGTACGGAGGGAAACACCCGGACCTGACCCTTTCGGTTGGCTCTCCCTCCCCCCATCCCGGGGAACAAAACCACCCCTGGGCGGGGTTCCCCCTCCAGCGAACAGGACGGCAAGAGGTGCCCGAATCGGGCGAGGGGCAGGTACGGTGTTGTATATGAAGGTCGCTACCGGTGGGAGGGAGCGCGAATGATGGTCCTGCTTCGTCACCTACTTGGTGACGTGCTCAGGCGGCTCCGGCAGCGCCAGGGTCGCACCCTCCGTGAGGTGTCGGCCGATGCACGTGTGTCCCTCGGCTATCTGTCGGAGGTCGAGCGCGGGCAGAAGGAAGCCTCTTCCGAACTGCTCTCCTCGATCTGCGGGGCGCTGGGCGTCCCGCTGTCCCAGGTGCTGAGAGAGGTCTCCGACCAGCTCGCCCTCGCCGAGCTCCAGGAGGCCGCGCTGCTGGGCGACACGGTTACGACCGATCCCGTCTCCACCCAGGACCTCGGCATCGACCCGGTACCGGACCGCGTTCCCCAAGTCGCCGACATGGTGGGAGTCTGACCCCACCTCGGAACCGTCCGTCCATCGTCATCGTGACCAATGCGAAGGAGCCGACCAGGGGGTCGGCTCCTTCGTCGTGTGCGGGGCCCTCGTGGTGGACGGCTCCGGCGGGGCCGGGCGGCGCCGCGGTCAGCGGTGGGTGTGGTTCACCCAGGCGTCGGGGTCCTCGGCGAGCGAGCGCACCGTCTCGGGAAGTTCGTTGGTCACCAGGTGCTGGAGGTTGACGCCCTCCAGGATGGCGCGCTCGCTGGCGCGCAGGGCGATCCACACCTGCTGGAGGCTGCGGGCGGCGCCGTCGTAGTCGACGTGCTCGGGGCGCTCCCCGCGCACGTTGGCGAGCGGCCCGTCGACCGCGCGGATGATGTCGGCCAGGGAGATCTCCCCCGGAGGACGGGCCAGCCAGTAACCGCCGACGGGACCGCGCTGGCTGCGCACCAGTCCGGCGCGGCGTAGCTGGGTGAGGATGTTCTCGAGGAATTTTCCGGGGATGGCCTGCGCGCGCGCGAGCTGCTCGGCCGTCACCGGCCCCTCGTCGGCGACGGCGAGTTCCGCCGCCGCGCGTAGCGCGTAGTCGACCCGGGCTGAAAGGCGCATGCTGTGATTATGCCGTGTTTGGAAGGGCGAATGGGGCACCGGACGCCGACGGGACGGTCGACGGCCGGGATGCTTCAGGGTAAGAGTACTTCTCCTACCGGGTTTCGGAGACATCGGTGGCGTTCCCGGTGTGGAGGGCGTCACGTCCCAGTATGTCTGCTGGAAGGCGCGCCGGAAACACGCGGCCCGGCCGGACCCGCGGGATCGTTCCGCGGGGCCGACCGGGATGGCCGGGAGTGTGAGGGCCCGGGGCCTGTTTCCTGGAACGTTCACCCCTGGTGGCGCGGTTCGGGCGCCGTAGGCGTCCGTTGAGGGGGTAGCCCGTCCCCCGCGCGAAGCGCCCCGGCGGGCGATGGCGGGTGACGGGCGGGCCGAAGCGGAGCGGAGGCCCAGAGGGAACACGGCTCAGTTCACGCGGGGAGCGGGGGCCTCCACCGGGGCGCCCAGCAGTTCGGCCGCGCTCAGCCCGTTCACGTGCGCGGCCCCGTAGGTGCTCACGTGCGCGCCGCAGCCGGGACGCCAGATGGGCAGGCCCATCTCCACCACCACGGCGTCGGGGCGGTCGCTGAGCAGGCGGTTGACGAGCGCCTGGGCGTCGGGGTAGCGGTGCGCGTCCCTCACCACCACGACCAGGTCACGGTCCCGGGCGCTGGCGGCCAGCCGGTCGGCGTGCGCGGTGTCGGGGGAGACCCGCTCGGTGTCGGGGAACCAGGGGGCCAGCCCCCACGGGACCTCGCCCACGGCCATTCCGGCGGGGGCGTCCACCTCCACCACGTAGGGGTTCCTCAGCGACGACAGGTCGCCGTCCACGCGCACCGCGCGGCGGGCCCCGGCCAACCCCACGGCGTCGGACGCGGGCACGGCCGCCTCCCGCACCCCCGACTCACGGATCCAGGTGCGCAGTTCCGCGTTGCGCGCGGCGGCCTCCTCCAGGCGTTCCCCGGGCATGCGCCCCTCACGGACCGCCTCCACCAGGGCGGTGCGGACCAGCTCGACCTGGTCGGCGTAGACGAACCTGCCCAGGCACAGCAGGTCCACCCCGGCGGCCACCGCGCGCACGCTGGCCTCGGGGATCCCGATGCGGCCACTGACGCCCTGCATGTCCATGGCGTCGCTGACCACGGTGCCGGTGAAGCCCAGTTCCCCGCGGAGCACGTCGTTGAGGATGTGCGGGGTGAGCGTGGCCGGGCCGTCACCACCCAGACCGGGCATCTCGATGTGCGCGGTCAGGATCGACCGCACACCCGCCTCCACCGCCGCTCGGAAGGGCAGCAGTTCGCGGCGGCGCAGCAGGTCGGCTTCGGCCTCCACGCGCGGCAGCACGTGGTGGGAGTCCTGTGAGGTGGCGCCGTGGCCGGGGAAGTGCTTGGCGCACGCGGCCACGCCCGCCTCCTGGAGGCCGAGCACGGACGCGGACGCGTGGCGGGCCACCAGTTCGGCGTCGGAGCCGAAGGAGCGGGTTCCGATCACCGGGTTGTCGTCGGCGACGTTGACGTCCACCGACGGCGCCAGGTCCATGTTGAAGCCCAGCTCGGCCAGGCGGTGGCCCAGGGAGCGGAGGGTGGCGCGGGTGAGCTCGGGGTCGTCCACGGCGCCCAGGGCGGCGTTGCCCGGATAGTCGCTGCCCCGAGCCTGGCCGATGCGGGTGACGTCGCCGCCCTCCTCGTCCAGGGAGATGAGCGGGGTGTCGGCGGCCTCGGCCAGGGACGAGTTCAGCGCGGCCACCTGTTCGGGGCCGTCCAGGTTGTTGTGGAACAGGCAGACACCGGCGATACCGTCCGCCAGACCCTCCAGGACCCAGCGCGGGGCGTGGTAGGACTCGAAGGGCACCAGCAGCGTGGCGTTGGCCAGACGCGCCAGGGTCGGGTCGTACGGCATGACGAACTCCGTTCGATGAGCGAGGGGTGCCCGGTACGGGCAGACGAAGGGCGGGGAGCGGGGTGGGGGCATGCGTGCCCGGGGCGGGTCCCGCGGCGTCCTCAGCGGGACCCGCCCCGGTGGGGAAGGGCGGTCAGCCCTTGACGGCGCCCATGGTCAGGCCCGAGACCATGCGCCGTTGGACGAACAGGAAGAAGATCATCACGGGGATGGTCAGCAGGGTGGAGGCCGCCATGATCGATCCCCACTCGGTGCCGAACCGGCCGAAGTAGTAGGACAGGGTCAGCGGCAGCGTGTACTCCTCCGTGCTCCGGCCGAGGAAGGTCAGGGCGACGATGAACTCGTTCCACGCGGTGATGAAGGCGAAGATGCTCGCCGCGACCAGGCCGGGCGCGACCAGGGGCATCAGGATGCGCCAGAAGACCGTCCAGGGGCCCGCGCCGTCGATCGCCGCGGCCTCCTCCAGTTCCTTGGGCACCGCGGCCACGAAGCCCCGCAGCATCAGGATGGTGATCGGCAGGGACACGGCCGTGTACACGATGAGGAGGCCGGACAGATTGCCGAGCAGCTCCACGCCGCTGACGTCGGACAGCTGGCGGAAGTTGATGAAGATCGAGATGATCAGCGCCTCCATCGGCACCATCTGGATCATCAGCAGCAGGATGATGAAGGCGGTGCGCAGGCGGAACCGGAACCGGGCGACGGCCACGGCGGCCAGCAGCGACAGGAACGCGCCCATGGCCACGGAGGCGATGGTGACGAGCAGACTGTTGCCGAGGAACTCCCAGAAGTTCACGCCCGGGATCAGGTTTCCGTTGAGCACCCGGTCGAAGTGCTCCAGGGTCGGCGCGTTCGGGAAGAAGGTCTGGTCGCGCGTGAAGATCTCACCCACCGGCTTGAAGGCCGTGATGATCATCCAGTACACGGGGAACACGGAGAACAGGAACACCGCGAGGCCAGCCAGGTACAGCGGCAGGGAGCGCATGCGGCGCAGCGGACCGCGGCGGTAGACGCGCCGCGGGCGGTCGCTTCCGCCGGATCCGGCGCCCCCGGTGGCGCGCTCGCGGACGGCGGTCCCGGAGGTCTGTTCGATCGCTGTCATCGGGTCTCCCCCTGGCGGATCATGATGCGCAGGTAGTACGCGGTGACGAAGAGGATCATCACGGTCATGACCACCGCGATCGCCGAACCCATGCCGTAGTTGGCCGGGCTGGCGCTGAAGCCCTGCTGGTAGATGTAGTACGAGAGCAGGTAGACGTCCTTGTTCTGGAAGCTGTTCGCCAGGATGTACAGCTGCGTGAACACCCGCAGGTCCCAGATGATCTGGAGGATCAGGAGCAGGGCGAACAGCGGGCGCAGCATCGGGAACGTGACGTTCCAGAAGGCCTTCCAGGCGCTCGCGCCGTCCATCCGCGCGGCCTCGTACAGCTCGTCCGGGATGCTCTTGAGCCCGGCGAGCACGGAGACGGCGATGAAGGGGAAGGACTGCCAGACGATCACCGTGATGAGGATCGAGAACAGCGGGAGCGGTTCGAGGAACCAGTTGTAGTCCAGCCATCCGCTGCCCACCAGCCAGTCCGGCAGTGAGTCCAGGGTGACGTTGACCAGCCCCCGCTCCGGCAGGAACAGCCAGCGGAAGACCAGGGAGGCGCTCAGCGCCGGGGTGGCCCAGGCGAGCATCATGCCGATGGACACGAACCCCGCGAACCACTTGGGGAGCTTGTGCAGCAACAGCCCCACGAGAGTGCCCAGCACCATCGTGATACCGACCATCAGGACGCAGACCACGACGGTGTTGCGCAGGATCGTCCAGAACTCGGGGTCGCTCAGGAGCGTCTGGTAGTGGGAGAAGCCGTTCCAGGTCGGCCCGGGCTGGTTCGGCAGGAGGTTGCGTGTGGTGAAGTCGGTGAACGAGTACCACACCATCTGCACGATCGGCCACAGCAGCACGATCGCGAGGAGGATCAGGGCTGGGCCGATGAGCAGGTAGGGAATGGGCAGTTTGCGGCGGCGCGGGGCGATCTTGGAGACGGGGGCCGGAGCGGCCTCCCCGCGCCCGCGCGCGGTCCTGGGTTCGACGGTTTGTGCCATGGTCTTCTCAATCGAGGCGTGGGCCGACCGCGGCGGGCGGGGTGGGTACCCCGCCCGCGCACAGCTCTACTCAGTGAGGCGGTACGGACTACTCGACCGGCTCGTTGAGGATCGTGGTGAGCTCCTCGTTGGCCGCCGACAGGACCTCCTCGGGGTCGCCCCCCTGCACGATCTCCAGCATGGCGCTCGGCAGGATCTTGCCGTCCTGGTCGGCCGCGGTCCAGCGCGGGGTGGTCGGGAAGTACCGGATGCTCTGCATCTGCGTGGCGGCCGCCGCGCGATCCGGGTCCTCCTTGTACTCCTCGAGCAGATGCGGGTAGGCCGGGAAGAAGCCGCCGACGTCGGCGTAGCCCTGGCCGCCCTCCTCGTCGCCGAGGACGGTCAGCAGGTCGAAGGCCAGGTCCGGGTGCTCGGTGGTGGAGAACACCGTCAGGGCGGAGCCGCCCGCTAGGGCTGGGGCCATGCCGTCGGCGCCCGGGATGGGCGCGGCGGCGATGTTCTCGACGACGGCGGGGTCGGCCGCCTGCTCCTCCATCGAGGTGAGCGCCCAGCCGCCGTCGATGTACATGCCCAGCTCGCTGTTGGCCATGTCGGCCAGGGCGATGAGCTCGTTCTGGCCGACGTACTCCTGCGGCGAGATGCCGTCGGTGGTCAGACTCGCGTAGAACTCGAGAGCCTCCATGGTGGCAGGGTCGGTGAGCTGGCCCTCCCACTCGTCGCCGTTCTGCGTCGCGATCTCGCCGCCGTTGCTCCAGACGAAGCTGGCGATGCCGTTGGTGAAGTCGGTCGGCGCGGCGAAGCCGGGGACGTCGTACTCCCCCTCGATGGCCTCGGCGACCTCGACGAGCTCGTCCCAGGTCTCGGGCGGCTCCATGCCGAGCTCCTCCAGCCAGTCCGCCCGGTAGAACAGGGTGCGCACGCCGGAGAACCACGGGACGCCGTACTGGACGCCCTCGTAGGTGCCGGACTCCAGGGCGTTCTCGTCGATGCCCGCGGCGGCGTCCCAGCCCCCGACCTGCTCGGTGATGTCCATCAGGGCGCCCTGAGAGGCCCAGTTCGCGACCTGGTCGTTGCCGACCTCCAGCACGTCGGGGGCGTCGCCTCCGGCGAGGGCGTTGGTGATGGACTGCTGCGCGTCGGGCCACGGGATGAACTCGACCTCGACCGAGACGCCAGGGTGGCTCTCCTGGAAGCGGGACTCGGCGTCGTCGAAGTACTCGACGAGGGGGTCCTGGGAGGTGCCCATGACCCAGACGGTCAGGCTGTCGGCCTCACCGCCGTCACCGGAGCCACCACCGCACGCGGAGGCGAGCAGGACCACGGCCGTGGCCGCTGCGATCTTGGGAAACCTCATCTGTATCTTTCTCCCTTCGCACGACGCGCCGGGGTGCGACGCCTGTGCTCGAACCGACCTGGGATGATCGTGGGACCACCCGGCGGCTCGACGTCTTTGTGGGGGTTGTGCTGGGATAGCACGTTGGCCGCCCCGCCGGCGCGGGTACCGGAAGGGCCCGGAGCGGGCCTGCCAGGACGTGACCTCCTGTGAGGTTGTGAGCTAAATTAACAGGAAACTTTCCTAATAAAAACAGGGTGAGGTGTCACGGTTATGTCTCAACGTCCGGGGACTCCCCGGCTGCTGCGCCAGCTCAACGACCGCGCGGCACTGGAACTACTGCTGTCCGCGGGGCCCTTGACCAGAACGCAGTTGGGCACGCGGACCGGTCTTTCCAAGGTGACCGCCTCCCAGTTGCTCGCGCGACTGGAGGAGCGGGACCTGGTGCGGGTGGTGGGTAGTCAGGCGGGGGGCAGGGGGCCCAACGCGGCCCTGTACGCGGTGGTGCCCGAGAGCGCCTACGTCGCCGTTCTGGACGTCAGCGCGCGGAGGGTGACCGCGACGATCGCCGACATCACCGGCGACATCGTCGGTGACGTCGCCGTCGACCCCAGCGCGTCCGACGATCCCGTGGCACTCGTCCACACCGCCGTGATGCGCCTGGTCGACACCACGGGAATCCCCCTGGACAAGGTTCGTGCCTGCGTCATCGGCACACCCGGCGTCGTCGATCCGCGCACGGGCGACATCCGGTTCTCCTTCGACCTGATGTCCTGGCATGAGGGCATTCTGGAGGCCCTGCGCGCCGATCTCAAGAGGTCGGTCATGATCGAGAACGACGTCAACCTGGCCGCCCTGGCGGAGCACTCCGAGGGTGCGGCGGTGGGCGTGGCCGAGTTCGTCCTCATCTGGCTCAGCGCCAACGGCGGTGTCGGCATGTCCACCATGATCGACGGCCGTATCCACCGGGGACGCTCCGGCGGCGCGGGCGAGATCGGGTACCTGCCCGTGCCCGGGGCCCCCATGCCCACCGACGTGGGGCTGTCCGGCGGCTACGAGTCCCTGCGCGACGGCGCCAGCCGCGAGCTGCCCCACGGGTTCCAGGCGCTGGTCAAGGCCGGTCAGGTGGTCGAGCTCGCCGCCGGGTACGGCATCGAGGGCACCGACGTCACCGAGGTCGTCGCGGCGGCCTCCGCGGCGGGCACCCCCGAGGGGGACGCCTTCCTGGACGCCTTCGCCGAGCGCCTGGCCCGCGGGGTCGCCGCCGTCACCGTCATCCTCGACCCCGGTCTGGTGGTGCTCGGAGGGGACGTCGCCCGTGCGGGGGGTACGAAGCTCGCCGAACGGGTCCAGGCGGCCACGAGGCGCATCGCCCCCAACGCCACCGAGGTCGCCCTGGGCGGTGTGGAGGGCAGCCCGGTCGTGCGCGGGGCGCTCCTGCACGCCCTCGAACGCGCCCGGGAGGACGTCTTCTCCTCCACCGTCTGACACGTCGGCCCCTCCTATGGGAGCCCTCCCAAAGCTCTGACCAGGGCACACGTCCTCCAGAGGCGGCAGCCTGACCCCTGGCCGCCCCCTGTGTCCCGGCCCCTCCCTCACCCGGCCGGGACACAGCGGACTCCCGCCGGGGAGAACGCTCAGGTCGGTCGGGGCAGCTCCCGCACCATCACCACGCGCGGGAGCACCCGGATCCCCGCCCGCTCCTCGGCCTCCCACAGGCGCTCCAGGCCGGGACCCCACTCCGGCCGGGGCAGGACGGTGAAACCCCGATCCGCGTACCAGGGGCCGTTCCACGGCAGGTCGCGGAAGGTGGTGAGGGTCAGGCGGGTGTGTCCGGCGGCCCCGGACTCGGCGCACACCTCCTCCAGCAGGGCGCCGCCGACCCCGCGCCTTCCGTGGTCCGGGTGCACGGCGAGCTGCTCCAGGTGCGGGCGGCCGTCCACGGTCACGGTCGCGGCCAGGCCGACCACGGGATCACCCGTCACCGGGTCGTCGGCCACCAGGACACGCTCCGCGTGCGCCAGCATCCCGCGGGGGTCGTCGGGCGGCAGGACCACACCGGCTCCGGCGAACACCGTGTCCGCCGCCAACGACACCTCCACCGCGCGCGGCTCGTCCTCCGGCAGCATCGGTCGGATTCCCCTGGCTCCCACGCTTCCCCCTCGTGCTCGTACCTCGTGGACGCGGACGCCATCCTGTCCGGGACGGAGCGTTCCGGCCAGCGGTTTTCTGCGTCCCACACGGGCTAGGGACGCAGACGCAGCCCCTTCGGAGTGACGTGGAACCCCGCCGCCACGAGCGCGGCGTCCACCGGCGTCCCGAACACCTCCACCCCGTTCGCGCGCTCCACCGTCAACGGCCCCGCACGGCCGTCCCGCACCGCCGCGGCCAGGGCACCGGCCGCCCGCTCCAGCAGGCCCGGAGGAGAACCGAACGTCAGCACCGAACGGCCGCCCCGGCCCGCGTACAGGGTCGGCCGCCCGCCGTCGACCACCACCAGGGCGCCCGCCACCCGCCCGGGCCGGGCCCGCCGATCGTCCCCCGCCTCCTCCGGCCCCCGCGGCCAGGCCAGGTCCGTGCCGAACGGGTTCGCCGGATCGGTCGCCGCCAGCACCACGGGCGCCGCCGTGCCGCGCTCGTCGGACAGCGCCCGCAACCGGTCCACCGCCCCGGGCAGGGCGAACTGGGCCCCGCCCAACCCCTCCACGAAGTAGCCGCGACGCACCCGGCCCGACTCCTCCAACGTCCGCAGCACCCGGTACTCGTCCTGGGAGATCCGTCCTCCCTGGTGACCACGCACCAGCACACCCCGGCGCTCCAGTCGCGCCTCCAGACGGGCCAGGACGCGCCTGGTGGGATCGGTCTCCCGCTCGGGCAGGACCCACCACCGGCCCCCGGCGGTGGGAGGGCCCGACCGGGTCGGCAGCACCGGACGCGACAGGCGCCCCGACCGGGACGGCGCACGGCGCGGCGCGGCCCCCGACCCCAGCACGGCCCGCAGCGGGGCGAGGGTGTCGTTGGTGACACAGCCCGACCACACCAGTTCCCACAGCGCCGCGACCAGGTCCCCGTCCGACACCGCCGCACCGCCCGCCGCACGTGAGGCGCGGTCGGCGACGTCACGGAAGAACAGCGCGCCGCCCTCGCGCAGGACCTCCAGCACCGTGGCGGCCAGCGTCCCCTCCTCCGGAGGGACCGGCTCGGGCAGCAGCAGGGCCGCCTCGTCGGCCGGCACCAGGTGGACCCACCCGTCCCCATGGGGAAGCGCACCCGCCCCGGCCCAGACCACCTCGCCCGCCTGCGTCAACGCGTCCAACCGGTGGGGCGCGTAGCCCTCCACCCGGGCGGGCAGCACCAGCGACTCCAGCGCCGACGCCGCCACCGCCGCGCCCCGCAGCGACTCCACCGCCTCGAACACCGCGTCCGGCCCGCGCCACCGCTCACCCGGCACGGCGCGCTGCCACAGCGGCGAGAACCGGGCCAGGGCGGCCTGGTCGACCGGTTCCACCTCCCGCCGCAGACGCGCGATCGATCCGCGCCGCAACCGGCGCAGCACGTCGGCGTCGCACCACTCGGCGCCCGTCCCGCCCGGACGGAATCCGCCGTGGGACACCCGCCCCTCCCGGGACAGCTCCCGCAGCACGCCCTCCACCACGTCCACACCCAGACCCAGGCGCGCCGCGGCCTCACCGGAGGTGAACGGCCCGTGCGTGCGCGCGTGGCGCGACACCAGGTCGCGCGTCGGCGCGGCCACCGGCTCCAGGAGGGCTCCCGGAACACCGGCGGGCGGCTCGGCGCCCAACGCGTCCCGCAGCCGCGCCACGTCCTCCACCGCGCACCAGCGTTCGGCGCCCGCGACGGCCATCCGCACCACCCGCCCCGCGGACCCCAACCGCTCCAGCCACTCCCGCCGGACGCCGCGCGCTGCGGCCTCCTCCGTGGTCAGCGGGCCCACCTCGCGCAGCAGGTCCGCGGCGCCCTCCGCGTCCGCGACCCCCGCCCCCTCGGCGGTCCGCTGCAACAGCGCGCCGACCCGGTCCACCACCCCGGGGTCGAGCAGCTCCCGCAGATCCGCCTCCCCCAGCAGGTCGGCCAGCAGCGACTGGTCCAGGGTCAGCGCCTGCGCGCGCAGTTCGGCCGCTGGGGCGTCCCCCTCGTACAGGAACGCCGCCGTGTACTCCATCATCAGCGAGCGAGCGAACGGCGACGCCGCCTCCGTGCGCACCTCGACCACACGCGTCCGGCGGGACCGGAGGTCGGCGAGCACCTCCACCAGCGCGGGCACGTCGAACACGTCCCGCAGGCACTCGCGCACCGTCTCCAACACGATCGGGAACGACCCGTACCGGCCCGCCACCGACAGCAGGTGCGAGGCCCGCAACCTCTGCTGCCACAGGGGCATCCGCCTGCCCGGACGCTGGCGGGGCAGCAGCAGGGCCCGCGCCGCGCACTCGCGGAACCGGGCGGCGAACAGCGCCGATCCGGGCAGTTCGTCGGTGACCGCCTCCTCCACCTCCTCCGGGTCCAGCGCCACCAGGTCGGCCAGGTCGCCCGCCCGGTCCCACCCGCCCTCCCCGGTGTCCGGCAGCCGCAGCATGATCCCGTCGTCACCGTGCACGACCTGGGCGTCCGCGCCGAACCGCGTCCGCATCCGGCGGGCGATCGCCAGCGCCCACGGCGCGTGTACCCGCGCGCCCAGGGGGGAGTGGACGACCACGCGCCAGTCGCCGACCTGGTCGCGGAAGCGCTCGACGACCACGGTCCGGTCGTCGGGCACCCGGCCGGTGGCCTCCCTCTGGTCGGCCACGTACGCCACCAGGTTCCGCGCGGCCCACCGGTCCAGCCCCGCCTCCTCGGCCAGGGCCAGCGCCTCCTCCGCGTCCGCCCCGGCGATCTCCCTGGTCAGCGCGCCCACCGCCCGGCCCAGCTCCACGGGCCGCCCCTGGGCGTCTGCCTTCCAGAACGGCATCCGCCCCGGCCGCCCCGGCGCGGGGGAGACCAGCACCCGGTCGGCGGTGATCGACTCGATCCGCCACGAGGTGGACCCCAGCACGAACACGTCGCCCACCCGCGACTCGTAGACCATCTCCTCGTCCAGCTCGCCGACCCGGGTGGGCGCCCGGCCCGGCGCGGACGCCCCGCCCTCCGCGGCCAGGTGCACCCCGTACACGCCCCGGTCCGGGATGGTGCCGCCGCTGACCACCGCCAGCCGCTGCGCGCCGGGCCGGGCCCGCAGCACGCCCGCCTCCCGGTCCCACACCACGCGCGGACGCAGCTCGGCGAACTCGTCCGAGGGATAGCGCCCGGACAGCATGTCCAGGACCGACTCCAGCACCGGGTCGGCCAGGTCGCGGAACGGCGCGGCCCGTCGTACCAGGGCGGCCAGGTCGGCCACCGGCCAGTCGTCCATGGCGGCCATCGCCACGATCTGCTGGGAGAGCACGTCCAGGGGGTTGCGCGGCGTCTCCAGGCGTTCGATGCCGCCCTCGCGCATCCGCCCGACCACCACGGCCGTGGTCAGCAGGTCGCCCCGGAACTGGGGCAGGAAGACCCCGCGCGAGGTCCCGCCGACCTGGTGTCCCGCCCGGCCGATCCGCTGGAGGCCGCTGGCCACCGACGGAGGTGAGGCCACCTGCACCACCAGGTCGACCGCGCCCATGTCCACACCCAGCTCCAGGCTGGAGGTGGCCACGACGCAGCGCAGCCTCCCCGCCTTCAGGTCGTCCTCGACCAGGGCCCGCTCGGCCTTGGACATCGAGCCGTGGTGGGCGCGCGCGACCACCGGAGGGCCGCCTCCGCTCCGTCCGGACTGGGCGATGACCTGCGCGGGCACCTCCTCGGGCGGCAGGCCCGGGCCGTGCCGCTCGGCGTACAGGTCGTTGACGCGGGCGCACAGCCTCTCCGCGGTGCGGCGGCCGTTGGTGAACACGATGGTGGACCGGTGGGCCTCGACCAGGTCCAGGACCCGCAGCTCCACGTGCGGCCACAGGGACCCGCCGGGCCGGGGCCCGCCGTCGGACGGCGGGGTCCGGGTCCCGGGCGTGCCGGGCTCCTCCATGTCGGGGACGGGCACCGCCACGCTCAGGTCCATGCCGGGGGAGTCGGGCGGCGAGACGACGTCGGCGCCGCCGAGGTACTCCGCCACCAGCTCGGGCGGGCGCACGGTCGCCGACAGTCCGATCCGCTGCGCGGGACGGTCCAGCAGGGCGTCCAGCCGCTCCAGGCTCAGCGCCAGGTGGGCTCCGCGCTTGGTGCCCGCCAGCGCGTGCACCTCGTCGACGATGACCGTCTCCACGCCCGCCAGCCCCTCCCTGGCGCGCGAGGTGAGCACCAGGAACAGCGACTCGGGGGTGGTGATGAGCACGTCCGGCGGGCGGGTGGCGAGCCTGCGCCGCTCGTCGGCGGGGGTGTCGCCCGTGCGGATCCCCACGGTGACCGGGGACAGCTCCCGGCCCGCCGACGCCGCCGCGTCGGCGATCCCGGCCAGCGGGACGCGCAGGTTGCGCTCCACGTCCACCGCCAGGGCCTTGAGCGGGGACACGTACAGCACACGGCAGCGGCGGACGCGGTCCTCGGGGACGGGCGCCGAGGTCAGCCGGTCCAGCGACCAGAGGAAGGCCGACAGGGTCTTGCCCGAGCCGGTCGGCGCCACCACCAGTGTGTTCCGCCCCCGCGAGACCGACTCCCAGGCACCGGCCTGCGCGGGCGTGGGACCTGCGGGGAAGGCCTGTTCGAACCAGGCCCGGGTGGCCGGTCCGAAGCGTTCGAGGGAGTGCGGCACACGGCTCATGCCGCCAGTGTGCCCGGAGGCGGTGACAGAACCCGTACGACCGCGCCGGGCGCGCCCGTGACCGATACTGGAACCGATGAGACTCACGGTGTTCTGGAACAACATGCACGAGCAGTTCGGCGAGGCCTACACGCAGAGCCTGGCCCGGGACTACGTCCTGGAGGGGCTCGGATCCCGCACGGTGGAGCAGGCGCTCGCCGACGGGGTGGGGGCCAAGGAGGTGTGGCGCGCCGTGTGCGAGGCGTTCGACCTTCCCGCCTCCGCGCGCTGATCCGGTGACGGACGTCCCGTGGGAGGCCCTCCGTTTCGTACGCCACATCGAACACAAGTTCGGGTAGTGTGGGTTGTCCACAGGCGAACGTCGGACGTCGCGATTGTCGTACCGACCGCGTAGCGTCGTGCGCATCATGAAGAAGAAGGCATCGACCCAACAACAGGGGTATCCCGTGGCATCTGGAGACCGAGACAAGGCTCTCGAAACAGCGCTCGCCCAGATCGAGCGGCAGTTCGGCAAGGGCTCCGTCATGCGTCTGGGCGATGACGACCGCCCGCCGATCGAGGCGATCCCCACCGGAGCGATCGCCCTCGACGTGGCCCTCGGCATCGGCGGTATCCCCAAGGGCCGCATCGTGGAGGTGTACGGGCCCGAGTCCAGCGGTAAGACGACCGTCGCCCTGCACGCGGTGGCCAGCGCGCAGAAGATGGGCGGCATCGCCGCCTTCGTCGACGCCGAGCACGCGCTCGACCCCGAGTACGCCAAGAAGATCGGCGTCGACACCGACGACCTGCTGCTCTCCCAGCCCGACACCGGTGAGCAGGCGCTGGAGATCGTCGACATGCTGATCCGCTCCGGCGCGATCTCCATCATCGTCATCGACTCCGTGGCGGCCCTGGTTCCCCGCGCCGAGATCGAGGGCGAGATGGGCGACAGCCACGTGGGCCTCCAGGCCCGCCTGATGTCCCAGGCGCTGCGCAAGATCGCCGGTGCGCTGCACCAGACCGGTACCACCGCGATCTTCATCAACCAGCTGCGGGAGAAGGTCGGCGTGATGTTCGGCAGCCCCGAGACCACCACCGGTGGCCGGGCGCTGAAGTTCTACTCCTCGGTGCGCCTGGACGTGCGCCGTATCGAGACCCTCAAGGACGGCACCGACGCGGTCGGCAACCGCACCCGCGTCAAGGTCGTCAAGAACAAGGTGGCCCCGCCCTTCAAGCAGGCCGAGTTCGACATCCTCTACGGCGTGGGCGTCTCCCGCGAGGGCAGCCTCATCGACCTGGGCGTGGAGCACGGCATCGTCCGCAAGTCGGGCGCCTGGTTCACCTACGACGGCACCCAGCTGGGCCAGGGCAAGGAGAACGCGCGCAGGTTCCTGCGCGAGAACGTCGACGTGGCCACCGAGGTCGAGAAGAGGATCAAGGAGAAGCTGGGCGTGCCCACCGGGGGCGACGACAGCGCCTCCGGATCGGCCACCGACACCGCCGAAACCGCCAAGGAGGCCCCGGCCGCGGCTCCGACCGCCGCCAAGGCCCCCGCCAAGCGCGCCGCGGCCAAGACCACCAAGGCGCCCGCGACGGATGAGTGACCGGAGCCGGTCCCGGGACCGGCCCCGCTCCGAGCACCCGGAGGACGATGCCTCCCCGGGCGAGCCCCGCTCGTCCGGGGAGGATCCGGAGAACCGGGCCCGCGCCCTGGTCCTGCGGATGCTCACCCACTCCCCGCGCACCCGCGCCCAACTGGAGCGGGCCCTGCACCGCAGGGGTTTCGACGAGGAGGTCGTCGCCTCGGTCCTGGACACCTTCGGTGAGGCCGGACTGATCGACGACGCCGCCTTCTCCCAGGCCTGGGTCTCCTCACGCCACCACGGCAGGCGCCTGTCCCGCCGCGCCCTGGCCCAGGAACTGCGCACGCGCGGGGTGGAGGAGGACACCGTGCGCGAGGCCGTCGGCGAACTCAGCGACCAGGACGAGGAGGAGGCCGCCCGCGACCTCGCCCGCCGCCGCCTGGCCGCCACCCGGGGCAGGGACCGGGACACCCGGATCCGTCGCGCCCTGGGCGTCCTGGCCCGCAGGGGCTACTCCGCGGGTCTGGCCTACCGGGTGGTCCGTGAAGAACTCGAACACGAGGGCGAGGACGTCGATCTCCACGATCCCGACCTCTGAGCGCCCGCCCCGGGGGCCCGCGCCCTACGTCCGGTCGGGCGTGGCGGCATCGGCCGTACCCGACGCTTCCTCCGCGCCGCCGTCCTCGTCGACGGTGCCGGGCACCTCCCCGGTTTCCCCGGTTTCCTCGGGCTCTCCGGTTTCCGCGTGCTCGTCCGCCGTCCCGTCCCCGGCCGCCTCGGGTTCCGGGCGCGGTCGCGGGGGTGTGGTCACCAGCTCCAACGGCGCCACGTCGGCCTCGAAGCCGAACACCCGCCCGTAGAAGGCCAGTTCCGCCTCCAGCGAGCGGATCCGCGCGTCCTGCCCGGTGAAACCGTGGGCCTCACCCTCGAACTCCAACAGCGCGTGCGGCACACCGCGCCGCCCCAGCGCCGTCGCCATGGCCGTGGCCTGGTCCGGCGTCACGACCCTGTCCTCCAGGCCCTGCAACAGCAGTACCGGCACGTCGATGTCCCCCGCGCGGTTGACCGGTGAACGCTCCCGGTACCGCTCCACGAACCCCGGCAGCGTCCCCACCAGCGAATCCAGGAACCGCGACTCGAAGTCGTGGGTGCTCCGGGAGAATCCGAGCAGGTCGGTCACGCCGAAGAGGGACACCCCGCACGCGAACGTGTCCCCGGTCAGCGCCATGAGCGCCGTGTACCCGCCCGCGCTCGGGCCCCGGATCGCCAGCCGCGCGGGATCGGCCTCCCCCCGTTCCACCAGCGCCCGCGCCACGGCGGAGCAGTCCTCCACGTCCACCACGCCCCACTCCTTGTGCAGGCGCTTGCGGTACGAGCGCCCGTAGCCCGTGGAACCGCCGTAGTTGACGACCGCCACGCCGATGCCCCGGCTGGTGAAGTAGGCCTTGACCGGGTCGAACTCCAGCGTGCTCACCGACACCGGTCCGCCGTGCGCCCACACGGCGTAGGGCGCGGGCCCGTCGGCACCCGCGTCCGGGTTGGTCGGCGGGTACACGTTCGCGTGCACCGGGGCCCCGTACCGGCCCGGCAGCGTCATCTGCCGGGGAACGGGCAGGTAGGCGACGTCCGGAAGGCTCTCGGCCGACCGGCGCAGCACCTCCACCCGTCCCGACTCCGGATCCAGCCGCACCAGGCACTGCGGCTCGGTCGGCGAGGAGGCCACCCCCACCACGGTGTGCCCGTCGGTGTCCAGCATCGACCACGTGGTCAGACCGGTCTCCACCGGTGTCAGGTCCAGGGTGTCGGGGTCGTACACGCTCGGTGCCATGTCGGCGTGGCCGTGCAGCGCCACGACCCGGCCCGAGTCCAGCACGCAGAACGACCGGTCGCCCAGCCGCCCCGGGGACGTGTGGAACTCCTCCTCCGCCGGGTACAGCGCGATCGCCTGCCCGGTCACGCCCGCCTGGTACAGGTTCCAGAACCCGGGCCAGTCCGAGGCCACGTACAGCGTCGCGTCGTCCGCCCAGGTCGGGGAGACCACCGACTCGTCCACCCCGCCCTTGAGGGTGTACTCGCCGGTCAGCCCGGACTCGCCCAGGGTCCCCACCCGCAGCTCGCTGCCGTCCCAGGGCATCCTCGGGTGGTTCCACCGCACGTACGCCAGGTGCGTTCCGTCCGGCGACGGCGTCGGCGAGGCGTAGAAGTCCGCACCCGAGACCAGTTCGCGCACCGCCGCGGGGTCCTGCGCGCCCCGGCCCGACAGCGGTACCGACACGATCGACCGGCGGACCGACCCCTCCTCGTGCCGTTCGCGCACGCACAGCACGGAGCGGCCGTCCGCGCCCAGCACGGGGTCGGCGTACCGTGAGGCGGCACCGTCGTCGGGGGTGAGCGGCACGGGGTCCCGGGAACCCCGCGCCAGCAGGTAGAGGCGCTGGTCGGAGGACTGGCAGAACACCACGCCCCTGCGGATGATGGCCTTGTCGTCACGGCGCGGAACGGGCAGGTGGGCGCGCCCACCGTACTCGTGCACCCGGGTTCCCACGCTCCAGGGAGAGGGCAGGAGCTCGGTCACCGTTCCGTCGGAACCGCGCCGCATGAGGGTCGTCCGCCCCTCCTCGGGACGGCTCTCCTCCCACCAGACCTCGCCGTCCACGACGGAGGGGAACGCCATCCGCCGTACTCCTCGGGCGACGTCACCAGCGCTGATGGGCGAGGGCCAGGAGCCGTGGGTGCTCGACATCTCAGACATGTCCGCTCAGGGTGGGTCGTGGGTTTGATCAGATGACATGTCGACCCTAGGGCATGCTCGGCGGACACATACTCCGCTGCGCGGCGAGCAGCATCCACCGAGCACGCCCTGGCCCTCACACACCCTGGTGCAGTCCCGTGACCCTCCGTGCGGCGTTCCGGAGGCCGTACGAACGACGGCCCCGCCGCGCCACGTGGGCGCGAACGGGGCCGTGTCAGCCGGAGGGGCCGGGTCAGGGCCGCTTCTTCGGGTTCCCGTCGTCGTCCCCGTCGGAGTCCTCGCGCGCGGTGTCGGGGAGGGGCTCCTGCACGGTGGGCTCCACCGCCACGGTGCCCGCCGGACCCGTGGTCGTGTCGGCCCCTTCGGGCCCGTCCTCGGCGTCCGCGGGCCTGACCGAGGCCCTGCCGCGGTTGGCGTTGCGCCGCTCCAGCCAGATCGCGAACCGGCTCAGGGACAGGTTGATGACGATGTAGATGGCCGCGCAGACGATCGCCGCGGGGATCACGTTGTTCTCCCGCGTGGCCAGCAGGGTGAAGCTGCGCAGCATCTCGGGGAAGGCGACGATGTAGCCCAGCGCGGAGTCCTTGAGCAGGACCACGAGTTGCGCCACGATCGCGGGCATCATCGCGCTGACCGCCTGCGGCACCAGGATCAGCCACATGTTCTGCGCCCTGGTCATCCCGATGGCCTTCGCCGCCTCGGACTGGCCCTTGGGCACGGCGAGGATGCCCGCGCGGAAGACCTCCGCGAGCACCGAGCCGTTGTACAGGGTCAGACCCGTGACCACGGCGGCCAGCGCGGTGACCTGGAAGGTGCCGGGCGCGATGTCGAACAGCTGGTCGGCCACGATGGGCAGGGCCATCGTGAAGAAGATGAGGATCAGCAGCGGGATGCCGCGGAAGAACTCCACGACGGCACCGGCCGGGACGCGGATCCACCAGCGGTCGGACAGGCGCCCGATACCGAACACCAGGCCGAAGACGATCGCCAGGACCGAGGCGGTCAGGGCGGCGGTGAGGGTGTTGCGCAGGCCCGGGATGACGTAGTAGGTCCACGTCTCGGGGCGCAGGAACGGCTCCCACTTGTCCGCCGTCCACTCACCCTCGGGGTTGACCGCCCAGGCCTCCGCGCTGAACAGCGACAGCTCGGGTTTGCGCAGGGTGTCGTTGAAACCCAGGTAGACGACCATCAGGCCGATCGCGAACAGGATCAGCGTGATGACGGTGTAGACCTTGTTGCGCGCGCGGGCCCTGGGGCCGGGCGCGTCGAAGAGGACGGAACTCTGCGTGCTCATCGGACCACCGCCACGCGCTTGGAGAGCCAGCTGAAGAAGTAGCCCATCGGCAGGGTCAGGACCAGGAAGCCGAGCGCGAAGCCGACGAAGGTCGGCAGGACCGGCGCGATCCCCCGGTCGAACATGAGCTTCATCTCGCTGGACGCCTCCTGAACGCCCAGCCCCGCGACGGAGGCGACGGTGGTGTTCTTGGTCAACGCGATGAGCACACTGCCCAGCGGTGCGACGACGGTGCGCAGCGCCTGCGGGAGGACGATCAGCCGCAGGTTCTGGGTGAAGGTCAGGCCCAGCGACCGGGCCGCCTCGACCTGGCCGAGGGGGATCGTGTTGATGCCCGCGCGCAGCGACTCCGAGACGAAGCACGAGGTGTAGGCGGACAGGCCGATGACCGCCCACCAGAACACGTCCCACGCGACGGTGTCGGACAGGAAGATGCCCAGGGCGCTGTTCAGGCCCAGTCCGCAGAACAGCAGGACGAGGGTCAGGGGCGTACTCCGGACACCCTCGACGTAGGCGGTGGACAGGCCGCGCAGGAGCGGAACGGGGGAGACCCGCATGGCGGTGAGCAACACGCCCAGGATGAAGGAGAAGAGGGCGCTGAGGAGGGCGAGCCGGACGGTCCATGAGAAACCGTCGACAACCCTGTCGATATTGTTGAGAAAGGCTTCCATGGGTCCCAGCTGGTCAAGGACCGGGCGGCGGGGCCGGAAAAGGCCCCGCCGCCCGGCGTACGGTCAGGGGGAGGGTCGGCCCTTACTCGCAGGCGTCGGCCTCGGGAGCGGTCTCCGCGTAGGCGAAGTCGGTGTCACCGAAATGGGTCTCCAGGGCCTCGAGGGTGTAGCCCTCCTCCCACATCTTGGCGATGGCCGCGTTGATCTCCTCGCACAGCTCGGTGGAGCCCTCGGGCAGGCCCACGCCGTAGCGCTCCTCACCGAAGGAGTTGTTGACCACCCGGTAGGTGCCGGGGTTCTGGGCGGCGTAGCCCGCGAGGATGGTGTTGTCGGTGGTCACCGCGTCGACGGCGCCGTTGCCCAGCAGCGACAGGCACTCGGAGTAGTTGCCGGCCTCGCGCAGCTCGGCGTCGATGCCCCTCTCCTCGGTGATGTTGAAGGCCGACCGGGAGCCGGAGGCCGAGCACAGCACGCGGCCCGCCAGGTCCTCCGGACCCTGGATCTCCTCCTCGTCCGCCCGGGTCAGGATGTCCTGCTCGGCCACGTAGTACGGGCCCGCGAAGTCGACGACCTCGCGGCGCTCGTCGGTGATGGAGTAGGTGGCGACCACCATGTCGACGGTGCCCTGCTGGAGGAAGGCCTCGCGGTTGGCGGAGGCGGCCTCGGTCCACTCGATCTGGTCGGGCTCGTAGCCGAGCTCACCGGCGATGTAGGTGGCCACGTCCACGTCGAGGCCGACGGGGGCGTCGTTCTCGAGCAGGCCCAGGCCCGGCTGGTCGTACTTGACGCCGATGGTGATGGTGTCACCGCCGCCTTCACCGCCGTCGCCTTCGCCACCGCCGTTTCCGCCGCCGACCTCGGCGGTGCCGCAGGCGGTGAGGGCGAGGGCCAGGGCCGCCGTGCCGCCCAGGATGCCGTTGATGCGACGAACTCGCATGTGGGGTACCTCTTCCTTGGTTCGTGCGAAGAACGCGGGGAAACCTAGTGGGTCAGGATCTTGGACAGGAAGTCCTGGGCACGGTCGGACCGGGGGTTGGTGAAGAACTCGTCCGGCGTGTTCTCCTCGACGATCTGTCCGTCGGCCATGAAGACCACCCGGTTGGCGGCGCGGCGCGCGAACCCCATCTCGTGGGTGACCACGACCATGGTCATGCCCTCCGAGGCCAGGTCGGTCATGACGTCGAGGACCTCCTGGACCATCTCGGGGTCCAGCGCGGAGGTGGGCTCGTCGAAGAGGAGCACCTTGGGGTTCATCGCCAGGGCGCGGGCGATCGCCACGCGCTGCTGCTGGCCGCCGGAGAGCTGCGCGGGGTACTTGTCGGCCTGGTTGCCGATCTGCACCCGGTCCAGCAGCTCCATGGCGCGGGCCTCGGCTTCGCCCTTGCCCATACGGAGGACCTTCGTGGGGCCCAGGGTCACGTTCTGCAACACGGTCTTGTGCGCGAACAGGTTGAACGACTGGAAGACCATGCCCACGTCGCTGCGGAGCTTGGCCAGGCCGCGGCCCTCGGCGGGCAGCGGTTCCCCGTCCAGGGTGATCGTCCCGGAGCCGATGGTCTCCAGGCGGTTGATCGTGCGGCACAGCGTCGACTTGCCGGACCCGGACGGCCCGATGACGACTACCACCTCGCCGGAGTTCACCGTCATGTTGATGTCGCGGAGCACGTGCAGGTCGCCGAAGTGCTTGTTGACGTTCTCCAGCACGACGAGAGGAGTTGAGGTCATGCTGGGAACCTAATGGGTCCATGTTGCCGTGTCATCACGAAATCACCGTCCATCTGCGGAGTAGCAGACTTGTTACGGTGTGATCGGCGCAACTGTTACCAATTTGGGCGATTAAGTGACGTTTTGTCGCTCCCTGTCGCGGTTCCGTTCTTCAGCGTCTCACATGTGACCACCTTGGGACAGCTTGGACCCCCTCTCTCCCCGGGGACGTCGGGAACGTCCCGGGCCGGGCCGCGGCGCCCGTCCGCGCCGTGAAGGGGGCCCGGTGCGGCGGCGGTTCCCCGGGGCCTCCACCGCGGGCGGCCGGAACGGTTCCGGCGAGGGGCGGGACGACATAGCCTGGACCCGTGAGCCAGAGTCGTACCTACCAAGTGCGGACCTACGGCTGCCAGATGAACGTCCACGACTCCGAGCGCCTCTCCGGTCTGCTGGAGGACGCTGGGTACGCGCGCGCAGCCGAGGACACCACCGCAGACATCGTCGTCTTCAACACCTGTGCGGTCCGGGAGAACGCCGACAACCGCCTGTACGGCAACCTCGGGCACCTGCGCCCGGTCAAGGACGCCAACCCGGGCATGCAGATCGCCGTCGGGGGCTGCCTGGCGCAGAAGGACCGCGGCGAGATCGTGCGCCGCGCGCCCTGGGTCGACGTCGTGTTCGGCACCCACAACATCGGGTCCCTGCCCACCCTGCTGGAGCGCGCCCGCGTCCAGAGGGAGGCGCAGGTGGAGATCGCCGAGTCCCTGGAGCACTTCCCCTCCACACTGCCCAGCCGCCGCGAGTCCGCGTACGCGGCGTGGGTGTCGGTCTCCGTCGGCTGCAACAACACCTGCACCTTCTGCATCGTGCCCGCGCTGCGCGGCAAGGAGCAGGACCGGCGCCCCGGCGACGTGCTCGCCGAGGTGCGCGCCCTGGTCGACGAGGGCGTCAGCGAGGTCACCTTGCTGGGCCAGAACGTCAACGCCTACGGCAGCGGCTTCGGTGACCGGCAGGCCTTCTCCAAACTGCTGCGGGCCTGCGGCGAGGTCGAGGGGCTGGAGCGGGTTCGCTTCACCTCCCCGCACCCGCGTGACTTCACCGACGACGTCATCGAGGCCATGGCCGAGACGCCCAACGTCATGCCGCAGCTGCACATGCCGCTCCAGTCGGGGTCGAGCCGGGTCCTCAAGGCGATGCGCCGCTCCTACCGCCAGGAACGCTTCCTGAGCATCGTGGAGAAGGTGCGCGCCGCGATGCCGCACGCCGCGATCACCACCGACATCATCGTGGGCTTCCCCGGCGAGACCGAGGAGGACTTCCAGGAGACGCTGCACGTGGTCCGGGAGGCGCGCTTCGCCATGGCGTTCACCTTCCAGTACTCCAAGCGGCCCGGCACGCCGGCCGCGACCATGGAGGACCAGGTGCCGCCGGAGGTCGTCAAGGACCGGTACCAGCGGCTCGTGGAGCTCCAGGACCAGATCTCCTGGGAGGAGAACCAGAAGCTGGTCGGCCGCGAGGTCGAACTGCTGGTCTCCGAGGGCGAGGGCAAGAAGGACGGGGAGCACCGCCGCCTGTCCGGCCGCGCCCCCGACAACCGCCTGGTGCACTTCGCGGTCGGCGACGGCGAGGAGCCGCGCCCCGGCGACACGGTGACCGTGGAGGTCACCTACGCCGCGCCGCACCACCTGGTGGCCGACTCCGGTGTGCGCGGCCTGCGGCGTACGCGCGCCGGTGACGCCTGGGCGGCCCGCAACGGGCAGCCGGTTCCGGAGAAGAAGCCGGACGTGCTCCTGGGCATGCCCCAGATCGGCGTCCCCGCCGAGCAGCCCGCCCCCGCTGGCGGCTGCTGCGAGATCTGAGCCCCTGACCACGGCGGCCCCCGGCACCAGGCGGTGCCGGGGGCCGCTCTTCGTTCCGGCCCGTCCTCCGTTCCGGCCCCGTCCCTCTGACCCGCCGGAACCGGGTGGACGCGACGCCGTCGGCGCCGGTCCCGGCGGGTGGTCTCAGGACCGGGAGGCCGACAGCCGTACGGGCAGGCTCTCCATCCGCAGCGCGCCGGGGGAGGACGCGCGTCGGGGTTCGCGCCCCGGGACCAGGGACAGGTCGGGGTAGGCGGCCAGCAGCGACCCCACGGCCACCTCGCCCTCCTGGCGGGCCAGGGCCGCCCCCAGGCAGTAGTGGACACCGTGGCCGAACGCCACGTGCGCCTCACCGGGTTCGCCCTCGTGCCGGGTGATGTCGAACCGGTTCGGGTCCGGGTGGACGCGCGGGTCGCGGTTGGCGCCCGCGATGACCGCGATCGCCCGCTCACCCGCGGCCAGGCGCCCGGACCGAAGCTCGACGTCCTCGGCCGCGTACCGCAGGTTGGTGATCACGGCGGTGCCCCCGTAACGGAGCATCTCGTGCACGGCGGACGGCAGCAGGTCGGGCCGGGAGCGGAGGGCCGTCCACTGGTCGGGGTGCCTGAGCAGGGTCTCGACGCCGTTCCCCAGCAGGTGCGCGGTGGTCTCGTGCCCGGCGACGACCAGCGTGAACACCAGGGTGACCAGTTCGTTCTCGCTGAGGCGTCCGCCGTCCTCGTCGTGGGTCCGGACCAGGGCGCCGAGCAGGTCCTCGCCCGGCTCCTCGTGGCGTCGGGCGATCATGCCCTTGACGTGGTCGATCATCTCGCCGAGCGTGTCGTTCATCAGTTCGGGCTGGGTGGGGTCGAACCTGCCGAGTTGACCGCTCCACGCCTGCCAGAGGGCACGGTCCTCCTCCGGGACGCCGACCAGGTCGCAGATCACCGCGATCGGCAGCGGGTAGGAGAAGTGGGGCATGAGGTCCACGACCCCGTCCTCGTCGGCGAGGTCGGGCAGCCGGGACAGCAGGTCGTCGGTGACGCGCTGGACCTTGGGCCGCAGCTCGTTGACCCGGCGCACGGTGAAGGTGCGCGAGACCAGCTTGCGCAGCCGGGTGTGGTCGGCGCCGTCCCTGTCCAGGAGGGACTCGGTCATGTAGGTGACCAGGTCCGGGCGCACCCCCATTCCCCTCAGGGCGTCGGCTCGTGCGGAGCGGGTCCCCCTCCCCGGCACGTTCGCGGGATCGATGACGAACCGACGGTCGCCGAGGATGGTGCGCACGTCCTCGTCGTCGACGACGAGGACGGCGTCCATGGCGTCCACGAAGAGGGCCGGTGCCGAGCCGCCCCTGGCCCGGACCCGTTCGATCACCGGGTAGGGGTCGGAGGCGAACTCGGGTGACCTCAGGTCGATCACGTCGTCGGACGGGGTTGTGGCTGTCATGGGCCCTCCTCGAAGGGTTCAGGTGGAACGTTTCGTCTGTTTCTGCCGTGCGATCTCCTCGCGCAGCCGCTCCTCCAGGAAGGAGAAGAGCTCCACGACCTGGGACTGGGCCTCGCCCAGGTTCTCCGGTGGGGCGTTCCGCTCCAGGAGCCGTCGGACGCTGCCCGCGATGAGGTCGGCGCGTGTGCCGCGGTCCGGTACGTGCAGGCCCTGCCGCTCCAACAGGGGGGCACCGGCCATGTGGCCGATGACGATGGCGTTGTAGGCGTACAGCTGGTCGTCGAAGGACAGGTCGTCGCGCAGTAGCCCGTGCTCGCCGAGGATGCCCCAGTAGGTCCGCAGGGCGTTCTTTCGCTCCTCGACGACGTCGCCGATCAGGGCCGCCGCGCTGCGCGAGAGGTTGTCCAGGGCCTCGGAGCCGGAGGTGAGGATGGCCTGGACGACCGGTGAGTCGAAGTGGCGCAGGTAGAGGTTGCGCGCGACCTCGCTGGGTCGGACGTTCTCGGGCGAGGCGCGCATGGCGTCCACGACCCGGCCGATCATGTCCAGCTGCGCCCGCATGACCACGCTGAGAAGCAGCGCCTCCTTGGTGGCGAAGTGCAGGTAGACGGTGCCCTTGCCCACCTTCGCCCGACGGGCGACGTCGTCGATGGTGACCTTGCGGGGGCCCCAGGCCACCATCAACTCCTCCGCCGCGTCCAGGACGCGGTCGGCGCGTAGCTCGCGCTCGGTGACGGCCGGTTCGGTGGACGGGTCGGTGGTGGGAACCACGGTGTGCTCCTGGGAGTCGAGGGCGTGCGACGCGCGGCTGCCCACGCGTGTTGACGCGATGACCATACCGGCGCCCCCTTTCCTGACTCCGTGACCAGATTTCTAAATTGGTCACACAGTCAAGCTAGGCGAAGCCGGGCCCGAAGGCAAGGGGTCACGCGGGCGGGAGGGGAGACGACGGACGGCCGGACCCCGGACGGGGTCCGGCCGTCCGTCGTGCGGGTGCTCCCTCCGGTGGGGGAGGGAGCGCGGGCTACTCGGCGGTGCGCCGGGGCATCCAGGTGGACACGTCCACCAGTGCCTCGCCGGGCTCGTCGGAGACCCCCGACAGCGCCCGTTCCACCTGGGTCAGGGCGCGCTCCACGAGTTCGGGGGAGTCGTGGGGGAGCCAGCGCACGCGCGGATCGCGGCGGAACCACGACTCCTGGCGGCGTGCGAACCGGCGGGTGGCCTGGGCGGTGGCCGCCTTCGCCTCCTGCTCGGACAGCTCGCCGTCCAGCTGGGAGAGCGCCTGCGCGTACCCGAGCGCGCGCGAGGCGGTCCGACCCTCGCGTAGGCCCTGTTTGTCCAGCTGGCGGACCTCCTCCAGCAGTCCCTCGTCCCACATGCGGTCCACACGGGTGTTGATGCGCTCGTCCAGTTCGGGGCGGGGAGCGCTCAGCCCGATCTGCGTGCACGGGTAGAAGGGGGTGTGGTCCGGCAGGTTCGCGGTGAACGGCCGCCCGGTCAGCTCGATGACCTCCAGGGCGCGTACGATCCGCCGCCCGTTGCCGGGCAGGATCGCACGGGCCGCCGCGGGGTCGGCCTCGGCCAGGCGGGCGTGCAGGACGCCCGGGCCGACGTCGCCGAGTTCGGACTCCAGGCGGGCGCGGACCTCGGGGTCGGTCCCGGGGAAGTCCAGGTGGTCCAGGACGGCCCGTACGTACAGGCCCGAGCCGCCGACCAGCACGGGGATGACGTCGCGGTCGGCGCACTCCTCGACGCGGTCGCGGGCCATGCCCTGGTAGCTGGCGACGTCCGCGGGTTCGTCGACGTCCCAGACGTCGAGCAGGTGGTGGGGGACCCCGCGTCTCTCGTCCTCGGTGAGCTTGGCGGTACCGATGTCCATGCCGCGGTAGAGCTGCATGGAGTCGGCGTTGATCACCTCGCCCCGGCGTCCCGTGCGCTCCTCCAGCCGCAGGGCCATCTCGACGGCCAGGTCCGACTTGCCCACAGCGGTCGGGCCGACGACCGCGATCACCTTGATCATTCCCCCAGCCTAACCAGCCTCCGGCCCGCCCGGTCCGTACGCGGAGGCGACGGGGCGGGGAGGGTTGTCGTTCCCACCTAGGATGGTCGGCATGCGATTCGCCAAGGGCCACGGAACAGAGAACGACTTCGTGATCCTCCCCGACCCCGACGGGGAGACCGACCTCACGGAGGAGACCGTCCGCCTGCTGTGCGACCGCAGGGCCGGGATCGGCGGTGACGGCGTCCTGCGGGTGGTGCGCACGCGCGCCTTCGGCGGGACCCTCGCCCCGGCGGCGCGCACGGCCGAGAGCACCGAGTGGTTCATGGACTACCGCAACGCCGACGGCAGCGTCGCCGAGATGTGCGGCAACGGTGTGCGGGTGTTCGCCCACTACCTGCGGCACGCGGGCCTCGTCGACGGCGACCGCTTCGCGGTGGGCACCCGCGACGGCGCCAAGGACGTGCGGATCGAGGCCGACGGGCAGATCACCATAGACATGGGCTTCGTGGAGATGCAGGGAACCTCCTCCGCCGAGCTCGCCCGCCAGACGGTGGAGGGCGCGCAGATCTCCGTGGGCAACCCGCACCTGGCCTGCGCGGTGGACGGACCCGTCGCGGAGGTGGACCTGTCCCGGGCGCCCGCGCTGGACGGCGAGGCCTTCCCCGAGGGCGCCAACGTCGAGGTGTACCGCGAGATCGCTCCGGGCGTGCTGGAGATGCGCGTGTACGAGCGGGGTTCCGGCGAGACCCGCTCCTGCGGTACCGGAATCGTCGCCGCCGCCACGGCCGCCACCCCCGTGGGCGAGGCCGCGACCTGGCGTGTGCGGGTACTCGGGGGCGAGTGCACCGTGCTCCTGGACCGGGACGGCGCGAAGCTGCGCGGCCCCGCCGTCATCGTGGCCGAGGGCGAGACCTCGCTGATCTGACCGTCGGCGGAGCGGCCCGGCGGCTCCCCAACAGCTGTTCCACGGTCAGTCCGCGCATCGAGGCGTCCAGCACCCGGGCCGTGTGCGTCACCGCGATCGGCGCGCCCGCGCGCTCCATGGCCGCGGCGATCTGTAGCGAGCACCCGGGGTTGCCCGACACCAGCACGTCGGCGCCGGTGGAGGCCACGTCACGGCCCTTGCGGTCACCGAGTTCACGGGCGGCCTCGGGCTTGAGCAGGTTGTACACCCCCGCCGATCCGCAGCAGATCTCCTTGTCGGGCAGGTCGGACACGCGCAGCTCCGGCACATCCGAGAGCAGGGCGCGGGGCGGTCGGGTGACGCCCTGGCCGTGGGAGAGGTGGCACGCGTCGTGGTAGGCCACGTGCAGGGGGAGGGGATGGCGCTCGGCGCGCGGCCCCAGCTCCACCAGGAACTCGGTGAGGTCCACGACCCGCTCGGACAGGGCCCGCCCCCGGCGCACCCAGGACCGGTCCGCGCCCGCCTCGGCGAGGGTGCGCCCGAAGTGCTTCATGCTGGAGCCGCACCCGGCCGAGTTGACCACGATCCGGTCCACCCGCTCGCGCTCGAACACCTCGATCAGACCGCGGGCGAGGTCGGCCGACTCCTCGACCCGCCCGGCGTGCCCGGACAGCGCTCCGCAGCAGCCCTGCGAACGGGGGATCACCACGTCGCAGCCCTCCATGGCCAGCACCCGGGCGGTGGCGGTGTTCACCTCCGGGAAGAACGCCCCCTGCACACAGCCCACCAGCATGCCCACCCTGGCCCGCGTCCGCCCGACGGCGGGCACCAGCTCCGGCAGCTCGGGAGGGGGAGACGACAGCGGCGGCGCGATCCGCTCCATGGTGGCCATGGCCGGGGAGAGGCGCTCCAGCAGCCCCGTGCGCCGAACCAGGGAGGAGACCCCGCTCGCCTGGTAGGCGCGTAGCGGCCCGCGCAGCAGTCGCAGCCTGCGCCGATACGGGAACAGCGCGAAGATCGCCCCGCGCAGCGCCCGCTCGCTCCGGGGGCGCTCGTGCTCGGACTCCACCCGGTGCCGGGTGTGGTCGATGAGCGCGTCGTAGGCCACCCCCGACGGGCACGCGGACACGCACGCCAGGCACCCCAGGCAGTTGTCGAAGTGCCCGACGGCCGCCTCGGTCAGCACGTCGTCGGTGTGCGTCTGCGCCATGAGGTGGATGCGTCCGCGCGGTGAGTCCATCTCCTGCCCCCACAGCACGTGCGTGGGGCAGGTGGGCAGGCAGAACCCGCAGTGGACGCAGTCGTTGAGCAGGTCGGAGAACGACCGGTCGCGCTCGCCGGCGGTCTCGTTCACGGCCTCGCCCACGGTCTGGTGCGAAGACTCGGGGTCGGTCACGGGCCCTCCCTGGGTAGTGTCAGATGCCGCCCGCGAAACGCCCGGGGGCCAGGCGGTGGTCGGGGTCGAGGGAGTCCTTGACCGCCCGCATCAGCGGGAGGCCGGGGACCTCGCCCCACAGGTCCGTACCGGCGGCGTGGACGTGCGGCTCCGCGCGCAGCAGGGTGGCCGACCAGCCGGGCGTCGACCGCACGCCGCCGAGCACGGTCTCCACCCCGACGGCGCCGGTTCCCGGGGGGAAGGACGCGTACAGCGTCCCCGACCGGGCCGAGCCGCTGACGCGGACGTCCGCGTCAGCCGCGAGTTCGCCCACCCGTGTCGCGGCCCGGACGCTCTCGGCGGGCGGCACGGACACCAGGGCGAGCGTGCCCTCCACGGGCAGCAGGCCCCATCCCTCGGGCAGGGTGTCGGCCACCGCGGACTCCCCGCCCAGGGCTTCGACGACCTCGGTCACCCGCGCCTCGACGCCCTCAGGAGTTCCCTCCAACACCACCCGCAGGCTCCCCGGGCCCTCCGGCGGCCAGTCCAGTTCGACCGCCGAGGGCGTCACCGTGCTCCGCCGCAGCACCGTCAGCATGCGTTCGGCGTGTGCCCCGGAGGGCACCGGGCGGGTCACCACGCGCAGGGCGCGGGGCACCGGGTGCAGGCGGAAGGCCACCGAGGCGACCACGCCGAGGGTGCCCAGGCCACCGGTGTGCAGCTTGGCCAGGTCGTATCCGGCCACGTTCTTGACCACCCGGCCGCCACTGCGCGCCACCACGCCGTCCGCGCGCACCACCGTCATGCCGATGACCAGGTCGCGCAGCGCCCCGTTGAGCAGACGGCGCGGGCCGCTCACGCCCGTGGCCACCATCCCGCCCACGGTGCCGCCCGCGCGCACGGGATCCACCGACAGCCGCTGTCCCGCGGCGGCCAGCACCTCGAACAGTTCGGCCACGGGGGTGCCCGCGCCCACCTCCACCACCAGGTCGCCCGCGATGTGCTCGATCCACGACAGGCCCGTGGTGTCCACGAGCAGGTCCAGGCCGCGAGGGAGGCCGCCCCAGTCCATGGCCGTGCCCCCGCCACGCGCGACGACGGTCAGCCCCTCCCCGGCGGCGGCCGACATGACCCGGCCCAGGGCCCGTGTGTCGGAGGGAAGCGCCACGCGCGCGGGGACGAGCCCGCCCACCGCGTCGGCGCCGGTCCCCTCCCGCAGGGCGCAGCCCTCGGCGTCCAACCCCTCGACGAGTGTCACGCGGTCTCCCTACGTTCGTGTCCTGACGCGGTGTTCCGCCGCCTCAGAACTGCTCGGCCCTTCCCGCCTCCACCAGCGGGTGCACACCCTTGCGTACCCCCGGCCGCTCGCCGCACAGGCGCGGAGTGGGCAGCAGTTTGTCCGGGTTGGCGATCCCGTCCGGGTCCAGGGCCCGCCGGAACAGGTCGAAGGTGGCCAGGTCGTCGGGACCGTACATGCGCGGCATCTTGCACGCCTTGTCCACGCCCACCCCGTGCTCGCCGGTGATGGATCCGCCGTGCTCGATGCACAGGTCCAGGATCGCGCCGGAGACCTCCTCGGCCCGCTCCGCCGCGCCCGGCTCCGCGTCGTCGAACAGCACGAGCGGGTGCAGGTTGCCGTCACCGGCGTGGAAGACGTTGGCGACGCGGATGCCGGTGGCGGCCGACAGCTCGGTGATGCGGCGCAGCACCTCGGGCAGGGCCGTGCGCGGGACGACGCCGTCCTGGACGATGTAGGAGGGGCTGATCCGGCCGACGGCGGCGAAGGCCGACTTACGGCCCTTCCAGATCCGGGCGCGTTCGTCGGCGCCGCTGGCGGTGCGCGTCTCGAAGGCACCCGCCTCCGAGCACAGCCGGGTGACCTCGGCGAGCTGGGCGTCGACCTCCACGGCGGGGCCGTCCAGTTCCACGACCAGCACGGCCGCGGCGCCCGCGGGGTAGTCGCAGGCCACGGCCCTCTCGGCGGCCTCGATGGCCAGCGCGTCCATCATCTCCACGGCCGAGGGCAGCACCCCGGCGGAGATGATGGAGCTGACCGCGCGGCCGCCCGCGTCCATCGAGGTGAACGCGGAGAGCAGGGTGACGGTGCGCTCCGGCGACCGGGTGAGGCCGACGGTGACGCGCGTGGCCACGCCCAGGGTGCCCTCCGAACCGATGAACGCACCGATGAGGTCGTAGCCGTGCGCGCCGGGGCCCTTGCCGCCCAGGCGTACCTGCTCGCCGGAGGGGGTGACGATGTCCAGGCCGCGCACGTGGTTGACGGTGAACCCGTACTTGAGGCAGTGGGCGCCGCCCGAGTTCTCGGCGACGTTGCCGCCGACGGAGCACACCTGCTGGCTGGAGGGGTCGGGGGCGTAGTAGTAGCCGTACGGGGCGGCGGCGCGGGTGACGTCCAGGTTGGCCACGCCGGGTTCGACGACCGCGCACTCGTTCTCGACGTCGATCTCGATGACGCGGCGCATGCGCGAGGTGACGAGCAGGACGCCCTCGGCGTGGGGGAGCGCTCCCGCGGACAGGCCGGTACCCGCGCCGCGCGGGACGAAGGGGACGCCGTTCCCGGCGCACAGGCGCACGACGGCGGCGACCTGGTCTGCGGTGGTCGGCAGCACGACGACGCCGGGAAGGGCGTGGTGGTGGGGGAGGCCGTCGCTCTCGTAGGTGCGGCGCCGGGAGGTGTCGGTGAGGACGCCGTCCTCGCCGCAGATCTCGCGCAGTCGCGGTACGAGTGCCGCCACCGCCGTCCTCGGCGCTTCGGTCTCGGACATGGGCGCCTCCCGGTTCCACCGGCGTCGACACGGCTGCCTCCGCCGGACGTGGCCTCGCAAGGTGACCGTACGACTGCGCCCCTCGCAGGTGCAAGGGGCGCAGCGGAAATGTGTTTCCGTTTTATGGAATCGCTGTCGGGGCTACGGCATGCGCTCGTAGGCGGGCAGCGTCAGGAAGTCCACGTAGTCGTCGGCCAGGGCCACCTCGGCGAACAGCTCGCTGGCCTGCTGGTACAGGCCCTCGTCGAAGCCCTCGCCCAGCTCCTGCCGGATGGTGGCGAGCTCCTCGTCGATGAGCTTCCTGACCAGCTCGGCGGTGACCTGGGGGCCGTCGTCGAGCGTGATCTCGTTGTGCAGCCACTGCCAGACCTGGGAGCGGGAGATCTCGGCGGTCGCGGCGTCCTCCATCAGGTTGTGGATCGCCACCGCGCCGTTGCCGCCCATCCAGGTCGCCAGGTACTGGAGGGCGACGTTGATGTTGCCGCGCAGACCGGCGAGGGTGACGCCGCCCGGGGTCTGGGAGACGGCCAGCAGGTCTCCGGCCGAGACCTCGACCTCGGGGCGCTGCTTGTCGATCTGGTTCGGGCGCTCGCCCAGGACGCCGTCGAAGACCTCCATGGCCACCGGGACCAGGCCCGGGTGGGCGACCCAGGAGCCGTCGAATCCGTCGCCGGACTCGCGGGACTTGTCGTCGCGGACCTTGGCGAAGGCGGTCCTGTTGACCTCCTCGTCCTTGCGGGACGGGATGAAGGCCGCCATGCCGCCGATGGCGTGGGCACCGCGCTTGTGACAGGTCTTGACCAGCAGCTCGGTGTAGGCGCGCATCATCGGCGCGGTCATCGTGACGGCGTTGCGCTCGGGCAGCAGGAACTCGCGGCCGCGGGTGCGGTGCGTCTTGATGATGCTGAACAGGTAGTCCCAGCGGCCCGCGTTGAGCCCGGCGGAGTGCTCGCGCAGCTCGTAGAGGATCTCCTCCATCTCGAACGCGGCCGGGATGGTCTCGATCAGGCAGGTCGCGCGGATGGTGCCGCGCGGAATCCCCACGCGCTCCTGGGCCAGGACGAAGACGTCGTTCCACAGGCGCGCCTCGAGATGGCTCTGCATCTTGGGCAGGTAGAAGTAGGGACCCCTGCCCTTGTCGATCTGGCGCTGGGCGCAGTGGAAGAAGTAGAGCGCGAAGTCCACGAGGCCGCCGCTGACGCGCTGGCTGTCCACGAGGATGTGCTTCTCGTCCAGGTGCCAGCCGCGGGGGCGCACGACGATGGTGGCGAGCTCGCCGTCCTCCTTCAGGGCGTAGGTCTTGCCCTGGGGGGAGGTGAAGTCGATCTGGCGGTCGAGGGCGTCGCGCAGGTTGAGCTGCCCGCCGATCATGTTCTCCCACAGCGGGGTGTTGGCGTCCTCGAAGTCGGCCAGCCACACCTTGGCGCCGGAGTTGAGCGCGTTGATGGTCATCTTGCGGTCGGTCGGTCCGGTGATCTCGACCCGGCGGTCCGTGATGCCCGGGGCGGGCGGGGCGACCTTCCAACCGTCGTCCTCACGGATGTGCTTGGTCTCGGGGAGGAAGTCGAGATCGGTCCCGGCGGAGATCTGCTCCTGCCGGGTCACGCGTGCCGTCAGGAGCTCCTGACGGCGCCCCTCGAAGGTGCGGTGCAGTTCGGCGACGAGGGCGAGCGCGTCCTCTGTGAGGATCTCGTCGAACCGTTCGTGAAGGGGGCCGGTGACCTCGACCCCGTGCGTGGCGCCCATGGAAAACCTTCCGCAATACGAAACAAGCTTCTGGTATGTGGAAAAGAAGTTACCGCCCAGGTCGGCGGGTGGTCAACGTCGCGCGTGTCTCACTGGCCGGGGACTTTCCCGAAGCGAGAAGGACGTAAAAACTTCTCTGGCAACTTCCTTTGTTCTTGGTGGTGTGTCGATACGGCACCGTTCGTGTTCGCCGCAGTGTCACGCCGACCGTGCCCTGCGATAATTCAGATGCCCGGACGGAGGCGAGATGCCACCATCGACAGGGCACCCGCCACGGGAAGAATCGCGGCGGCGGTCACGTTGACCCACCTGGAGGGATATGAATACAGCTGACACCCGCGGAAGCGCCCGGCCCGAGGCCGAGGACGCGTTCCGCGAGGCGATCACCGTCGGGGACGGGGTCAACGCAACCGACGCGTCCCGCGAGGCCCGGGGCACCGGCGGCGACCGCTACGACGACCCGTACAACGCCCCCGACCAGGGTGAGATGGAACTCGCCGAGCGTCACGCGCTCCGCCGCGTTCCGGGGCTCTCCACCGAGCTCACCGACGTCACCGAGGTCGAGAACCGGTCCCTGCGTCTGGAACGCGTCGTTCTCATCGGCGTGTGGACCAGCGGAACCCAGGTCGACGCCGACGGCTCGCTCGCCGAGCTCAGCGCCCTGGCCGAGACCGCAGGAGCGCTCGTCCTGGAGGGACTCACCCAGCGGCGCTCCAAGCCCGACCCGGCCACCTACGTCGGTAAGGGCAAGGCCGCCGACCTGCGCGACATCGTGGAGTCCACCGGCGCCGACACCGTGATCTGCGACGGGGAGCTCACCCCCGGCCAGCTGCGCCAGCTGGAGGACGTGGTCAAGGTCAAGGTGATCGACCGCACGGCCCTGATCCTGGACATCTTCGCCCAGCACGCGCGCAGCAGCGAGGGCAAGGCCCAGGTCGAACTCGCCCAGCTCAACTACCTGCTGCCGCGACTGCGCGGATGGGGTGACTCCCTGTCCCGGCAGGCGGGCGGCTCCGGTGGCGGCGGCGCGGGAGGCGGCGTGGGTCTGCGCGGTCCCGGTGAGACCAAGATCGAGACCGACCGCCGCCGCATCAACGACAAGATGGCCAAGCTGCGCCGTCAGCTGGCCCACATGCGCACCGCCCGCGAGGTCAAGCGCGACGTCCGTCGTACCCGCGAGGTACCGTCCGTGGCCATCGCCGGATACACCAACGCGGGCAAGTCGAGCCTGCTCAACCGGCTGACCGGCGCCGGTGTCCTGGTGGAGAACGCCCTGTTCGCCACCCTGGACCCGACCGTCCGCCAGGCCCGCACGCCCGACGGCCGCGCGTTCACGCTCAGCGACACCGTCGGTTTCGTCCGGCACCTGCCGCACCAGCTCGTGGAGGCCTTCCGCTCCACCCTGGAGGAGGTCGCCGACTCCGACCTGATCCTGCACGTGGTCGACGGGTCCCATCCCGACCCCGAAAGCCAGATCAGCGCGGTCCACGAGGTGTTCGCCGACATCGACGCCACCGACGTGGTCGAGCTCGTCGTGGTCAACAAGGTGGACGCCGCCGACCCCGACGTGCTCAAGGTGATGCGCACCCGGTACCCCGGCATGATCGAGGTGTCGGCCCGCACCGGCGAGGGCGTGCCCGAGCTGGTGACGGCGCTCGCCGAGGCGCTGCCCGAGCTGGCGTACGAGGTGCGCGTGCTCGTCCCCTACTCACGGGGGGACCTCGTCGCCCGGGTGCACGAGGAGGGGCGCATCCTCAGCGAGGAGCACACCGCCGAGGGCACGGCGATCCACGCCTTCGTCCCCGAGCTGCTCGCGGGCAAACTCGACCAGTACACACCCAGCACGGCCTGAGCCCCGCGCTCCGCGCCGCGCACGGCCGGGACGCCCCCCGGAAGGGCGCCCCGGCCTTCGCCGTGTCCGGAGCCGGGAGCGTCCCGTGCGGGCGACATCCGGGAAGCTCCAGCTCGGGGTGTTTCCCCATGGCACCCATCACTCCGGGGCTTGCGAGTTTCGTCCCGGGACACTCGCATTCGTGCTCGGGAGGAGGTGTACACGGAGTCCGCGGATGGGCTACGGTTTTGGAGCACTGGCCGCCAGTGGCCGTCATTCCCGCGACAGCCACCAGCCCCACCGTCACGGCACCGCGGTGGCCGTACGGCCACCCCACAGGCTCCGTCGGACCGCTCCAGATACGAGGTCGCCATGTTCGCCCGTGCATCTCACGACCGTGTCCCGCAGCCACAGCGGCGGATCTGACCGGCGAGGGCGGACAACCCCATGACGGTGGTACTCCTCAGCAACATCGGACGGCTGTGGACCGGACGTGAGCTGTTCACCAAGGCCGCGCTCCTGATGAACGACGACCGGGTGGCCTGGATCGGCCCCGCCGCCGAACTGCCCCAGCACATCCCCGGAGTGGTGGACGACCTCACCGACGTCGACGACGTCGTCAACGTCGGCGGCGGCATGATCACCCCGGGACTGGTCGACGCCCACTGCCACCCGGTGTACGCGGGTGACCGCTACGCCGAGGTCAACATGTGGGCCAAGGGCGCGTCCAAGGGGGACATCTTCGCGGCGGGCGGCGGCGTTTCCACGACCGTCACCATCACCCGGGGCACCGACCCCTGGACACTGTGCAACGCGGTCCGCGAGCGGCTCCGGCACTGGGTGCTGACCGGAAGCACCACCGTGGAGGCCAAGACCGGTTACCACCTGACCAGGGACGGCGAACTGGCCGACGTGCGCCTGCTGCGCTCCCTGGAGGAGGAGCCGGGCATGCCGCGCCTGCACGTCACCTTCTTCCCCGCGCACGGGGTGCCGCCCGAGTTCTTCGGCAGGCCCGGGGAGTACGTGTCCACCGCCGCCTCCTGGATCGGCGACGCGGCACTGGCGGGGGCCGACGGGGTCGACGTGTACTGCGACAACCAGCAGTTCACCACCGAGGACGCCCACATGCTGCTGGACGCGGGCCGGTCCGTGGGGCTGCGCACCACCCTGCACGCCTGCTCACGGCCCCGACACGGAGCCGTGCGCATGGCCGCCGAGCTGGGCTGCTCCTCCGTCGACCTGCTGCACGAGACCGACGAGGAGGACGTCCTGGCGCTCGCCGCCACCCGCACACCGGTGGTGGCCTGCCCCACGACCTCCCTGCACGAGCGCCGCACCCCGCCGGTACGGGCCCTGCTCGACCACGGTGTGCCGGTCGGTCTGGGCACCGACCACAACCCCGGCCAGTCCGGCACGATGTCCATGCCGTTGGTGATCTCGCTGGCCATCTCGATGTTCGAGATGACCGTCCAGGAGGCTCTGCACGCCGCCACGATGGGCAGCGCCCGTGCACTGGGCCTGACCGACCGGGGCGTGCTCGCCCCCGGCAGCCTGGCCGACCTCGTCCAGTGGGACGCCGACCACGAGGGGGCCTTCGCCTGGTCGATGGGCCTGAACACCCTGCGGGTGTGGCAGGGCGGCAGGACCATCCGCTGAGACGGGTGCCCACGCCGTCCGCGCCGCCCCGGTCGGGCCCCTCCGAGGAGGGAACGGTGCGGGGAGGACACGGCGGCGCTCCGTGCCCGGTTTCCGCCCACGCCGTCCGCGCCACCCCCGGATGACGCCCACGGCACACGTACCCTCCGATGCCCTCCGGCCGCCCCAGGGCTCCGCCGACGCCCGGAACGCGCCCGGGGGTTCGCTCAGCGCGCGCCGCGGGCGCGGGCGATCTCGATGACGGCGCGTTCCAACGCGTACTCGGGGTCGCGTCCGGCGCCCTTGATGAGCGCGTCGGTCTCGGCGACCACCGCCATGGCCCGGGTGATCCCCGCGGGGCTCCACCCGCGCGCCTGCTGGCGCAGGGTCCGCAGCTTCCACGGCGGAACCTTGGCCCGCTTGGCCAGCTCCGCCTCGGAGGTGCCGCGCGGCGGTTGGGCGGCCACGGCGACACCGCGCACCGCACCGGCCAGCGCGCTGTTGATCAGCACCGGGGCGGTGCCCACCGCCAGCGACCAGCGCAGCTGCTCCAGCGCCTCGGGCAGGCGACCCTCCACGGCGCGGTCGGCCACCGTGAACCCCGAGGCCTCCGCCTTGCCGGAGTGGTAGCGAGCCACCGCCGCGGCGTCCACACGGCCCTGGGTGTCGGCGATCAGCTGGGTACAGGCGGCCGCGATCTCACGCAGCTCGCTGCCGACCGAGTCCACCAGCGCCTGCGCGGCGTCGGCGGTGATCTGACGCCCGGCCTGGGAGAACTCGCTCCTGACGAAGGCCACCCGCTCGGCGGGCTTGCTCGGCCCCTTGCAGTCCACCCGCTGGGCGCCCGCCTTGAGCGCCGCCTGGAGCAGTGCCTTGCCCTTGTTGCCGCCCGCGTGCGTGAGCACGAGGTTGACGTCGTCGGCCGGGTCCCCGAGGTAGTCGGTGACGGTCGCGGCCAGGTCCTTGGTCAGGTCCTGCGACGAGCGCAGCACCACCACCCGCCGATCGCCGAACAGCGAGGGCGAGGTCACCTCGACAAGCGTGGACATCCCCACCTGGGCGGGCATCAGGTCGTGGACGTCCACGTCGGGGTCGGTCTCGCGGACCGCCGCGACGACGGCGGCGACGGCCCGGTCGACGAGGAGTTCCTCGTCCCCGACGATGATCGTGAGCAGGGCGGGTGCAGGCATACAACAGAGCATGCCACGCCCCACCGACCGGCCGGACGCCGTTCCCCACACACGCGGCCCGAGGGGATCCGGCGGCGGTTCGCCGATGCGGCCCCACCAGTGGTCGCGGTCCCGTCAGTGTGTTCGGCTCCAGGCCGTCACCGCGCGGAATCCGGCCCGCGGACCACGGCCGCACCCGGTCCGGAGCCGTCGCCGTCCAGCACGGCCACGTCCCCGTCCCGGTCGGTGCGCAGGTTCACCCGCGCCACCCGTTCCAGCACGTTCCACGTGAAGGGCGCCGGATGCCCGTAGTCGTTGTCCGCGCCCACCGGGGTCACCGACACCACCGGGTCGGTGGCCTCCAGGAAGGCGGGTACCTGCGTCCCCGCCCCGTGGTGCGGAACGGCCAGCACGGTCACCGGCAGCAGGTCGGCGTCCGGCCCCTCCAACAACCTCCTCTGGGCCTCCTCCTCGATGTCGCCGGTCAGCAGTACCGTCAGCGCCCTCCCGTCCGCACGCACCACCACCGAGGCGTCGTTCACCGATCCGGTGAAACCCGGTTCCGGCCACAGCACGCGCAGCAGCCACGGCCCCACCCGCAGCCGCTGGCCGCGTTCGGCCTCCAGCAGTTCCACACCGGCCCCGGCCAGCAACCGCCCGGTGGCGCTGGCACCGAACCCCGGCGGCGCCAGCGCGGCGCCCACCCTCCGATGCCGCAGCACCCCGGGCGTTCCGTCCACGTGGTCGGCGTGGTCGTGGCTCAGGACCAGGAGCGGGACCTCGCGCACCCCCAGACGCGCCAGGCAGTCGTCGACCATCTCCGGATCCTCACCGGTGTCGGCGACCACCGCCGATCCGGGGCCCGTCGACAGGACGAACGCGGTGCCCTGCCCCACGTCGCACGCCACCAGCGCCCACCCCGGCGGCGGCCATCCGCCCGGTACGCACCGGGCGGCCAGGCCCAGGACCAGCACGGCCACCACCACGGCGGCGAACACACGGCGGAACCGTCCGTGCGTGAACACCAGCACCGCCAACACGGCGGCCAGGAAGAGCCCGCCCACCAGGTCGGACCGCCACGGCAGTGCGCCGTGGGGGACCCGGGCGCCCACCCCGGCCACCGCCGCGATCCAGCCCGCCCCCAGACCGGGCAGGTGCGCCGCCACCGCCGCCGCGTCCGGCCAGGGCACCGCCAGGGCCGCCACCGCCGACCCCGCCACGGTCACCGCCGCGACCACCGGGGCGGCCAGCACGTTCGCCGGGACCGCGACCCACGACAGCTCGCCCGACAACAGCACCAGCACCGGGGAGACCGCCACCTGTGCGGCCACCGCCACCGCGAACGCCTCCGCCACCGGACGCGGCAGCCACCCCGACCACGCCCGCGTCCACGGCGGTACCAGCAGTAGGATGCCCGCGGTCGCCAGCACCGACAGCGCTAACCCGAAGGAGGCGGCCAGCCCCGGTGCCACGAACAGCACCCCGACCACCGTGACGCCCAGCGCGCCGAGCCCCGCGTGCGCACGCCCCGTGGCCAGCGCCAGCAGTCCCAAAGACCCCATGAACGCCGCGCGCACCACGCTCGGCTCCGGTCGGCACACCAGGACGAACACCCAGATCACCGCCGCACCGCCCGCCACCGAACACCACGGCGGAGCCCGCAGCAGCCGGGCCGCCGCCAGCACGAAGCCGGTCAGCACCGCGAGGTTGGCGCCGGAGACGGTGAGCAGGTGCGTCATTCCGGTGGCCCGGAAGTCCTCGACGGTCTCCTGGGGCACCGCGGACACGTCGCCCACGATCAGCGCCGGAAGAAGCCCGCGTTCGGGCTGGGGCAGCCCGGAGGAGGCCTCACGCAACCGCTCCCGCACCAGACCGGCGAAGGACTGCAACCCGCCGGGGCCGCCCATACCCTCCGGCGGCCCCCGGACCAGCACCAGCGCGGCGGTGAGCGGTTCGTCCTCCGCGCCCAGGAAGACGCCCCGTGCCCGGAAGGTCTGCCCGGGCAGCAGCTCGTGCCAGCCCCGCCCCGAGGCCAGCACCACCACAGGCGCCCGCGACGCCCGTACCCCGTCCCGGCCCCGCACCCACGCGGTACGGGCCTCGACCACCCATTCCGCCCTCCCGGGACGGGGCATCCCCGACCGCGACCGTGGATCGGCCGTCACCACCGCCTCGAACTCCGCCTCCCGCTGGTGTCCGGCCGCCTCCCGGGCAGCGCTCTGGGCCACCCGGTGCACGTGGACACCGGTCACCGCGGCCACCNNNCGCGACCGCCTCCAGTGGCGGACGCGCCGCGACCAGGAGCCCGACCGCCGCGCATCCCGCCGTCCCGCCCAGGGCCCAGGCCGCCCACGGCGGTGCCGCGAGCGCCGCCAGCGCGGTGAGCCAGGCCACCACCGCGGGAACCAGGAGACGCAGGTCGGGCGGCCTGTCCAGTCCGTACGCGTCCGTTCCCAGCCACGTCACCACCTCCCGCTCACCCCACCGTCACGCGGTCTTCGAGGTCGGCGAGCACCTTCTCGCCGATCCCGTCCACGTTGACCAGGTCGTCGACACTCGTGAAGGGGCCGTGCTCCTCGCGGTGGGCGATGATGTTGTCGGCGATCACCGCGCCGACACCCGGCAGGGTGTCCAGTAACGCCCTGTCGGCCCGGTTGACGTTCACCAACCCGGTGGGCCCCGGCGTGCCGTCCCCGGGACCGCCAGCGGCCCCGGGGACGCCCACCAGGACCTGTTCGCCGTCGACCAGCGGGCGCGCCAGGTTGAGCAGGTCGAGGTCGGCGTCGGGCAGCGCGCCACCGGCCCTCTCCACGGCGTCGGCGACGCGCGACCCCGGAGGCAACGTGTACAGACCCGGTTCGTCCACCTCGCCGCCCACGTGCACCACCAGGTCCTCCTCCGGAGCCGGGGCTTCCGTCCCCCCGTTCCCCTCGGAGGCCTCCGCGGCGCCGTTCGCCTCCGTGACGGGGGCGGGCGCGGCACGGGTGGTCATCTCCGGCGTGGGCACCGTGGCCGGTCGGTGGTACAGGGCCAGCACCAGGGCGACGGCCAGCGCCCCCAGCACGATCAGCGCGACCACCGCCCGCCTGGACAGGGCCGCCCCGGGCGTCCACCACCGGGACAGCCTCTCCAGGAGCGGGCCGGACGGTGCGGGGTCGAACTCCGCGTACCCCGACGGCGGACGTTCCGGACGCCGGTGCCGCCCCTCGCCCGGGCCGCGCCGGGAACCGGGAGCGAACGCGCGGACCCCGCCGTGGGCAGCCTTCCCCGTGGCGGGTGCGCGGTCCTTCGCCGGGGCCCGTCCCGGACGTGGGGGAGGGCACACGGAGAGCAGGTCCTCGGGATCGCGTTCGGGCCAGGCGTCGGGGGCCCGGTCCGCGGGCCGGGCGGCGTCGCGGCCCCGGCCGGGGGCTCCGGTGGGGGTTCGGGCCTCCCGCTCCCGGAGCACGGAGTCGCTCGGTGCGTGCTCCTTCGGCGTGCTCCGAGGACCGGTGGTGGGCGAAGGCCGGGCCGCACGGTCTTCGGCGGTCTCCTGGGAGGGTCCTGTGGTTGGTTCGGAGGAGGCCGTGGCGGAGGTGCGATCGGTGCGGTCGCGGGAGGCCCCCCAGAACCCTGGATGGGCGGTGCGGGTACGACCGGCGGTCCCGGTCGAAGACCCGACGGCGGGGGCGGAGGAGACAGTGGCCGAGACGCGATCGGCGCGGTCGCGGAGGTCCTTCCGCGACATGGTCGTGGGAGCGTGGCCCCGGAAGAGCGCGCCCGGGGGCCGGCCGGCGGTCCCGGTCGAGGGAGCGGACGCACGTCCGCGGTGGGGCGTACCCGGTGGGCGGGGCACGTGTCCCCGGGAAGGAGCGTCAGCGGACGCCGGAGGCCGGTACGGGGTGTCCGTCCCGGGCACCGCGTAGGGAGGGCTCGGGACCGGTGAGACGCCGCCGGCCGGCGGCGCGGGCTCCACGGGCGGCCGGGGGATACGCGCCCGCAGACGTCGGGCGGCTGGGGAGGTCTCCAGGGTGAGTGCGCGGAGCCGGTCGTGCTGGTCGGGCGCGGGGGAGCGGCGCCGGGTACGGCGCTGAACAGTCATAGGACCACGTTAGAAAGCCGGAAACGCTGTGTCATCAGTCGTTCTCAGCCTGTGGAAAACTCCCGGTCCGGTGCTCTCACCCGCATGGACGTCGACGGAACGCGCGCAAGGAAAAACCCGGCCCGGTGTCGAGCACCGGACCGGGTCGGGCCGTCAGTCTCAGGCGGACTGGAGGCCGTGCAGGCGCTTGGCGATCGCGCTCTTGCGGTTCGCGGCCTGGTTCTTGTGGATGACGCCCTTGCTGACCGCCTTGTCCAGGGCGCGGGCGGCGGTGCGCTGCGCGACGGTGGCCTTCTCCACGTCCCCGGCCTCGGCAGCTTCACGGAACCTGCGAACGGCCGTCTTCAGCGAGGAGCGCACCGCCTGGTTGCGGACACGAGCCTTCTCGTTCTGCCGGATGCGCTTCTTCTGCGACTTGATGTTGGCCATGCGAAAACGTGCTCCAGTTGCTCTGATCATCGCGCCGGTCGGACCATGCGGCCCAGCTCGCGGGCAGCCGTTCCGCGAGAGGCCAGCGTGGGCGACGGCGCAGGGTGTGTGAGTCCACAGGGCTCAAATTCGAACGTGGAAGTCCGAGACACGGACTTCCAGTATGCCTTACTCAGTGACCTCAAGTGACCTCAGGAGCCCTCGACCGCTTTGGTCCCTATGGGAGCAACCACCCCTCGGCGTAGGCGGCCACGTCCTCCTCGTCCGCCTCGTTCCCCAGGTAGAACGCCACCCCCAGCGTCATCCCCTCCGGAGGGTCGGCCTCGGTCACGCCCAACCTGACGGCCTCCAGCGCGGTCACCACCGACTCGTCCGCGTCCTCGGGAGCCCACTCGCCGTCGCCGTCGTACGTGGGCAGGCCGAACCGCACCGTCACGTCCCCACGTCCCCGCAGGGCCGTCACCGCCTCGGTCACCTGCCGCACCACGAACCCGCCGTACAGCGCGTCACCGGGCATCCCGGCGCCCACCCCCGGCAGCACCACCTCGTCCGCGTGCTCGGTCACACGGTTCAGGTACCCCTTGGACCAGTACTTCTCCTCCTGGTTCAGAACGTACGAGGGCACCCGCCCACCCGGCACCAGTTCCACGTGGTGGGCCCGCACCGACAGGACCGGGTCCTCGCCCAACTCCCCGCGCACCATCGACATGAGCGTGGGGATCGACGGGTCGTTCACGGTCACCGGCCGGATCTCCAGGTGCACGCCCGCGAACCCGTCGGCGGCCACCTCGGCGACTGCCGGGGCGAGTGCCTGACGGGCCTCCTCGTCGAGCCGGTCCCGGATCAGCGACGACCCGCTCACCACGTGCCGCAGCCACGCCAGCGCGCGCACGTCGGGGTACTCCTCCTCCAGCCAGGACAGCAGCGCTCCGGTGCCCTCCACCCGTTCGACCGCGCCCTCGGCGTCGATGTCACCCGCGTACACGTACACCGTGTCCACCCCGCCGGTGTCGAGCACCCGCTCCAGGCCGGTGGTGTCCTCCCACGAGCCCACCCACGCCGCGTCGGTACCCTGGGAGACCGCCCACGACGCCGGTTCACCCGAGAACCGGGAGGCGAGCAGCACCGCCGCGCCCGCCGCCACGACCGCGATCGCGGCCACACCCGCCAGCAACCGTGTCAACAGCCACCTCAACCGCCCGCTCCTCCCACGTGCCGGGCCGCGCGCAGGCCCGTTCCCGCCTCCGGGTCGCATAATCTGGACACGAGTCCCACACCCGCGGCCCCATACTGCCGCACGGACCGCGGCCGTCCCCGTCAGAGGGTGACCCGCCGCCGTGGGATGATGGACGATGCCGTGGACCCACGCCGCGGCGGGGCGACGCCGCCGCGAGGCGCACACGACCCGGACCCGACCTGTGAACGGAGCACGGTGGCACAGCCGAAACAGCCGAACTGGACCGATCCCGCGCTGATCCGCAACTTCTGCATCATCGCGCACATCGATCATGGCAAGTCGACGCTGGCCGACCGGATGCTCCAGATCACCGGGGTCGTCGAGGACCGCCAGATGCGCGCCCAGTACCTGGACCGCATGGACATCGAGCGCGAGCGCGGCATCACCATCAAGTCGCAGGCGGTCCGGATCCCCTTCACCGCGCTCGACGACCAGCACTACACGCTCGACCTCATCGACACCCCGGGGCACGTCGACTTCACCTACGAGGTCTCGCGCTCCCTGGCCGCCTGTGAGGGCGCCGTCCTGTTGGTGGACGCCGCGCAGGGCATCGAGGCGCAGACCCTGGCCAACCTGTACATGGCGCTGGAGAACGACCTCACCATCATCCCGGTGCTCAACAAGATCGACCTCCCGGCCGCGCAGCCGGAGAAGTACGCCGAGGAGCTCGCCGGGATCATCGGCTGCGAGCCCTCCGACGTGCTCAAGGTCAGCGCCAAGACCGGTGAGGGCGTCGAGGAGCTGCTCAACGAGATCGTCAACCAGATCCCGCCGCCGGTCGGTGAGGCCGACGCGCCCGCCCGCGCGATGATCTTCGACTCGGTCTACGACACCTACCGCGGCGTGGTCACCTACGTCCGTGTCGTGGACGGCAAGCTCGGCCCGCGCGAGCGCATCCAGATGATGTCCACCCGAGCCTCGCACGAGATCCTGGAGATCGGTGTCAGCTCGCCCGAGCCCACCAAGTGCGACGGCCTGGGCGTGGGCGAGGTCGGCTACGTCATCACCGGTGTGAAGGACGTGCGCCAGTCCAAGGTGGGTGACACCATCACCTCCCTGAACAGGCCCGCCACCGACATGCTCGCGGGCTACCAGGAGCCCAAGCCCATGGTGTTCTCGGGCCTGTACCCGATCGACGGCACCGACTACCCGGTGCTGCGCGACGCCCTGGAGAAGCTCCAGCTCAACGACGCGGCCCTGGCGTTCGAGCCGGAGACCTCCGCCGCCNTTCGGCTTCCGCTGCGGCTTCCTCGGCCTGCTCCACCTGGAGATCACCCGGGCCCGCCTGGAGCGGGAGTTCAACCTGGACCTGATCTCCACCGCGCCCAACGTGATCTACCGCGTGGAGATGGAGGACGGCGAGGAGCACACGGTCACCAACCCCAGCGAGTTCCCGGCCGGGAAGATCGCCGGGATCTACGAGCCGATGGTCAAGGGCACGCTGCTCAGCCCCGCCGAGCACATCGGCCAGATCATGGAGCTGTGCCAGGAGCGGCGCGGCGACCTCCAGGGCATGGACTACCTGTCCGAGGACCGCGTGGAGATGCGCTACACACTGCCCCTGGCCGAGATCGTCTTCGACTTCTTCGACCAGCTCAAGTCCCGTACCAAGGGGTACGCGTCCCTGGACTACGAGCCCACCCACGAGAAGCTCTCCGACCTGGTCAAGGTCGACATCCTGCTCCAGGGCGAGGCGGTCGACGCCTTCTCCGCGATCGTGCACAGGGAAAAGGCCTACGCCTACGGCGTGGAGATGACCAAGAAGCTGCGCGAGCTCATCCCCCGGCAGCAGTTCGAGGTACCCGTCCAGGCGGCCATCGGCGCCCGGGTGATCGCCCGCGAGAACATCCGCGCGATCCGCAAGGACGTGCTCTCCAAGTGCTACGGCGGTGACATCAGCCGTAAGCGCAAGCTGCTGGAGAAGCAGAAGGAGGGCAAGAAGCGGATGAAGATGGTCGGGCGCGTCGAGGTGCCCCAGGAGGCCTTCATCTCCGCGCTGTCCACCGACACCGGCGGCTCCGACGACAAGAAGAAGAAGTAGTCGCGTCACACGGAAGGGGCGCCCCGAGCGGGGCGCCCCTTCCACGTTCCCGGGGCCGTCTCAGCCCTTGACCGCTCCGGCGGTCAGGCCCTCGGTGATGTAGCGCTGGAGGAACCAGAACACCGCGAGGGTGGGCAGGGACAGCATGATGGCGCCCACCGCGAACATCCCGAAGTTCGCGTTGCGCTGCGAGTCGACCAGCTGGTAGAGCCCCAGCCCCAGCGTCTTGGCGTCGGTGTCACGCAGGAACACGCTCGCCAGCAGGAACTCGTTGATGGTCGCGATGAACACCAGCAGTCCCACGATCGCCAGCACCGGGGTGACCAGCGGCACCATGATCCGGAAGAACACCTGTGCGTGCGAGGCGCCGTCCATCTGCGCGGACTCGTCCAGCTCCTTCGGCACGGTGTCGAAGAAGCCCTTCATCATCCACGTGTTGATGCTCAGCGCACCGCCCAGGTACACCAGCAGCAGTCCCCACCGGGTGTCGAAGCCGACCGCCGGGTAGTAGTCGCCGAGCGTGGAGAACATCAGGTAGATCGCCACGATCGCCAGGAACTGCGGGAACATCTGGATCACCAGGAGTCCGATCAGCCCCACCCTGCGACCGCGGAAGCGCATCCGGCTGAACGCGTACGCGGCCAGCGCCGACAGCAGCACCGTCACGGCGGCGTTGGCGAAGGCGAAGAACAGCGAGTTCGCGTACCAGGTGGTGAACGGGGTGTTGGTGAACAGGTCGACGGCGTTCTCCATGCTGGCCCCGGTCGGCCACAGCTGCGCGCTGGACAGCGTGCCCAGCGGGTTGAGCGCCGCCGACACCACGAACAGCACCGGAAAGACCGCGAAGGCCACGACCGCGAGCATCACCACGTGCCGCCAGCCGTACCTGCGGGCCCACAGGCTCAGACGGACTCCGGTGGTGCGCTTGTAGGGCGCGCGTACCGCCCCGGGGGTCTGGACCGCCATCAGTCCACCTCCTTGAGGGCCTTGCTCCTGCCGAGGCTGACCACGGACATCACCGACACGATCAGGAAGATCATCACCGACAGCGCCGCCGCGTACCCGTACTGGGCGGTGGCCTCGTTGAAGGCGAGCCGGTAGGTGTACGTGATGAGCAGGTCGGTGGCGCCGGCCGTGGGGTTGTCCGGTGAGAAGGGACCTCCACTGGTGATCAGCCACACGGCGTTGAAGTTGTTGAAGTTGAACGCGAACGTCGACACCAGGATCGGCGTCATCGCGACCATCAGGAGCGGCAGGGTCACGTGCCGGAACGACTGCCAGGGACCCGCGCCGTCGATCTGCGCCGCCTGCCCGAGTTCGCGCGGGATGGCCTGGAGGGCGCCGGTGGCCACCAGGAACATGTACGGGTAACCCAGCCAGACGTTGGCCAGGATCACCGCCGCCCGGGCCGTCCACGGGTCGCCCAGCCAGTCCACCTCCAGGCCGAGGATCCGGTTGAACAGGCCGAAGTCGGTGTTGAACATGTCCCGCCACAGCAGGAACATCGCCAGCGAGCTCATCGCGTACGGCAGGACCACCAGGACCCGGTACGCGATCCTGCCGCGCAGCTTCGGCGTGTGCAGGACGAGCGCGACCGCCAGGCCCACCACGAACACCAGGAAGGTGACGGAGAAGGCGAAGGCGATGTTCCACAGCAGGATGGTGAAGAACGACGACGCGAAGGTCGGGTTGAACAGGAAGTGGGCGAAGTTCTCGAAGCCCACGTTGACCTGCCAGCCCTGGGCCAGCCGCTGTCCGTCCTCGTCGTAGAACGCGCCGCGCTCGTTGTCCGCGTGGTAGACGACCCCGGTCTCGGAGTCGGTGACGCAGTCGCACCCCGCGTCGTAGACGCGGGTCGCGGTGCCCTCGAAGGCGGTGGACAGTCCGCTGGAGCGGATACCCGTGCCCTCACCGGTGGGGACGGCGAACTCCTGGAGTTCGTCGCTGCGCGCGTTGACCTCGGTGGGGGACAGGATCGTGTAGCCGAAGGCCTCGGTGACCCTGCCCGAGGGCCCGACCGTCGCGCCGTCGATCCCGGTGAGCCCCTCCTCGGTCCCGGCGTAGGCCCGCCCCTCGGAGTCGGTGAGCAGGAAGACCAGGTCACCGCTCTCGGGCGAGCCGGTGGTCGCCACGGTCAGGGCGTACTCCTCGGCCCCCTCCGCGCTGGTCACCGAGTACGCCTCGATCGAGGCGATGGCCTGTTCCTTGCCGCCCCGGTGGCCGTCGCTGAGGTTGGTCACCGAGGTGCTCATCGTGTAGAGCACCGGCAGGACCTGGAAGGCCGCCAGGAAGAGTACGCCCGGGAGCAGGTACTTGGCCGGGACGGTGCGCTTGGACAGGTAGACCCAGTAGACGAGTCCGACCACGGCCACGACCAGGCCGATGCCCCACCAGTTGCCCGCCACGTACAGGGGCAGGACGGCCCACACGCCCAGGGCGGTGAACAGGCCGAGGAGGGCGATCTTGACGAGTTGCCCGCCCAGCGAGCCGTTTCCGGCGAAACGGCCGCCCGGCAGGGGCGTGCGGGCGGGCGCCCCCCGGGAGGAGGCGCCCGCGTTCTTCTCGAAGGCCACCGCTACTCGCCGATCTGCGAGGCGATCGTGTCGTGGGCGCTCTCCATGGCCTCACGGACGTCGGTTCCGCCGATGATCGCGGCCTGGGCGATGCCGAGCGGCTCCCAGGTCTCGCCCATCTCCGGGATGGACGGCATCGGCGTGCCCTCGGCGCCGGCCTCGGCGATCGCGGCGACGTTGGGGTCGTCGGCCGAGACGCTCTCCAGGGCCTCGGTCTGCACCGGCATGCGCGGGTCGGCCTCGTAGAGGCTGAGGACGAACTCGGTGTCGGTGACGTAGTTGGTCACGAACTCCTGGGCCAGGGCGCTGTTGTCGCTGCCCTCGGTGACGAAGAAGGCCTGGTAGCCGATGTAGGGGCTGGCGGGCTCCTCACCCTCGAAGCCGGGGATGGCGCTGATCTCGTATTCGACGCCCGCCTCGTTGGCGTCGGCGATGTTCCACGGGCCCGCCACGAAGAAGGGGGCGTCGCCCTCGTAGAAGAGCGCGGCGTCGTTGTCGGTGCTGATGGAGCGGCGCAGCACGCCCTCCCCGGCCTCGCCGTACTCGGCGACCTTCTCCATGGCCGCGATCGACTCGTCCGAGCCCAAGCCCAGGTCGGTCGGGTCCCAGTCGCCCTGGTCGTCCCTGCCGAAGAGGTAGCCGCCCGCGGAGGAGAACAGCGCCTGCATCCGGTAGGGGTCGCCCTCCTGGCCCACGGCCATGGACAGGACCTCGCTGGTCTCACCGGACTCCTTGAGTTCGGTGCCGACCTCGACCATCTCCTCGAAGGTCTCGGGGGCCTCCGGAGCCAGGTCGGTGTTGCGCATGAGGAAGATGTTCTCCTGCGAGTACGGCACACCGAAGAGCTGGCCGTCGTACTGGAGGGCCTCCAGCGCGGTCTCGTCCAGACCGGAGGCGCGGTCCTGGGGCAGCTCGATGGGCTGCACGGCGCCGTTGCGCACCAGGTTTCCGGTCCAGTCGTGCGCGCCGATGAAGACGTCGGGGGCGTTCCCGGCCTGGTGGGCGTTGAGCAGGTCGCCCTGGATGTCGCCGAAGGACAGGCCCTGGACCTCGACCTCGATGCCGTTGGTCTCGGCGAACTCCGCGGCCGCCGCCTTGATGGCGTCGGCGCGCTCGGGGTCGGACCAGATGAGGAGGCTGCCCTGGGAGGTGTTCTCCCCGCCCTCGTCGGCGCCACCGCCGCACGCGGTCGCCATCAGTGCGATCGCGGCGATGCCCGTGACCGCTGGTGCGATGCGGAATCTCATGCTGTTTTCCTTCCGGGAGGCCGTGCTGAGGAGGTCGCGCATGCGTTCCGGCGGTGGCCCCGGGTCCGTCGCGAGCATGCGTGGTGATGTGACGCTAGCAATAACTTGCAAGCTTTGAAAGAGTTTGCGGGGCTTCTGCATAAAGATGTGGAAACGCCGTGGAAACGAGCGCGTGACCTCGTGCTCTGGGTGGCGGAGCGGTGACGGACGGCTGATCGTTCCTGTGATGATCAGGCATTTAGTAACACCATTGAACATGCCGGTGCGGACTACTCGATCCCGGCTCTGATCTGCGCCTCGGCCCCGGCCAGCGTCGACGCGGGGTCCGCGCCGCCGATGATGTCCGCGCCCGCCTGCCCGAACGGTCCCCACACCGCGTCCATCTCGGGGATCGCGGGCATCGGCACCCCTTCCTCGCCGGCGCGCTGGAACGCCTCCAGGTCCGGGTTGTGCTCCGCGACCTGTTCCAGGGCCGCCAGCAGCGCCGGAACCCGGGGGTCGGCGTCGTAGAGGGTCACCGAGAACGCCGGATCGGCCACGAAGTCGGACGCGAACTCCTCCGCCAACCCCGGGTCCGAGGCGCCGGAGGAGACGAAGAAGGTCTGCACGCCGATCAGCGGGCGGGCCGGACCGCCCTCGGCGAAGGGCGGAACCGGGCCGATGGCGTACGGGATCCCGGCCTCCTTGATCGGTGCCACGCTCCACGGGCCGGTGACGTGGAACGGCGCCGCGCCGCTGACGAACAGATCGGTCGCGGCGGTCGCGTCGACCTCCCGGCTCAACACCCCCGAGCCCGCCTCGCCCAGCTCGGCCAGCCGCTCGAAGGCCGTCACCGACTCCGGGGACGCCACTCCCAGGTTGGAGGGGTCGGGACCGCCGTTCCCGTCCTCCCCGAACAGGTAACCGCCCGCCGAGGTGAACAGCGGATGCAGGTGGTAGGCGTCGCCCTCCTCGCCGATCTGGAGGCTCAGCACACGCTCGGCCCGGCCCGACCGAACCAGCGCCGTACCCGTCTCCACCAGCTCCTCGAAGGTCTCGGGGGCCTCCGGGGCCAGGTCGGTGTTGCGTATCAGCGCCACGTTCTCGGTGGCGTAGGGGACCCCGTACACGCGCCCCTCGTGGGTGACGGCCTCCAACGCGCCCGGAGTGAACGCGTCGGTGTCCTCCGGGCCCAGGCCGACCGGGGCGATCGCACCCGCCGCGGCCAGCTCGCCGGTCCAGTCGTGCGGACCGACCAGGACGTCCGGTCCCATACCGCTCGTGTGGGTGCTCAGGAAGCTGGCGCGCAGCTCCTCGTGGTCGACCACGATGATCTCCACCCGCGCGTCCGCGGTACGCGAGTAGGCCTCGGCGAAGGTCGTCAGGGCCATGGCGCGCTCGTCGTCGGCCCACACGGTGATGACCCGTTCGGTCGGATCCGTGCCCGAGCCGTTCTCGGTGGAGCACGCGGTCAGGGCGAGCGCCACCACGCACGCGGTGGAGAGGAGGGGGAGACGGAAGGGTGGAAGGGACCTCACAGCGGCCTCCGGGGATACGGCGAGGCCCTGACGGGGCGCCGCCGGACGGGTCGGGGGGAAGGGGGCGGGGTGGAGGGAGGGCGGTGCCGGGCCGGGGCCCGGCACCGCGCGCGGACTCAGCCGCGCAGCCACACCGCCGTCTCGGCGGGCAGCTTCAGGGTGTCCCCGGTCGGCTCGTCGACCGGTCCGCTAGACAGCAGCACCTCGCCCTTGGCCGCGATCTCCACCGGCTCACCGGAGAGGTTGACCGCGACGCGCACACCGGGCTCGCGCTCGAAGTGGAGCACGTCGCCGGGCGCGTCCAGCCAGTTCATGGAGCCGTCGCCGAGCGCGTCCAACTCCCGGCGCAGGCCCAGCGCCTTCGTGTACAGCTCCAGGGTCGAGCCCTCCACGCCGCGCTGGGCGGCCCTGGACAGCTCACCCCAGCCCTCGGGCATCGGCAGCCACGGGACGCTTCCCTCGGGGCCGAACCCGTACGGGGCGTCCCCGCCCGTCCACGGAAGCGGCACACGGCAGCCGTCCCGGCCGCGGTCGGTGCGGCCCGACCTCTCCCAGGTCGGGTCCTGGAGCGCGTCCTCGGGCAGGTCGGTGACCTCGGGAAGGCCCAGCTCCTCGCCCTGGTACATGTACACCGAGCCGGGCAGGCCCAGCATCAGCAGCGTCGCCGCGCGCGCCCGGCGCAGCCCCTGCTCGCCGCCGCCGAAGCGGGTCACGTGGCGGGTCACGTCGTGGTTGGACAGCACCCACGTGGTGGTCGCGCCCACCGCGCCGTTGGCGGCCAGGGACACGTCGATGACCTCGCGCAGACGGTCGGCGTCCCACGGCGCGGTCAGGTACTCGAAGTTGAACGCCTGGTGCAGCTCGTCCGGGCGCAGGTAGCGGGCCACCCGCTGGGCGTCCTCCACCCACGCCTCGGCCACCAGGGCGCGGTCGCCCGGGTACTCGGCCGCGATCCGCGACCAGCGGCGGTAGATCTCGTGCACGCCGTCCTGGTCGAAGTACGGCAGCGAGGTGCTGCCGTCGAGCATGTCGGCCTTGGCGTCCTCGGCGATGTCGGGCAGCGCCGGGTCCTTGACCATGCCGTGCGCGACGTCGATGCGGAACCCGTCCACGCCCCGGTCCAGCCAGAAGCGCAGCACGTCGTCGAACTCGTCGTGCACCTCCTGGCTGGTCCAGTCGAAGTCGGGCTGCTCGGGGTCGAACAGGTGCAGGTACCACTGCTCGGGGGTGCCGTCGGGCCGCTTGAGGCGGGTCCACGCCGGACCGCCGAAGATCGACTTCCAGTTGTTCGGCGGCTGCTCCCCGTCAGGACCCCGACCGTCCCGGAAGACGTACCGCGATCGGGCGTGGTCACCCGGCTCGGCGGCCACGGCCTCGCGGAACCACTGGTGGGCGGAGGAGGAGTGGTTGGGAACGATGTCGATGATCAGGCGGATGCCCAGGTCGTGGGCGGAGGCCAGGAGGGCGTCGAAGTCCTCCAGGGTGCCGAAGCGGGGATCGACGTCGCGGTAGTCGGCGACGTCGTAACCGCCGTCGGCGAGGGGGGAGACGTAGAACGGGGTCAGCCAGATCGCGTCCACGCCGAGCTCGACCAGGTGGGGGAGACGCTCGCGGATGCCGGCGAGGTCGCCCTCCCCGTCACCGTTGGAGTCGGCGAAGCTGCGCACGTAGATCTGGTAGATGGCCGCGTCACGCCACCAGTGCGACTGAGGCTCCATCAGCGGGGGGCCTTCCTGTGGCGAATGCAAGTTCTTGCGCAAGATTACCGCCAACTTTCGGCCATGTGACGGCGATCTCGACTAGAGTTGCCCTCATGGGTCCACGACTTGCCGACATAGCGCGGCACGCAGGCGTCAGCGAGGCGACCGTCTCGCGGGTGCTCAACGACAAGCCGGGGGTCGGCAGCGACACCCGCAAGGCCGTCCTGACGGCGCTGGACGTCCTCGGTTACGAACGCCCCGCCCGACTACGGCAGCGTTCCGCCGGGCTGGTCGGCATGGTCATACCCGAACTGGAGAACCCGGTCTTCCCGATGTTCGCCCAGGCGGCCGAGGGGGCGCTCGCCCAGCGCGGGTACACGCCCGTGCTGTGCACCCAGACCCCCGGCGGGATAACGGAGGACGAGTACGTGGAGCTGCTCCTGGAGCGCAACGTCTCCGGAATCCTCTTCGTCTCCGGGCGCCACGCCGACGCCACCGCCCCCCACGAGCGCTACCAGGCCCTGGTCTCCCGGCGACTGCCGATCGTGCTGGTCAACGGATTCTCCGAGGCCATCCCCGCCGCCTTCATCTCCTGCGACGACCGGGAGTCCGGGCGCCTGGCCGTCAACCACCTCGTCGCCCTCGGCCACACCCGCATCGGCTTCACCAGCGGCCCCGAACGCTACGTCCCGGTCCGCCGCAAACTCGCCGGGTACCACCAGGCCCTGGCCCAGCACGGGCTGGACGGCCAGGACCTCGTGGAGCTGTCGCTGTTCGGGGTGGAGGGCGGCCACGCCGCCGCCAGCAGGCTCATCGAACGCGGCGTCACCGCCATGGTCTGCGGTTCGGACATGATGGCCCTGGGCGCCATCCGCGCCGCCCGCCAGCGCGGCCTGCGCGTCCCCCAGGACTTCTCGGTGGTGGGTTACGACGACTCCCAGCTCATCGCCTTCACCGACCCCCCGCTGACCACCGTCCGCCAGCCGGTCAACGCCATGGCGCTGGCCGCCGTGCGCGCCCTGTGCGACGAGATCGCCGGGCACGCCGTCTCCCACACCGAGTACGTCTTCGACCCCGAACTGGTCGTCCGCGGCTCCACCGCCATGGCCCCCGCCAGAAGGCACGCCCCCGGCACCCCCGCCCCCGCCACACAGATCGACACCACCCCCGAGCGGACCCCGGCCGACCAGTCCCGCGTCTGACCCCGCCCCCGGTCGGGGACCGGGGCACACCGTCCGGTCGGTGACACTGGAGTCATGCCTTCCGTTGCCCTCGACGGCGATCCCGTACCGCGCACCGGGGAACTGCCCGGGCAGTCCCTCGCCGAACTCGGCGGGCGACCCCTCGGGTTCTACGTCCACGTGCCCTTCTGCGTCACCCGCTGCGGCTACTGCGACTTCAACACCTACACGGCCGAGGAACTGGTCTCCCGCGACGGCACCGCCACCGCCTCCCGCGACACCTACGCCGACCAGGCGATCGCGGAGGTCGCGCTGGCCGACCGGGTCCTGACGGGGGAGCGCCCGCCGGTCAGCACGGTGTTCGTGGGCGGCGGAACACCCACCCTGCTGTCCGCCGAGGACCTGGGGCGGGTCGTCGCCGCCGTCCGCGACCGCTTCGGGTTCACCCCCGACGCCGAGCTGACCACCGAGGCCAACCCCGAAACGGTCACCCCGGACTACCTGGCACGGCTGCGCGAGGCCGGGTTCACCCGCGTGTCCTTCGGCATGCAGAGCGCCCGCCCGCACGTGCTGCGCGTGCTGGAGCGCGGCCACACGCCCGGCCGCCCGGAGCAGTGCGTGGAGTGGGCGAGGCGGGCCGGGTTCGAGCACGTCAACCTGGACCTGATCTACGGCACGCCCGGAGAGAGCGACGACGACTGGCGGGCCTCCCTCGCCGCCGCGGTCTCCGCGGGCCCCGACCACGTCTCCGCCTACTCGCTCATCGTCGAGGAGGGCACGCGCCTGGCCGCCCGGGTCCGCAGGGGCGAGCTCACCGAGCCCGACAACGACACGATGGCCGACCGCTACCTCATGGCCGACGAGATCCTCGCCGACGCCGGATTCACCGCCTACGAGGTGTCCAACTGGGCGCGCACGGCCGAGGGGCGCAGCAGGCACAACCTCCTGTACTGGACCGGCGGCCACTGGTGGGGTGTGGGGCCGGGGGCGCACAGCCACGTGGGCGGTACCCGCTGGTGGAACGTCAAGCATCCGGCCGCCTACGCCGCCCGCCTGACCGCCGGGGACAGCCCCGGCCTGGCCCGCGAGGTGCTCACCGAGGAGGAGCGCCGCTTCGAGCGGATCCTGCTGGAACTGCGCGTGGACCGGGGCTGCCCGCTGGACCTGCTCGAACCGCACGGCCGCGACGCGGCGAAGCGGGCCGTCGCCGAGGGCCTGCTGGACGCCGAAGCCCACGAGGCGGGCCGCGCGGTCCTCACCCGGCGCGGGCGTCTGCTCGCCGACGCCGTGGTGCGCGACCTCACCTGAGGGAGCCGGACGTCACGGAGGGGGTCCGGTCACCGACCGGACCCCCTCGTCGTGCTCACCGGGTCCTACTTCACCCAGCTGACGTTGAACGGATAGCGGTACCACTCGCCGCGGTTGGCGGCGGTGCCGCCCATGACGCCCAGGATCACCGCCATGACCCAGAGGGCGAAACCGGTCAGGTAACCGATGAAGACGAAGGACAGGACGGTGGAGATGACGTAGCCGATCAGCAACAGGAGCTGGAAGTTCAGCGCCTGCAACGCCTGGTCGCGGACGAAGGGGGACTCGTCCTTCTTGGTCAGGTAGATGATCAGGGGAACGACCCAACCGACGGAGCCGAGGATGCCGCCGCCCAGGTGGGCGAACAGGCCCATCTGACGCTCTTCGGGGTTGGGCTGGCCGGTCGTGGCCGACGAGGGGCCGTAACCGCTCTGCGGCGGAGGGTACNTGGCTGGTGGGCCTGGTAGCCGCCGGTCTGCTCCTGGTAACCGCCCTGCTGGTAACCGGGCTGGCCGGGCGGGGGCGGAGGGAAGCCGCCCTGCTGGTAACCGGGCTGGCCCGGCTGTCCCGGGTATCCGCCGCCGGGGTACCCGTGCTGGGAGGGGTAACCGCCGGAGCCCTCCTGGCCCGGCTGACGGCCCTGGCCGTAGGGGTCCTCGGGTGGTTGGTTGGGATGGGACATCTTGGTTCCTTCGTGTGGATGCGCTCGGTTCGGATCCGGGAGCGAATCACTTCAGCAGGCGGATGCTCACCGGGTAGCGGTACCACGTTCCCTTGTTGGCACCACTGGCACCTAGGACGCCGAAAACGATCGAAACGATCCAGATCAGGGCGATCAGGAGGGAGCCGATCCAGGACAGCCCCGGGAAGAAGATACCCAGACCGATGAAGACGACCCACGCGAAGAGGTACGGAATCAGCAGGGTGATCTGGAAGTTCGCCGCCTCCGAGGCGTGGTGCCGGACGAACGGCGACTGGTTGCGCTTGGCGAGGTAGACGGCCAGCGGCGGGATCCATCCCAGGCAGGCGATCACGAAGCCGGACAGGTGGGCGAGCATCGCCACCAGCGTTCCGTCGTCGCCGCCCGGGGCGGCGCCCGGCTGGGGCTGGCCCTGGACGCCCGGCTGTCCGTACGCCGCGGGAGCGCCCGGGTACGGGGGCTGCTGCGGCTGCCCGAACGCCTGCTGGGGCTGTTGGGGCTGGCCGTAGGGCTGTTGGGCGTACTCCTGGGGCGGAGCGTACGGGGACTGGGCGCCGGAGGGCTGCCCGTAGCCCGGCTGGCCCTGTTCCGGCTGCGGAGCGTACGGCGACGGAGCACCCGGCTGCTGGCCGTGGGCGGCCTGCTGCCCCTGCCCGGGCTGTGCGGGGGCGCCCTCGGGCGGGGCGAAACCGGGCTGCTGCTGGCCGTGGGCGGGCTGTCCGCCGGACGGATGGGCGTATCCGGGCTGGGGCGCGTACGGGGACTGGGCACCCGAGGGCTGTCCGTAACCAGGCTGCGCGGGGGCGCCCTCAGGCGGAGCGAAAGCGGGCT
>NZ_ANAX01000206.1 GCF_000341065.1 Nocardiopsis halotolerans DSM 44410 | reverse complement strand
GGCCGTAGGGCTGTTGGGCGTACTCCTGGGGTGGGGCGTACGGCGACGGAGCACCCGGCTGCTGCCCGTAGGCGGGCTGGCCCTGCTCGGGCTGGGGTGCGTAGGGGGACTGGGCGCCGGAGGGCTGTCCGTGCCCCTGCTGGCCCTGCTCGGGCTGGGGCGCGTACGGGGACTGGTGTCCGTGTCCGGGCTGGCCCTGTTCCGGCTGGGGCGCGTACGGCGACTGCGCCTCGGACCGCTGCCCGGGAGCGGGCTGCTGGTCCGGCTGCGGGGGCTGCCCGTGGTCCGGCTGCTGTCCCCGGTGGGGGTCCTCCGGGGACGGGGGGTTCGTCGGGGTCTCGCTCATGCCTCTTCCTTGGCTCCACTGAATGGGGGGAGGTTCCTACTACGTCTGAACCGACGACCGCACAGGGCCGGAGGCGGGCGACCACGGTGACGGGCACGGGGCCCACACCTCGCCCTGGTCAGAATCCTAGGTCCTGCCGACGCTCCCCCGCGCAGCGCTCACCGGGGTTCGTCCGGGTGCGGCCCGGTGACGAAGTCGATCAGCTCCTCCACCCGGCCGAGCAGGGCGGGCTCCAGGTCAGCATAGGTACGGACCGAGCCCAGGATCCGGCGCCACGCCTCCCCGGTCTCCATACGCCACCCCAGGGCACGCACGATCCCCTCCTTCCAGGGGACGCCCCGCGGCACCTCGGGCCAGGCCCGGACGCCCACGGCGTCCGGCCGTACCGCCTGCCAGACGTCGACGTAGGGGTGGCCGACCACCAGCACGTGCTCACCGCGCACCCGCTCGGCGATCCGGGTCTCCTTGGAGCCCGGAACCAGGTGGTCCACCAGGACACCCAGTCTTCTCCCCGGGCCGGGTGAGAAATCCGCCACGATCGAGGGCAGGTCGTCGATCCCCTCCAGGAACTCGACGGCCACCCCCTCCACACGCAGGTCGTGGCCCCAGACCTTCTCCACGAGTTCGGCGTCGTGGGCGCCCTCCACGTAGATCCGGCTCTCCCGGGCCGTGCGCGCCCGCGCGTCCGGCACCGCCACCGAGCCGGAGGCGCTGCGCAGCGGCCCCCTCGGGGAGGCGGAGGGGCGCACCAGGGTGACCGGCTCGCCGTCGACCAGGAACCCGGCCGGGGCGAGGTCGAACACACGACGGCGGCCGTGCCGGTCCTCCAGGGTCACGGCGGCCCTGTCCCAGGCCACCACCGCCCCGCAGAACGCCTCGTCGGCGTCCTCCACGACCAGGTCCCGTTCCAGCGGCACCTCGCGGATCGCCTTCCTCACGGGCCGACGCCAGTCCCCGGCGAGCACGTCGCGGCCGTAACGGCCGTTTCCCTTGGTTGCCACGATCGTGCAGTGTACTGGTGGCAGGTGTCATCCCTCCGCCGGCGGCGCGCCCGGGGGTGGAACGGGAATGACACGGCCGCGCCACGGTGTTGCTACCCGCGGGTAGATGCCCGGGTTTGCGGCCGGGCATAGAATTAGCACTGAGGACCACGGAGTGCCAGGAGGTGGCGAGTTGCTGGATGAGCGCAAGCTCGCGGTCCTGCGTGCCGTCGTCGAGGACTTCGTCAACACCAACGAGCCCGTGGGCTCCCGGGCCCTGGCCGACCGGCACAGGCTCGGAGTCTCCCCGGCGACCATCCGCAACGACATGGTCGCGTTGGAGGAGGACGGCTACATCACCCAGCCGCACACCAGCGCGGGCCGGGTGCCCACGGACAAGGGGTACCGGCTCTTCGTGGACCGGCTCTCCTCGGTCAAACCGCTCTCGACCGCGGAGCGGCGCGCCATCGAGTCCTTCCTCACCGGAGCCGTGGACCTCGACGAGATCGTCGCCCGCACCGTGCGGCTCCTCGCGCAGCTCACCCGCCAGGTGGCGATCGTCCAGTACCCCTCGCTGACCCGCTCGTCGGTCCAGCACGTGGAGCTGGTCCCCCTCGGGGGCCAGCGGGTCATGATGGTCGTGATCACCAACACGGGCCGGGTCGAGCAGCGTGTCATCGACGGCTTGGGAGAGGTCAACGAGACCGCCGTCAACGACCTGCGCGCGATGCTGAACCGGGCCATCGCCGGGCGCCACCTCGGTGACGTGCCCGACGCGGTGGAGGACCTGCCTCCGCAGGTCCCGCCCGAGCATCGCCAGATGGCCGTGGCGGTCCTCTCCGTCCTGCTGGAGAGCCTCGTCGAACGGCACGAGGAGAAGATCGTCCTCGCGGGGACGGCCAACCTCGCCGCCGTCGACTTCGCAGCCAGCCTGCGGGATGTTCTGGAGGCGCTGGAAGAGAACATGGTCCTCATCCGTTTGCTGGGTGAGGCCAAGGACCCGTCGATGCTCACGGTGCGCATCGGCGCGGAGAACTTCCACGAGGGCCTGAGATCCACCTCCATCGTGTCGGCGGACTACGGTGTGGGAAACCAGTCGCTCGCCAAGATCGGTGTGGTGGGACCCACCCGGATGGACTATCCAGGAACGATGGGAGCGGTACGCGCCGTGGCTCGGTATGTCGGACAGATTTTGGCAGGACAGTAACCCAGTGGCCAGAGACTATTACCAGATTCTCGGGGTGCGTCGTGACGCGTCCAAGGACGAGATCAAGAAGGCGTACCGGCGGCTCGCGCGCGAACTGCACCCGGACATCAACCCGGACCCCGCGACCCAGGAGCGCTTCAAGGAGGTGACCCAGGCCTACGAGGTCCTCTCCGACGAGAGCAAGCGCCGGATGTTCGACATGGGCCAGGACCCCTACGCTCCCGGCGGTGGTGGCGGCGGCGCCGGAGGCTTCGGCGGCGCGGGCGGCTTCGCCTTCGACGACATCATGAACGCGTTCTTCGGCGGCGGCCAGCCCGGCGGGCGCGGCCCCCGGGAACGGGTCCGCCGGGGCCGCAGCATCAAGATCCGGGTCGAACTGGACCTGGTGGAGACCGCGTTCGGGGTCAGCAAGGAGATCACCTTCCCCACCGCCATCCTGTGCGAGACCTGCCAGGGCGAGGGGACGGCCGCCGGTTCGCACCGCACCACCTGTGAGATGTGTCACGGGCAGGGCGAGGTCTCCCAGGTCACCCGCTCCTTCCTCGGCCAGGTCATGACCTCCCGCCCCTGCCCGCAGTGCTCGGGCCAGGGCACGGTCATCACCAACCCCTGCGGCGACTGCGCGGGCGAGGGCCGGGTGCGCGAGAAGGTCACCCGCACGGTCAAGATCCCCGCGGGCGTCGACGACGGCACCCGCATCCAGCTGGCCGGAGAGGGCGAGGTCGGACCCAACGGCGGGCCGCGCGGCGACATCATCCTGGAGATCGTCCAGCGCCCGCACCCCACGTTCGAGCGCCGCGGGGACGACCTGCACTGCACGGTGACCGTTCCCATGACGGCCGCCGCGCTGGGCGCCTCCTTCACCTTCGACACCCTCGACGGCACCGAGAACATCGACCTGCGCCCGGGCACCAACTCCGGCCACGTCATCACCCTCCCCAACAAGGGCGTCAGCCACCTCGACGGCGGCGGCCGGGGAGACCTGCGCATCCGCGTCGACGTGGAGACCCCGAGCAGGCTGGACGAGGAGCAGGAGGCCCTGCTGCGCAAGTTCGCCGAGCTGCGCGGTGAGGACCAGACCCCGGGCCGCTTCAGCCCCGGACACGGCGGGTTCTTCTCCAAGATCCGCGACGCCTTCGGCGCCAAGTGACACCGCCGGTCTTCCTGGTCGCGACCGCCGAACTGGCGGCCGACCGGGTGACGGTGGACGGCGCCGAGGGGCGTCACGCCGCCGTGGTGCGCCGCATCAGGGAGGGAGAGGCCGTCGACCTGTCCGACGGCCTCGGCCTGCGCGCACGCTGCACGGTGACCGACGTGGGCAGGGACCACATCGTCTGCGCGGTGGTGGAGCGCCGGGAGGAACCGGAGCCCCGCCCCCGCCTGACCGTCGTCCAGGCCCTGCCCAAGGGGGACCGGGGCGAACTGGCCGTGGAGATGATGACCGAGGCCGGTGCCGACGCGGTCGTGCCCTGGGCGGCGGAGCGCTGCGTCACCCGCTGGAAGGGCGACCGGGCCGCCAAGGCGCTGGCCAAATGGCGCGCGACCGCCCGCGAGGCGGCCAAGCAGGCCCGGCGCGCACGGCTGCCCGAGGTCGCCGACCTCGCGGACCGCTCCGCGGTGGCCGCTCTGCTGGCCGGGGCGGACCTGGGGATCGTGCTGCACGAGGACGGCGCCAGCCGCCTGTCGGAACTGGAACCGCCCACGGGGGAGGGCCCGGGCGTCGTCCTGGTGGTCGGCCCCGAGGGCGGCTTCTCCGACGCCGAACTGGAGGCGTTCGCCGCCGCGGGCGCGGTCCGGGCGATCCTGGGGCCGAGCGTGCTGCGCACCTCCACCGCCGGGGTCGCCGCCCTGTCGGTCCTCCAGGCACGCACCGGCCGCTGGTGAACCCCCACCGGTCAGTCCACTGACGTGAGAAGAGGCGCCCGGACGCGGTCCGGGCGCCTCTCGCGCTGTGTGGGCGGCGGGTCAGCCGCCGCTCCCCGACCCACCGCTGGTGTCGGAACCGCCGCCGGTGGTGGACTCACCGCCGCCGCCACCGGTCTCCGTACCGCCGCCGGTGTCACCGCCGGTCTCTCCGGTGCCACCGGTGTCGCCGCCGCCGTCACCACCAGCGGAGCCCTCCCCGTCGGTGCCGTCGCCGCCGGTGCCGGCACCGCCCTCACCGGTGCCGTCGTCGCCGGTACCGGTGCTGGGCTCGTCGGTCGGCTCGCACTCCTCCTCGGAGGGCGCCGCATCCTCCTGCTTCCCGTCCTCCTCAGGGGCGGACGGAGTCGCGGAGGGATCTCCGGCCTCGGACGGCGGGCAGGATGCGGTGGTTTCGGGCTCCTCCTCGGGCGGAGAGGGCTCCTCCTCGTCCTCCGGGCTGGGCGGAGCCACCGGTTCCTCCTGCGGCTCCTCCTCCGGCTGGGTGGTGCCGTCGACGGAGCCGGAGGAGGTGTCCGGAGCGGTCACGCCGCCCTCGTCGTCCTCCTCGTCGGCGGGCGCGCCCTCGCGGTCGGCGCCCGCGGGGACGATCTCCAGCACGTGGTCGCGGACCTGGGGGCTGGAGATGACCACGGAGGCGGCGATCAGGGCGGCTCCCGCCACCGCCACCGCCGGACGTAGCCAGGGCAGGCCGAACCAGGCCGACCCGCGGTTGCGCTCCGTGCGCTCGCGGATGAGGTTCAACGCCTCGGGAGAGGTCGTGACCGTGTCGGCCTCGGCCTTGAGCAGGTGGCGGAGCTGCTCCTCGAACGGGTCGTTCGTCGGGTTCGTGGGGCTGGTCATGTCGTCTGCTCCAGAACAGAGCGGAGCGCGGAGATACCACGGGACGTGTGGCTCTTCACCGCGCCCCGGCTGATCCCCATGGCGTCCGCGATCTGTGCCTCGGACAGGTCGCCGTAGTACCGGAGCACGATGGCCTCTCGCTGACGGGTGGGTAGTTTGCGCAGGGCGCGGATGACGGCTTCGCGCTCCAACAGGCTCAGAGCGCCGTGCTCGGCGCTGGGGGCGTCGGGCAGGGCCTTGGGCACGTGCTTCTCCACGACCGCCCTGTGGCGGAGCACGGACCTGGCCTTGTTCACCACGGCCTGACGTAGGTAGGACAGAGCCTTGTTCGGATCGCGCAGGCGGCGCCACGCTCCGTGCATGGCGACGAACGAGTCCTGGACGACCTCCTCCGCGGTCGCGTGATCGCGGACGAGTAGGGCGGCGAGCCGAACGAGCGGACGGTAGTGCTCCCGGTAGAGCTCCGTCACGGCATGGTCAGCGTCCCACTCCACCGAGAGCGGGGCCGTGGTGGCTCCTGCCACCATGGTTTCTGTCGTCACATCAGTTCGACGCACACCCTTGTCGCGGGGTTTACGAAAGGGCATACCTCTTCTTTTCCAGGTAGACGTGCGTTTCAATCCGAACACGCGGCAAGATGGCCGAGGCCGGACGGAGCCGACGACCTGGCGCGCACGGGTGGAAAGCCTATCGCGCCCGGAACGCCGTCCGTCGCCGAACCGGCTTCCGGGGGCCCGAAAGGGTGTTCCTCGACGCCCGCCCGTCGCCCACCATCGCCCGCCGGGGGGTGCTTCGCGTGGGGGCGGGCTACCGCCCTCAACGGTCGGCCTCCGGCCGCGGTATCGGCCCGCTCATTGCCGACCTGCGGCATCATGGTCCCGGACGGCCCTAGAAGGAAAGAAAAGAGGTGCGCGATGGCCCAGGACGACTGCCTTTTCTGCAAGATCGTGAAGGGGGAGGTCCCCGCCGAGATCGTGCAGGAGAGCGAGCGCATGATCGCCTTCCGCGACATCAATCCCCAGGCGCCCACGCACGTGCTGATCATTCCACGCGAGCACTATCCCAACGCCGCCGAGGCCGCCGCCGCGGACACCGGTCTGATCGACGAGATCGTCCGCGTGGCCCACGAGGTGGCCACGGCCGAGGACGTCGCCGACTTCGGCTACCGGCTGGTGTTCAACACCGGCAGCGGCGCCGGACAGACGGTCTTCCACCTGCACGGGCACCTCCTCGGGGGCCGCGGCCTGGAGTGGCCACCCGGGTAGTCCGCGCGGGGTGTCCCCCCGGAAATAACGGATCGAGTGGGGCGGGGCCGCCTTGGTAGACTGGATGCGGTGGGCTTCGAGGGGTCGATGTGACCGAGCGGAGCCCCGACCGGACGCCGTCCACGGCGCCAGAATCGTCCGCCAGGCGCGTCTCCCGCAGGGGTCGGGCAGACGCCCGATCGAAGGGTAGGGACAGCGGCCACACGGCCTCACCATGTCCGAGACAACGCACACGCACCCGCGACGGGACACCCAGGTCAAGGTCGTGGTGCCCGACGAGCACACGATGGTCAGCCTGCTGGGCTCGGGGGACGAACTCCTCAGGGCGTTGGAGCGGGCCTTCGACAGCGACATCCACGTACGCGGCAACGAGTTCACCATCAGCGGCACCCCCGAGGAGACCGCCGTCGTGGTCCGCCTGGTCGAGGAGCTCATCGAACTCGCCACGAGCGGCACCCACATCACCCCCGACACCATCGAGCGCATGGTGCACATGCTGCGCTCACCCGGTGCGGAGCGGCCCGCGGACGTGCTGACCACCAACATCCTGTCCAACCGCGGCAAGACCATCCGGCCCAAGACGCTGAACCAGAAGCGCTACGTCGACACCATCGACCGGCGCACCGTGGTGTTCGGCATCGGTCCGGCGGGTACCGGGAAGACCTACCTGGCCATGGCCAAGGCGGTCAAGGCGCTCCAGGACAAGGAGGTCAACCGGATCATCCTCACCCGCCCGGCGGTGGAGGCGGGGGAGCGGCTGGGCTTCCTCCCGGGCACCCTCTACGACAAGATCGATCCCTACCTGCGTCCGCTCTACGACGCCCTGCACGACATGCTCGACCCCGACTCCATCCCCAAGCTGATGGCGGCCGGGACGATCGAGGTCGCGCCCCTGGCGTACATGCGCGGGCGCACGATCAATGACGCCTTCATCATCCTGGACGAGGCCCAGAACACCTCGCCCGAGCAGATGAAGATGTTCCTCACCAGGCTGGGCTTCGGCTCCAAGATCGTGGTCACCGGTGACGTCACCCAGGTCGACCTGCCCGGCGGGCAGACCAGCGGCCTGCGCACCATCGAGAACATCCTGCGTGACATCGACGACATCGACTTCTGCCACCTCAGCAGCGACGACGTCGTCCGGCACAAGCTGGTCAGCAGGATCGTGGACGCCTACGGCCGCTACGACGCCGCCCAGGGCGACGCGCGGGGCAACCGCAGGGGCCCCGGCAACGGCGGCCGTTCCCGCGGCGGATCCGCGCGGCGCGGAGCCCACGACACCCCGGCCAGGTCCGAGGCGGGGAGCGACGACGCCGGGGAACAGGCAGACTGACGTAGTACGGCGTTCGAACCGGTGGGCCCGCCGCGCGCGGGTCCACCGGTTCGGTTGCCGGGGCGCGCCGGTCGGGCGCGCCGCACCACCGGCCGGGCGCGCGCCCCGGCCCCACGATCCCAAGTAAGGCAGCCGCAACCATGAGCATCGACGTCGCCAACGAGTCCGGCGTCACCACCGTGGACGAGGAGAGGCTCTCCCGCCTGGCACGGCACGTGCTCGACGCCATGCGCGTCCACCCCCTGGCCGAGTTGTCCGTCGTCCTGGTGGACGAGGAGCCCATGACCGACCTGCACGTGCGGTGGATGGACGAACCCGGACCCACCGACGTGCTCTCCTTCCCCATGGACGAACTGCGCCCCGGCGGCCCCGGTCGCACGAGTGAGCCGGGCGTCCTCGGGGACGTCATCATCTGCCCGCAGGTCGCCCGGAACCAGGCCGAGAAGGCCGGGCACAGCACCGAGGCGGAGATCGACCTGCTGTGCACGCACGGCATCCTGCACCTGCTGGGCTACGACCACGCCGAGCCCGAGGAGCACAAGGAGATGTTCGGCCTCCAGGGCGAGATCCTCGCCGCCTGGCGCGAGCGTGAGGCGGCCGGCCCCGAAGGGGATGGGAACACCCGATGAGTCCGTCGGCGTGGCCCGGGGCCACCCCGCTGACCACCGGTGACCCCGTCACGTGGATCACCGCCTTCGTGGTCGCGCTGGTGCTGACCGCCGTCGCCGGGTTCCTGGTGGCGGCGGAGGTCGCCGTCACCCGCGTGATGTCCGTGGGCCTGCCCGAGGCGAGCGGTTCCGAGCGCGCGGCCAGGACGGGCCGACGCTGGGAACGGGTGTCGGCCGATCCCACGCGCCACCTCAACGTGCTGCTGTTCCTGCGTGTGGTGTGCGAGGTGTGCGCCGTGCTGGCCGCCGCCTCGGGCATGGTGTTCCTGCTGGGGGCGGGCTGGCCCGCGCTGGCGCTGACCGCCGTGGCGATGGTCGTGATGGAGTCGGTGCTGATCGCGATCGCCCCGCGCATCCTCGGCCGTCAGTTCTCCGGGGCCCTCGCCCGCGCCAGCGCGGCCGTGGTCTACCCGCTCCAGGTCGTGGTGGGTCCGATCGCCCAGCTGTTCGTGGGGGCGGGCCGCGCGCTGACCCCGCGCGGCAAGGGCGACCGGGAGGGGCCCTTCAGCACCGAGGTGGAGCTGCGCCAGCTGGTCGACCTGGCGGAGAGGGGCGACGTCATCGACCCCGAGGAACGCCAGATGATCCACTCGGTGTTCAAGCTCGACGACACACCCGTGCGCGAGGTGATGGTGCCCCGCCCCGACATCGTGTTCACCAGCCGCGAGGCCGACGCCGACGCGGTCCTGACCCTGGCCCTGGCCAGCGGGTACTCGCGTATCCCGGTGACGGGTGAGGACGAGGACGACGTGGTCGGCATCGTCTACCTCAAGGATCTGGTGTACCAGCTGCGCGACCGTTGGGCGGCCGCCGCGGGCAGCGAGGACGAGGTTCCGCTCACCGCCGGTGACGTGATGCGCCAGGCCACCTACGTCCCCGACACCAAACCCATCGACGAGCTGCTGCGCGAGATGCAGAAACAGCGCAACCACGTCGCCGTGGCCATCGACGAGTACGGCGGCACCGCGGGCCTGGTCACCCTGGAGGACATCGTGGAGGAGATCGTCGGTGAGATCACCGACGAGTACGACCACGAGATCCCGCCGGTGGCGTGGCTCGACGGGGAGCGGGTGCGCGTGACCGCCCGTCTGCCGCTGGGCGAGCTGGCCGAGCTGTTCCCCGAACGGGACCTGGACGTGGCGGACGTGGAGACCGTCGGCGGACTCGTGGCCTTCGTACTGGGTCGGGTGCCGTCCGGTGGGGACCGGGCCGAATACGCTGGTCTTCGACTCACCCTGGAGGGCAAGAGCAGCCGCCGCAGCCGGATGACCACGGTTCTGGTGGAACGCCTGCCCGACGACGCCGACGGGGCGTCGGAGGCCGGGAACGAAGACGTGAGGAGCACGGAACAGTGACGGAGACGACGGGGCTCGGCCCCGAGGACGGCAAGCTCATCACCCTCGCGCGGGCCTCACGGGCCCGCAACGCGGCGGCGGAGGGCGCGGCGGTGCGCGACGAGACCGGCCGCACGTACGTGGCCGCGACGGTGGAGCTGCCCTCGCTCCGGCTGTCCGCGCTCCAGGCGGCCGTGCCCGCCGCCGTGTCGGGTGAGGCCACCGCCCTGGAGGCCGTGGTGGTGGTCACCGAGGCCGCACAGCTGACCGAGGACGACCGCGCGGTGGCGGACGACCTGAAGACCCAGGTGGTGGTGATCGCCGCCCCCGACGGGGTGCCCGCGAGCATCACCCGGCGCTGAGAAGGACCGATGAACGAGCTCGACCTGGAGAAGTTGCGCGTACCGCTGGAGATGCCCTCCTACCCGGAGGGTTTCCGCAGCGGTTTCGCGTGCTTCGTGGGCCGTCCCAACGTGGGCAAGTCCACCCTGATGAACGCGCTGGTCGGGCAGAAGGTGGCGATCACCAGCAACCGGCCGCAGACCACGCGGCGCACGGTGCGCGGGATCGTGCACCGGCCCGACGCGCAGCTGATCATCGTGGACACGCCCGGTCTGCACAAGCCGCGTACCCTGCTGGGGGAGCGGTTGGACTCGCTGGTGCGGTCCACCCTGGTCGAGGTGGACGTGATCGCGTTCTGCCTGCCCGCCAACGAGCCGATCGGGCGGGGTGACACCTACATCGCCCAGGAGCTGGCGGAGCAGACCAGCACGCCGGTGGTCGCCCTGGTCACCAAGACCGACCTGGTGGACAGGGACGCCGTGGGCAGGCACCTGATGGCGGTGGACGAGCTGGGCGACTGGGCCGACATCGTCCCGGTCTCCGCCCGGGGCGAGTTCCAGCTGGAGACCGTCACCGACGTGCTGTGTTCGCACCTGCCGGAGGGACCGCCGCTGTACCCCGACGGCGACCTGACCGACGAGCCCGACGAGATGCTCGTGGCCGAACTGGTGCGCGAGGCCGCCCTGGAGGGGGTGCGCGACGAGCTGCCGCACTCCATCGCGGTGGTCGTGGACGAGATGTCCGAACGTGAGAACACCCGTCCCGGCAAGGAACTGGTGGACATCTACGCGTCGCTGTACGTGGAGCGGTCCAGCCAGAAGGCGATCGTGATCGGGGCGAAGGGGGCGCGGCTGCGTGACGTGGGCTCCCGGGCCCGCAAGCAGATCGAGGCCCTGCTGGGGCGCCGGGTGTTCCTGGACCTGCGGGTGCGCGTGGCCAAGGACTGGCAGCGCGACCCCAAGCAGCTGCGCAGGCTGGGCTTCGACCAGCAGACCTGACGACCCCGCCCGGTCCTCCGTTTCCGGGACCGGAACGGCTCACCGACCACCGATCCGCCGCGATCCTGTACCCGTGGTCGGCTTCGGCGCTCCGACCTCGCCGTGAGTACGGGACCGGGCGGTGCCGGTATGGGGCCCACCGGGCCGGGGACGCCTCCCGGCCCGCTTCCTCATGCCTGGTTGTTGAGGTCGGTGGCCAGCATGGCCGCGCAGCGCTGCACGATGGGTGCGGCGCGGTCCACGAACTCCCAGCTCACCCGTGCCTCGGGGCCCGAGACCGACACGGCCATCCCCGAGGGCGCCCCCGCGAGCGGAACGGCCACGCAGCGCACGCCGACCTCCTGCTCGCCGTCGTCCACGGCGAAGCCGTTCGAGCGGATCCGTTCCAGTTCGGCGAGGAAGTGCTCGGGGTCGGTGATGGTGCGGTCGGTGGCGGCGGGCATCCCGGTGCGGCGCACCGTGGCCAGCACCTCCTCGTCGTCCAGCTGGGACAGCAGGGCCTTGCCCACGCCAGCCGAGTGCGGCAGCACACGGCGCCCCACCTCGGTGAACATGCGCATGGAGTGCTGTGAGGGCACCTGCGCCACGTAGACGACCTTGTCGCCGTCCAGCATCGCCAGGTTCGCGGTCTCGCCCAGGTCCTCCACCAGCTGCGCCAGGTGGGGGCGGGCCCAGGTGCCCAGCATCTGCGAGGCCTTGTCGCCCAGGCCGATCAACCTCGGCCCCAGCGCGTAGCGGCGTGAGGGGAGCTGGCGCACGTAACCGTTGCCCACCAGGGTGCGGATGATGCGGTGGATGGTCGGCAGCGGCAGCCCCGAGGAGTCGGCCAGCTGGCTCAGCGAGGTCTCGCCGCCCGCCTCCGCCATGATCTCCAGCAGGGAGAAAGCCCGGTCGAGGGACTGCACGCCGCCGGGGCGTCCGGTTTTGCCCTGGTCATCAGGGTGTAGAGAGGTCTGTGGGGCTGACAACGATCGCGCTCCCATGCTGAGGGCCGTGGGTTCGGGGTCCTGCCTCCGCGGGGAGGTGGTTTCCGGCATCACTGTCTTCTATAGCACGTGGGGCGACGACGGTCCGGCCGTCCGGAACCCTTCACTCTGGGATCTCCAACACCACCACCTCCCTTGTTATTCCGAATAGCAAAAGTTACTATCCACGATAGGAAAATCGAGTGGAGGAGAGGACACACGTGGAAGAGGACCGGCCCGAGAACCGCAGCGCGTCCCCCGACCTCGGCCTGGACGTGCTCACCGCCGGGCTGAACGCACGCCTGGCCGACGCCGACGCCCGGCTCGTCCGTGACTACCCGGGCTCCTCCGGCGCGCGCCAGCCCGTGCACACCGTCTACGTCCCCGCGGACCGCGTCCGCTCGGGCCTGGTCCGGGAGTGGGGCGCCGCCGCCCTCGCCAGCCTGGACGAGTACGCACCCGACGCCGCGTCCCTGGCCGCGGCGACCGGTGTGGACAAGGCCGCCGTCGCCGAGGTCCTGCCCCGCCTGCGCGACAAGCTCACCCGCGAACCGGTCGAGGACCTGCGCGTGGACCTGGAGGACGGCTACGGCGACAGGGGGGACGAGGCGGAGGACCGCGACGTGGTCGAGTCCGCACGCGCCCTGTGCTCCGACCTCGGCGCCGGACAGGCCCCGCCCGTCTTCGGCGTCCGCATGAAGGGCATGGAGGCCGCCGGACGCGCGCGCGGCGCCCGCAGCCTCACGCTGTTCCTGCGCACCCTCCTGGAGGAGCTCGGCTCCCTGCCGGACGGACTGGCGCTCACCCTGCCCAAGATCACCTCCGTGGAGCAGGTCGAGGCGATGGCCTGGCTCACCGAGGAGCTGGAACAGCGCCTGGACCTGCCCGAGGGGCGTCTGCGGTTCGAGTTGCAGATCGAGACCCCGCAGTCGATCCTGCTGCCCGACGGCACGGCCGCGGTCCCGCGCATGATCCGCGCGGGCCAGGGCCGGGTCAGCGCCCTGCACTACGGCACCTACGACTACAGCGCCGCCTGCGGGATCACCGCCGCCTACCAGAGCATGGCCCACCCGGTCGCCGACCACGCCAAGGCCGTCATGCAGGTGGCCGCGGCCGGAACCGGGGTGTGGCTGTCCGACGGCTCCACCAACGTGCTGCCCGTCGGGGACGCCGAGGAGGTGCACGCCGCCTGGTACCTGCACGCCTCCCTGGTCCGCCGCTCCCTGGAGCGCGGTTTCTACCAGGGGTGGGACCTGCACCCGCACCAGCTGCCCACGCGCTACCTGTCCACCTACGTCTTCTACCGTGAGGCCTTCGCGCCCGCCGCCGCGCGCCTGCGCTCCTACCTCAACGCCGTGGCCGGGGGAGTGCTGGACGAGCCCGCCACCGCCCAGGCGTTGGCCGCCGCCCTGGTGAGCGGGGTACGCTGCGGGGCGCTGGACGAGGCCGAGGTGGCCGAGGCCGCCGGAACCGACACCCGCACACTCGTCGGTCTGGCCAGTCGACGGGTGGGACAGGAGCAGTGACAGACATGACCCAACACGATCTCGCCGTCCGCGCCCGCCGCGCCGTCACCCCCGAGGGGGAGCGCCCCGTCACCGTCGGGGTGCGCGACGGACGCGTGGTCAACGTCCTGGAGGGTGAGAACACGCCGCTCATCGCCCGCCGCGAGATCGTCCTGGCCGACGACGAGGTGCTGCTGCCCGGTCTGGTCGACAGCCACGTGCACGTCAACGAGCCGGGCCGCACCGAGTGGGAGGGGTTCGCCAGCGCCACGCGGGCCGCCGCCCTGGGCGGGATCACGACCCTGGTCGACATGCCGCTCAACAGCGTTCCGCCGACCACCACCGTCTCCGGGCTGGACGCCAAGCTCGCCGCCGCCGAGGGCAAGCTCACCATCGACGTGGGCTTCTGGGGCGGGGCCGTCCCCGAGAACAGCCGTCCCGGCGCCACGAAGGAGCTCGCGCGGCTCTGGGAACGGGGCGTCTTCGGCTTCAAGGCGTTCCTGTCCCCGTCGGGGGTGGAGGAGTTCGGCCACCTGTCCTCGGGGGAGCTGTACTCGGCGGCCGAGGCGATCGGGGAGTTCGGCGGCCGGCTCATCGTGCACGCCGAGGACCCCACCGTCCTGGACGCGGCACCGCCCGCCTCCGGGCGCGACTACGCCGCCTTCCTGGCCTCGCGGCCCGACACCGCCGAGAACGAGGCGATCGCCCGCGTGATCGACGTGGCCAGGGCCACCGGAACCCGGGCGCACGTGCTGCACCTGTCCAGCGCCTCGGCGCTCCCGCTGATCGCCCAGGCCAGGGCCGACGGCGTGCCGCTGACCGTGGAGACCTGCCCGCACTACCTCACCCTGGAGGCCGAGGGCGTGCCCGCGGGGGCCACCCAGTACAAGTGCTGCCCGCCCATCCGGGACGCGGCCAACCGCGACCTGCTCTGGCGTGCGCTCTCCGACGGGCTGATCGACTGCGTGGTCAGCGACCACTCCCCGAGCACCGCCGACCTCAAGCACCTGGACACCGGTGACTTCGGTACCGCCTGGGGCGGTGTGTCCGGACTCCAGGTCGGCTTCCCGGCGGTGTGGACCGAGGCCCGCCGCCGGGGCGCCTCCCTGGAGGACATGGTGCGGTGGATGGCCTCCGGGCCCGCGCGGGTGGCCGGGCTGAGCGGCAAGGGGGCCATCGCCCCCGACCACGACGCCGACTTCGCCGTGGTCGCCCCGGAGGAGTCCTTCCGGGTGGACGTGGGCGCGCTGGAGCACCGCAACCCGGTGAGCCCCTACGACGGGACCGAGCTGGTCGGGCGGGTGCGCCGCACCGTTCTGCGCGGTCACGACGTCGACCTGGCCGCCCGGGCCGGTCGGATGCTCTTCCGCGACTGAACTCCGGCCCCTCGGGGCCGGGCGCGTCCGACCCGGCCGCCAGTGGTCGGCTCACCGGTGGTCGGGTCACCACACGTGTGATCAGCGCCCCGGGATCCCCATGGTGGGGGTCCCGGGGCGCCGTCGTGCGCGGTCCCCACACGGAGGCGGGGCCGCACACGGAAGGGGCGGGCGGCACGTCCGTGCCACCCGCCCCGGGAGCGGTTTCCCGTGTCGGCGGTCAGCCGCCGAGCTCGCTCCAGCGGCGCCGGAGGTCGGCGGTGCCGGTCTCGGTCAGGGAACCGAAGACGTTCAGACGGGCGATGCCGCCGTCGGGGAACACGTCGGTGCGCACGTGGGTGGCGGTGACCGGGGCGTCCAGGACGAAGCGGTGGGCGCTGTCGGGCTCCAGACGGGTGCGGCCCACGATCTCGAACCACGCGTCGGGGGTGTCGGAGTGCGCGTCCCGGCCCAGGATCGCCACCCAGCCCGCGGAGTTGCCCTTGAGGTAGGCGGTGTCCAGCTCCAGGGCGCGGATGCTGGCCTGCGCGGTCAGGCGGAAGCGCACCCAGTCGTGCTCGGTGTCGCGGCGGCGGCGGTTCTCCCAGCCGTCGTCCATCTTCTGGGAGCGGCCGGGGGCGATGATGTTGTCCGGGGACGAGTAGAAGCGGTCCGAGGCGTCCTCGACCATGCCGCCGTTGGTCAGGGCGGCCACGTCGAAGCCGCCGAGGGCGCTCAGCCAGTCGGGGTCGGGGACGGGCTCGCCGTACACGCGCAGGCGGGCGACGCCGCCGTCGGGGAACTGCTTCAGGCGCAGGTGGGTCCAGCGGCGCCCGGCGTCCACCTCGAAGCCGTTGGCGGCGTGCCCGTACACGGGGGTGCGGGGGACGATCTCGGTCCACTCCGCCTTGAGCAGTTCGTCGGTGGTGGGGGTGCCCGCCAGGTGGACGGCCTCCACGCTGATCTCGGTGGGGTGGTTGCCGCGGAAGTGCGCGGTGTCCACCACCACGCCGCGGACCAGGCCGGGCAGGCCGAGGCGGACCAGGGCCCAGTCGTGGTCGTCGGCGGAGGGGTGCGGCTGCTCGGCGCTCACACCGCGGCGCCTACGGGTCTCCCACCCGTCCATGACCTTGCCCTTGTGCCCGAAGGCGTGGGGGTCGAACACGGCGGGCTCGACGCGCAGCAGGTTCTCCCGGTAGGCGAAGAACTCGTCGTTGGCGGCCACGACACCCGCGCCCAGACGCCGGTCGGCCAGGTCGACCAGGGCCGAGAAGTCGAGTTCGCTGGTGCGGTAGTCGGCGTAGGGGTCTCCGCCGCCGTAGGGCTGGGCGTTGTAGGCACGTGGGTCGAAGGGCTGAGCCCCGCTCATGTCTCTCCCGAGAAGGTAGGTGTGTCGGACATGTCCAGAGTCTCAGGAGAGAACGATTACTTCCAGCGAAAGTTTCTGATCAATCTGTTCGTCTGAGCTGAACATTCGGGGAGCCCAGGCCAGCGGCGGCGTCCGCCAGGGCGCGCAGCACCGCGGCGACCTGCGGGCGTCCACCCGCCCCGGAACGCACGGCGGACACCACGTGGCGGCGCGGCTGGTCGGCGTGCGGCACCCGCAGGCTCACCCCCGGGACGTCGTTCACCGCGGCCAGGCGGGGGATCAGGGCGACGCCCATGCCCGCCGCGACCATGTCCAGGATGGCCCTCCAGTCGGAGGCCACGTGCGCCTGCCGTGGGACGAACCCCGCCTGGGCGCAGGCGGCGACGGTGATGTCCCGCCAGGGCCCCGACGCGCCGTAGATCCAGGGCTCCTCGGACAGGTCGCGCAGGCGCAGGGCGCGGGCGTCGGCGAGGCGGTGGTGCGCGGGCAGGGCCGCGTCCAGGGGGTCGGTGAGCAGTTCACGCCGGTCGTAGCGGCCGTCGTGGCCGACGGGTCCGGCGGGCGCCTGGGCGGCCAGGGACAGGCCGACGTCGATCTCGCCCGCGGACAGCAGGTCGTAGACCTCGGCGGCCTCGGCCTGGTGCACCTTCGTGGTCAGGCCGGGGTAGGTGCGCCGCAGGGCGCCCAGGGCGGGGACCACCAGGCTCGGGATGGCGGTGGCGAAGGCGCCGACGCGCACGTGCCCGGCCTCGCCCCGGGCGAAGCCCTCCAGTTCGGCCTCGGCCCGCTCCAGCTGGGCCAGGACGATGTCGGTGTGGCGGAGCAGTGCGTGCGCCGCGTCGGTGAGCCGGACCCGCCGCCCGTGCGCCTCCAGCAGCGCCACCCCCACCTGTTGGGAGAGGGAGGACAGCTGCTGGGACACGGCCGAGGGCGTCATGCACAGGGCCTCGGCCGTGGCCCGGACGGTCCCGAACTCCTCCAGGGCGCGCAGGACGCGGAGTTTGCGGAGATCCCAGTCGGTCATGCCGTCAGCAATACCATTCAGGTCTCCTGAACGGAACGCCGGTGTTCGCGGGTGTTCGCGAACACCGGCTCCGGGGGTGCGGGAGACACCGCCCCCCGCACCCCCGGGACGGGTCACCTCCGGGGCTCCTCCAGGGGCTCCGGGCCGCCGTCGCGGTAGGCCTCCCTGGCCTGGGCGGTGTACTTGGCCTCTCCGGGACCGGCGCTGCCGATCTCCTCGGTGTCGATCTCCGCCGGGGCGGAGGGGCTCCTGCGGCCGATCACGTTGAAGCAGACGTTCAGCAGGATCGCGACCAGGGCAGCGCCGATGATGCCCGAGTGAGCGATCAGCTCGACCGACTCGGGGAGGAAGGAGTAGAAGGTCGGGTAGGCCAGCGGGATGATCGCCACGCCGATGGAGGCGGCCACCAGCACCAGGTTGAGGTTCTCGGTGAAGTCCACCTTGGCCAGGGTCTTGATCCCGCTGGCGGCCACGCTGCCGAACAGGACCAGGCCCGCGCCGCCGAGCACGGGGGAGGGGATGGCGGCCATGACTCCGCCGAGCACCGGGAACAGCCCCAGGACGATGAGGATGCCCGCGCCGGCCGCGACCACGTAGCGGCTGCGGATCTTGGTCAGGGCCAGCAGGCCGATGTTCTGCGCGAACGAGCTGGTGGGGGTGGCACCGAAGATCGGTCCGATGATCGAGCCGCTCACGTCGGCGCGCAGACCCGCCGAGATGCGTTTGGCGTCCACCTTCGAGCCGGTGATCTCCCCGACCGCGATGATGTGCGAGGCTCCCTCGGTCAGGACCACGAGCATGATGACGCACATGGTGACGATCGCGGCGACCTCGAACTCGGGCGCGCCGAAGTAGAACAGCGAGGTCGGGTCGAACACCATGTCGGCCTCGTCGACCCGGCTGAAGTCGGCCATGCCCATGGGCACGGCGACCAGGGTGCCCACGATCATGCCGAAGAGGATGGAGAGCCGGCCCCAGATGCCGGGGAACACCCGGGAGCCGACCAGGATCACCGCGAGGGTCAGTCCGGCCAGGGCGAGGTTGGCCAGGGGCGCGGCGGGGACCGCGGAGCCGTCCTCCCCGGCGTGGGTGGCGCCGTCCATGATCCACCGGGCGGCCACCGGCATCAGGCTGACGCCGATGACGGTGATGATGGTGCCCGTGACGATCGGGGGGAAGAAGCGGACCAGCTGCCCGAAGAACGGCGTCAGCGCCAGGGCGAAGACACCCGCGGCGAGTGAGGCGCCGAAGGCGACGGGCAGGTTCTCGCCGTTCTCGCCCGCGGCGAGGGCGGTGATGGCGCTGACGGGGACGAAGGAGCAGGCGACCACGATCGGCATCTGCGCGCTGAAGCGCCTGGGTCCCACGGTCTGCATGAGCGTGGCGAACCCCGCCACCAGGAGCGCGCCGCTGACGAGGATGCCCATGGAGGCGGGGTCGTTCGCGAGTCCGGCGGCGGCGCCGATGACGAGGGCCGGTGCCACCGCACCGGCGTACATGGTCAGGATGTGCTGGAGCCCGTAGACCAGAAGCAGCCGCACGGGCAGCTTCTCGTCCTCGGGGCGGGGGGAGGAGGCGGCGTTCGTTGTGGCCGAGTCCTTCGCGGACGGACTGTTCGACATGGCCAGTTTCCAGCCTTTGCGATCGGCGGCCACCCAAGGGGGGCCTGTTTCTCGGGCACGCGGCCCGGTGGTGTCGCACCGGCCGGGCGACCCTTCTCGGGTACGCCGGAAGCCGGGGAGGGCCCGCCGTGGCGGGCTGGCGCCCGGGACCCGACTGCGGGAGGGCCCCGGGGTGTGCTGTCCGGGTGCTGACGGGGTCGTGGAACGCCACGGGGTCCGTGTGTACCTGTATGCCCTGGAGCACCCGTCGTGGGGTGAGGTGGAGCCGGGTCCTGGAGCAGGGGACCCTCCGGGCGCCGGGGGCTCTCGCCCGGGGCGCCCGGACACGGGACGACCACGGCCGCGGACCGGGGACGGAGGCGGGCGGAGTGGGGTCCCGGGAGTGCGTCACCCGAACACGGGAACGAACGGGGCGGGGTCCCGGGGCGCTCCGCTCCGACGGGGGAGGGAACGCCCGGGGCCGCGCGTCCTAGACGAAGCCGGGAACGGTCTTCCAGGCGTCTCCGGGAGCGGGGGCGTCGTCGCGCTCCACGGTGGCCTCGATCTTGCCGTAGGGACGGTCGGCGGCGAAGAAGACCTCGTTCGGGTTGTCCAGGTCGAACGGGGACAGGTCCACCAGGAAGTGGTGGTTGTTGGGCATGGAGAAGCGGATCTCGGCGATCTCGGGGTGGGCCTCCAGGACCGCCCTGCCCATCTGGTAGAGCGTCTGCTGCAACGCCAGGCTGTGCGTGGTGGCGAAGGCCTCCAGGCACAGGGCGCGGACCGAGTCGTAGGCCTTGTCGAAGTCGTGGTCCACGCCGACGTAGCGCCAGCGGGCGGTGACGTCGGTGGCCAGGATCCGGTCGTCGGTCTCGGCCAGCGTCGTGTACTTGGTCTTGGGGTAGCCGTGGAACTCCGAGCCGGTGGACTTGAGCACGGTCAGGCCCTCGAAGCCCGAGACCACCCACTCCTGGCCGCCGGTCTTGGTGACGACGGTGGTGCGGGTCTCGCCGCCCCTGCGCGCGAACGCGTGGTCGTGCGGCCCGTCGGCGGTCTGGATCCGGTCCCAGGAGTACTCCTGGATCTCCTGGCGGGCCCCGTGCACGTACTCGTGCTCGTCCACGAAGTGGCGGGCCAGTCGCAGGGCGAAGTCCTCGACGGCGCCGACGCCGCCCCACTCGCGGGCCTTGGCGTAGACCGTGTTCTTCTGCGTGTCGGTGGGCAGGCAGGTGCTGTTGTCGCCCAGGGTGTGGACCGTCTCCAGGTCCCCGCGCAGCTGGGAGGTGACGTTGACGTCCTTGATCCGGTGGACGTCGGTGTCACGGTTGATGTGGACGAGGCGGACCTCGGCCTTGCCGTACTGGTTGTCTCCGAGTCGGATGCCCATCAGGGTGAACTCCGTCCGTGTGATGCTTGATTCTCGTTCGCGCATCGGCGCCGTGCTACGAGGGAGGACCGCTGTGGTCATGCGGAAGGACCTGTCGCGCACTCGAAGATTGAGGTGTCACACCTTGGTCGTGGAATGCCTCCTGCTGACCTCTCCCTTCTGAGGTGTTCCCTGCCTGTCGTGGTACCGGGGCTCCCGCGACCGGAGTGCTCGGACACGGAGAGCGCCGCGCGCGGCGTCCCCGCGGGCGATGGCGGGAGACGGGCCGGCGACGGGGCCGTGCGTGACCGAGACCCGGGACGACGGTGCTAGGAGCCCCGGTAGGTCGAGTACGCGAACGGGCTCAGCAGCAACGGGACGTGGTAGTGCGCGTCCTCGTCGGCGAGGTCGAACACGATGGTGACCTCGGGGTAGAACCCGCGCTGGCCGGTCGCGTCGAAGTAGGCGGCGGTGTCGAAGACGACCCGGTGCACCCCCGCGGTGAGCTGGTCGGGGCCCAGGTCGGGCACGCGCCCGTCGTCGTTGGTGCGCCCCTCGGCGAGGGTCTTCCAGGACTTCCGCTCGGCGTCGGCGGCGGCCTCCAACCGCACCGGGACGCCTCGGGCGGGGAGCCCCAGGGCGGCGTCGAGGACGTGGGTGGTGACGTGGCTCATCGGGAGTCCTCCAGGAGTTTGACGAGGCGGAGCCCGGCGATCCGCCGCAGCTCGTCGCCGACCACGGCCAGTTCGGTCGCGCGGTCGTTGTCGAGGCGTCCGACCAGGTCGGCGAGGAGCTCACGGCTGGAGCGCCCGCTCGCGCAGACCAGGTAGATCTGCCCGAATCTCTCCTCGTACTCACGCTGGGCGTAGGAGAAGATCCGCTGGACGCGCACGGAGGCGTCGTCGGTGTCGGCGGCGAAGGCGGACTGTTCCCCGCGCGACCAGGCGGCCTCGGTGCCCGCGCCCTCGGCCTTCTCCCCGATGCGGGGGTGGCGGGCCAGAGCCGAGGCGACCTCGTCGGCGGTGACCGCGCGCGCGTGCCCGTCGGCCGAGGCCAGCAGCGTGGCGCGGTCGGGGAAGGGCGCCTCGGAAGCGACGGCCTCGACCCAGCGGTCCACGTCCAGGCACTGCGCGAGCTCGGCGCGCAGATCCTCCGCGGACAGCGCGTTCAGGCGCGCCAGGCCCGGAGCGGGCCCGCTCTCCGGCTCCTCCGGAGTGGTCATGTGGTCTCCCCTGACTCGGTGGATCCCCGGCCCTGGCTGACGCGGACCGTGGCTCCTCCCAAGAATTTTCGTAGTGCAGACAGCTAATTCCGTATTACGGATTGGGGGGACTCTAGTTGATGACAGTGTGACCTTGTCAACACTCGCAAGGGGCGTTCTGTGAAAAATAACGGGATCTGTGCCCTCACACGAAGAAGGCGCGAGCTTCTCGGTCCCTGTTCGGGGGCGGTGGAGGCTCACGGGGTGGGTCCGGGGTGGCCGCGGGGGCTCGCGGGTCGGTCGTGGTGGCGGTGGGTGGGGTGGAGGTCTCCCGGGGTGGTTGACAAGCCGGGGTGCGCCGCCTCACACTTCAATCATTCCTTAAAGCGAAAACTAGTTTCCGCATGATGGAAGTATGCGCTGGAGGCAAGTATGAGCCACACCCTGGGGTACACGGTGAACTGCTCCCTGCTGTTCACCGAGCTCCCCCTCAACGAACGCCCTCGGGCGGCGCGTGAGGCGGGCTTCGACGCCGTCGAGTTCTGGTGGCCGTTCGAGAGCGCGACCCCGCCGCAGGACGAGATCGACGCCTTCGTCGCCTCCCTGGACAAGGCGGGTGTCCACCTCAGCGGCCTCAACTTCTTCGCGGGCGCGCTCCCCGGACCCGACCGGGGCGTGCTCTCGCAGCCCTCGCGCAGCGCCGAGTTCCAGGCCAACATCGACGTCGTGGTGCGCATCGCCGAGCGCACGGGCACCACGGGGTTCAACGCCCTCTACGGCCTGCGCCAGCCCGGGGTCGACCCCGAGGAGCAGGACCGGACGGCCCTGGAGAACACCGTCGCGGCGGCCAAGGCCGTGTCCGCGGTCGGCGGCACCGTGCTCATCGAGCCCATCAGCGGTGCCGAGAGCTACCCGCTCACCACCGCCGCGGACGGACTCGCGTTCGTCGCCAAGGCCAAGGAGGCGGGCGCGGACAACGTGGCCCTCCTCGCGGACCTGTACCACCTGGCCGTCAACGGCGACGACTTCGCCGCCGCGGTCCGCGACCACGCCGCCGAGTTCGGGCACATCCAGATCGCCGACACCCCCGGGCGCGGGGAGCCCGGCACCGGTCGGCTGCCCATCGACGAACTCCTCACCTCCGCCCAGGAGCGGGGCTACGACGGACTCGTCGGCCTGGAGTACAAGCCGACCGTCCCCAGCGCGGAGAGCTTCGGCTGGCTGCGCTGAGCCAGCCCTCGCACGAACACAGCCACACAGCACCAGTCACGAAGGGGGCCGACGTGCCCGACAAGAAGATCGCCTTCATCGGCCTGGGGATCATGGGCCTGCCCATGGCCGTCAACCTCGTCCGCGCCGGTTACACCGTCACCGGCCACAACCGTTCGCCCGAGCGCGTGGACGCGCTGGTCGCCGAGGGCGGCCTGCGCGGAGGCAGCGTCGCCGGGGCCGTCGCCGACGCCGACGTCGTCATCACCATGGTTCCGGACTCCCCGGACGTGGAGGAGGTCATGCTCGGCGACGGCGGTGTCTTCGACAGCGCCAAGCCCGGCACCCTGGTCATCGACATGAGCACCATCCGCCCGGACGTGTCCCGCGGGATCGCCGAGGCCGGTGCCGAGAAGGACCTGCGCGTCCTGGACGCCCCCGTCAGCGGTGGCGAGGCGGGCGCGGTGGAGGCCAAGCTCTCCATCATGGTCGGCGGCGAGCAGGAGGACTTCGACGCGGCCCGACTCGTCTTCGACGTGCTGGGCACCACCCCGGTCCTGGTCGGCCCGAGCGGTTCGGGGCAGACGGTCAAGGCCGCCAACCAGCTCATCGTCGCGGGCAACATCCAGCTCCTGGCCGAGGCCCTGGTCTTCCTGGAGGCGCACGGCGTGGACACCGAGTCCGGCCTGGAGGTCCTGGGCGGCGGACTCGCGGGCAGCACCGTGCTCCAGCGCAAGGGCGCCGCCATGCGCGGGCGCGACTTCGCCCCGGGCTTCCGCATCGCCCTGCACGACAAGGACATGCGCATCGTCACCGACTCCGCGCGTACCGCCGGAGTCGCGATCCCGTTGGGCGCGCAGGTGGCCCAGTCCGTCGCCTCGCTGAAGAACCAGGGCCACGGGGGCCTCGACCACTCCGCGCTGCTGAAGATCATCGAGCAGCTCTCCGGTCGCTAGGCGGCGTTCGTCCCGGAGCCCGAGGAAGCGGGCACCCGAGACGCCGCCCGCAACCGCACCCAAGGCCGACCCCGTGTCGGCGTCCCCGGTGTTGGCCGCACCCGGGACACGGCCGACGGGGTCGCACGACCCCTGGCACCAGCACCCCTAGCACTGAAGGGTTCATTCCCATGCCACAGATGCCCGCGATGAACGCGGTCGTGGAGGTCCTCAAGGACGAGGGCGTCGACACCGCCTTCGGCTGTCCCGGAGCGGCCATCCTGCCGCTCTACAAGGCGATGGAGCAGGTCGGCGGTATCGAGCACCTGACCGTCCGCCACGAGGAGGGCGCCACCCACATGGCCGACGGCTGGTCCCGGACCACCGGGAAGGTCGGCGTGGCCATCGGCACCTCCGGTCCCGCCGGGACCAACATGATCACCGGTCTGTACACGGCCATCGCGGACTCCGTCCCGATCGTGTGCATCACCGGCCAGCAGCGCACCGACCTGCTGGACAAGGAGGGCTTCCAGGCGGTCGACATCGTCGAGATCGCCAAGCCGGTCACCAAGTGGGCCGTCCAGATCAAGGAGGCCGCGACCGCTCCCTGGATCTTCCGTGAGGCCTTCCGGGTCGCGCGCGAGGGGCGCCCGGGCCCGGTGCTCGTGGACATCCCGCTGGACGTCGCCCAGCAGATGATCGAGTACGACCCCGCCATCGACGCCCCGCTCAAGGTCAACACGGTCGAGCCGCACATGCCCCGTGTGGAGCGCGCGCTGGACCTGCTGCTGGAGGCCGAGCGCCCGCTGATCCTGGCCGGGGGCGGCGTGATCCTGGCCGAGGCCTCCGCCGAGCTGCGCGAGCTGGCCGAGTACCTCCAGGTGCCGGTGCAGGTCACGCTCATGGGCAAGGGCTCCTTCGACGAGGACTCGCCCCTGTACTCCGGCATGACCGGTGTGCAGACCTCCCAGCGCTACGGCAACGCCTCCTTCCTGGAGTCGGACCTGGTCCTGGCCGTGGGCGCGAGGTTCGCCGACCGCCACACCGGGCAGATCGACGTCTACCGGGGCGACCGCCGGTTCATCCACGTGGACATCGAGGCCACCCAGATCGGCCGGGTCTTCGAGCCCGACCTGGGCGTGGTCTCCGACGCGAGGGTGTTCCTGCGCGAACTGCTCGCCGCCGCGAAGCGGCGTGAGGCCACGGCGAGGGTGCGTCCCTGGATCGACCGGGTCGCCGAGCTCAGGAACACCCTGACCCGCCGCGAGGACTTCGACGCGGTCCCGGTCAAGGCGCCGCGCGTGTACAAGGAGATCAACGAGGTCTTCGACGAGGACACCTACTTCGTCACCGCGATCGGCCTCTACCAGATCTGGGGCGGCCAGCACCAGAAGGCCTACAAGCCGCGCCACTACCAGATCTGCGGCCAGGCGGGCCCCCTGGGCTGGGAGATCCCCGCCGCCATCGGCGTCCGCAAGGCGCTCAAGGACACGGAGCCGGACGCCGAGGTCGTCGGCATCGTGGGTGACTACGGGTTCCAGTACATGGTCGAGGAACTGGCCGTCGCCGCCCAGTACGACGTTCCCTACGTCATCATCATGCTCAACAACGAGTACCTGGGCCTGATCCGCCAGGCCTCGATCCCGTTCGACATGAACTACCAGGTGGACATCCACTACGACGAGTACGGCACCGACAACGTCAAGCTCATGGAGGCCTACGGGTGCTCCGGGCGCCGCGTGTGGGAGCCGGGGGAGATCCGTGAGTCCCTGGAGTGGGCCCGCAAGGAGGCCAGGGCCACCTCGCGCCCGGTGCTCGTGGAGATCATGATCGAGCGCGAGGCCAACACGCCGCACGGGCCCGCGCTCGACGCCGTCCGGGAGTTCGAGCCGGTCCCGGAGGCCTGACACCGCTGGTGGCCCCGGGCGGAACGCTCCACAGCGGACCAAACGGGGCACACCGGGCGCACATGAACCCGCCGTTACGGGTTTGTGTCCGGAGTGTGTCGGGGCGTGTGTTTTCTCGGTACCGTACCTGCGCAAACGTGGAAACACCTTGACGACGGGGCCGCCGTGCCAGGGAGCGGGAGAACGCAACGGACCGTCGTCGGCACTCTCGGAAGTTGGAAAGCATGTCCCCCCACGCGCGTTTCCTCTCTGCGGTCGCCGTCGCGACCGCCGCGCTCGCCTCCTCCGCCTGCTCCTCCCAGGCCGGCTCCGAGGAGGAGTTTCGGCGACTGCTGGTGGAGAGCGGTCTCCCCGGCGAGGAGCTCAGTATCACGGCACCGGACTCCGAGGGGTTCTGGTGGGCCACCTACGACGCCACGGAGGACTGCCAGTTGCAGTTCAAGTGGAACGGTGAGGGCCGGGCCATCATCTACGGGGCCCAGACGGGTGGCTACCTCGAACTCGCCCCGGAGGACACCCACGTGCAGGACTTCGGTCTGGACAGGGTCCAGCAGGCCTGCGCGGGAGAGTTCTGAGCCGACTCCGGCCCCGGGCGCCGCCCGGGGCCGGAAACCTCGTCGTTCCGGTGGTGCGTGTCGCTCACCGGAGTGAGGTCTGCCGGGACTGAAGGGTGCCCGGGCGCGTACGGGGTCAGCGGCTCGGGGCGGGAACGTGGGAGAGGAGCCCGTCGACCACCTCGTCCAGCGGCAGGGAGCGGCCCCGCGTCCACTCCCGGTCGAAGACCGCCGCCCCCGTCAGGGCGCGGGCGGCGGCCGAGACCCGGTCCACGTCGAAGCGCTCACCGACCGGCAGCGGCACGCCGGTGTCCTCGCGGGCGCGCGCCGCCGCGCCCAGCAACCGCGCCGCGCCCTCCCCGTCGCCGTCCAGGGCGTCGACACCGGCCACCCCTTCGAGCGCCTGGGCCACCGCACGTGGATCCCCGCTGTGCCGGGCGTGGCCCAGCCCTTCCAGGTGCAGACCGCGCGCGGTCGCGGCGTCACCGCGCTGCTCGGCGCAGAACCCCAGTTCGGCCAGGGCGAACGCCCTTCCCGGCCGGTAGCCGTCCTCCCGGTGGAGGGCCATGATCCTGTGCAGGTGCTCCTCGGCCCGTTCCAGCTCCCCGCGACGGCGGGCCGCGAGCGCGAGTCCCCCCTCGGCGAACCGGACCCCGGAACTGAGCACCTGCTCCCGGGCGACCCGCAGCGCCTGCCGGTTGCACGCGTCGGAGCACTCCAGGTCCCCGGTGAGCAGGTACACCCGTGCCAACCGGGTCAGCGCGTCCACCACCGACGGCCACAGGCCGATCCGTTCCGCGTGCTCCAGCGACGTCCGGTGCAGCCGCCCCGCCTCCTCGTAGGCGCCCTCCACCCCGGCCAGCACACCGAGCAGGTTGTTGGCGCGGAGCAGCCCCCACGGTTCCCCGACCCGGGAGAACAGCGCCAGACTCTCCCGCGCGTCGACCCGTGCGGCCCGCAGGTCGCTGTGCCGCAGGGCCGCCCACCCCCGCAGGTGCAGGGTGAACGCCCGCCACCAGGGTTCGTCCTCCTCCTCGAACACCCGGTACGCCACCGCCAGCATCTCCTCCGGCGGTTCCAGAGCCTTCCGGGCGAACTCCGCGGTGGCGGTCATGAACACCAGTACGGC
>NZ_ANAX01000205.1 GCF_000341065.1 Nocardiopsis halotolerans DSM 44410 | reverse complement strand
GGTCGGCGAGCCGGATCGCCTCCTCCGCCGACCGGGTCCCCCCGGGGCCGGGTCCGTCCGCGAACTCCAGGGCCGCGTGCCACAGCAGCGCGGTGGCGCGGTCCCCGTCCGAGGCCCCGCCCCCGGCGGACAGGGCGAGCGACAGCAGCCGGTGCCCCTCGCGGTAGCGCCCGCGCAGGTACCAGTACCAGCCCAGGGAACCGGTGATGCGCAGGGCCGGGTCCGCGTGCCCGTGCTCAGCGGCCCACTCGGCGGCGGCCCGCGTGTTGGCCATCTCCTGGTCGAGCTGCTCGAAGCGGGGCAGACCGGTCTCGCTCCGGGAAGCGGCCCCCACCGTCTCGTCCGCGACGTGGAGCGCGTGCCGGTACAGGGTCGGCTCCGCCTCACCGGCCTCGTCGAGCCTGTCCCGGGCGAAGGCGCGGATCGTCTCCAGCATCCGGTAGCGGGTGCCGCGGCGGTCCTGCTCGGCGACGACCAGGGAGCGGTCCACCAGTCGGGCGAGCAGACCGGCGACCTCGGCGCGGGGCACCCCCGGTCCGGTGGCCACCGCCTCCGCGGCGGCCAGGGTGAACGTTCCGGCCTGCACGGCAAGGCGCCGCAGCACCGCCCGCTCGGCCGCGGACAGGGGCTGCCAGCTCCAGTCCACCACCGCGTGCAGGGTGCGCTGGCGCTGATGGACGCCCGCGCCCGAGGACCCCAGGACCCGGAAACGGTCGTCCAGGCGCACGGCCAACTCGTGCACACCCAGGGAACGCACCCGGGCGGCGGCCAGCTCCAGGGCCAGGGGGAGCCCGTCCAGGCGGCGGCAGACCGAGGCCACCGCCTCGGCGTTGTCGGCGTCCACCGCGAACCCGGGCACGGAGGCCGACACCCGCCGCGTGAACAGCTCCACCGCGCTCGACCCGGCCAACCCCGCGGACGTGGCGTCGCGCGGTACGCCCAGAGGCCGCACCTGGTGCAGCCGCTCCCCGGGCACGCCCAGCGGTTCGCGGCTGGTGGCCAGTACACGCAGCCCCGGCACGCACCGCAGCAACCGCGTGACCACCTCCGAGACCGGGGCGACCACGTGCTCGCAGTTGTCGAGGACGAGCAGCACCGGGCCGGGTCCCAGGGACTCGGCGACCCGGTCGGAGCAGGGCCGGGGGCCGGGCCGGTTCCCCGTGTGCTCCTCGTCGCGGACGCCCATGGCGACGGCGATGTCGTCGGCCACGTCCTCGGCGCGGGCGGAGGGTTCCCGGCCCGCCAGTTCCACGAACCACACGTCGCCGAACCGGGGATCACCGCAGGCCACGGAGGCCAGCGCGAGCGTGGTCTTGCCGACCCCGCCCGGACCGAACAGGGTGACCAGCCGGTTCCGCTCCAGGTCGGCGCGGACCCGGGGAACGCACGCGTCGCGCCCGACCACGTCGGTGAGCGGTGCGGGCAGGTTGCCCGGAGGACGTATCGGGACGGTCGCCCACTCCCCGGCGGACGGGGTGTTCCCGGGGCTTCCCACCGTCTCCGTTGCCATGGTCGTCCCCGTCACCCCCGTCACCCCCGTCACCCCCGGCGACCCCGGTGGCCCCAGGCCCGGGCCCCGACCATCCTCGGCGGGGGAGTCCAGGGCGGGGGACTGGCGCAGGATGTCCTCGTACAGCCGGGCGATCTCGGGCCCGGGGTCCACCCCCAGCTCCTCGGCGAGCAGCGTGCGCAGACCCTGGTAGCTCTCCAACGCCTCGCTCTGGCGGCCGGACCGGTACAGCGCGAGCATGTGCGCGGCGCGCAGCCGCTCCCGTGCGGGGTGCCGCCGCACGTGCCCGTCCAGTTCGGGAACCAGGGCGGCGTCCTCCCCCAGCTCCAACCGGGCCCGCGCGCGCTCCTCCACGGCCACCAACCGCCGCTCCTCCCACCGGGCGACGGCCGCCCGCGCGAACGGGGCGTCGGCGTGCCCGGCCAGCGCCGGTCCGCGCCACAGATCCAGGGCCCGGCCCAGCAGTTCGGCCGCCTCCGCGGGCGCCGCGCCGCGCGCCCGGTCGGCCAGGGCCTCGAACCGACCCGCGTCCACCTGCTCGGGGCCGACCCGCAGCCGGTACCCCGAGGGCCCCGACTCCACCCGGCCCCGGTACCCGGCCTCGCCCCGCTCCAGGGCGCGGCGCAGCCGCGACACGGTCGTCTGGAGCGCCGCCGCGGGGTCGGGAGGCGGCGCGTCCCACAACTCCTCGCAGAGCCGGTCGGCCGTGACCGGTTCGCCCCGGTACACCAGCAGCACGGCCAGCAGGGACCGTACCTTGGCGCCCGGGACGCCGACGGGGGCGCCGCCGTCGGTCCACACGGCCAACTCTCCCAACACCCCGAATCGCATGCCCGAACCCTATCCGCGCCGCCCCGCCGCCCGATGGGATCCGGACCACGACAGTGGACGGACAGTACCCGGCAAGCGGCCGGACAGCGCACCCTCCTAACGTGAGGGCGTTCCCGAGGGCACGAGCCCTCCCGACCCACACACCACGGAGCCACCATGAGCGACCTGTTCGACCCCATCAGGATCGGCCGCATGGACCTTCCCAACCGCCTGTTCATGGCCCCGATGACGCGTTCGCGCTCCCATGGGGGCGTGCCGGGCGGCATCGTCGCCGAGTACTACGCCCAGCGCGCCACCGCGGGACTGATCATCACCGAGGGGACCCAGCCCAGCGTTCGCGGCCAGGGCTACACCGACACCCCGGGCCTGCACAGCGCCGAGCAGATCGAGGGCTGGAAGCGCGTCACGGACGCCGTCCACGAGCGCGGAGGCCACATCTTCGCGCAGATCATGCACTCGGGCCGCGTCGGCCACCCCAGCCTCTACCCCGACGGCGGCCTGCCGGTCGGCCCGTCCGCCATCTCCTCGGGCGCGTCCATGTACGACGGCAAGCAGGCGCTGCCGCACCCCGTACCGCGTGAGATGGACTCCTCCGACATCGCCGAGGCCCTGGACGACTTCGCCTCGGCCGCCCGGAACGCGGTCACCGCCGGTTTCGACGGCGTGGAGGTGCACGGCGCCAACGGTTACCTCATCGAGCAGTTCCTCTCCGACGGCAGCAACCAGCGCACCGACGAGTACGGCGGCAGCGCCGAGAACCGGGCCCGCTTCGCGGTGGAGGTCGTCGACGCCGTCGTCGACGCCATCGGCGCCGACCGCACCGGCCTGCGCGTCTCCCCGGAGAACACCTTCAACGGCATCAGCCAGAGCGACCCCCTGGAGCAGTACCTGGCCCTGCTCGACGGGCTGCGGCACCACTCCGGCCTGGCCTACCTGCACCTGACGGAGTCGGGTTCGGCCGAGTACACCCAGCGGCTGCGCAAGGAGTGGCGGGGCACCTTCGTCCTCAACACCGCTTCCGGCACAGACCTCGGCCCCGTCACCAGGGCCCTGGCCGAGGAGCGGGCCGACGCCGTGGCGGTGGGCGCGTCCTGGATCGCCAACCCCGACCTCCCGGCCCGCATCAGGGCGGGCGGCCCCTTCGCCACGGGTGACAGGGCCACGTACTACGGCGGTGACCACCGCGGGTACACCGACTACCCGGCCCTGGACGCCTGACCCCGGCCACTCCACGGCATGGCGGCGCCCCTTCCTCCAGTCCGGGGGGAGGGGCGTCTCGCGAGCGGGCACGCCGGACACGCGGAGAAACGCGAAATCCCGCCGACGGAACCGGCCCGGTCACCGGCGCGCTCTCTCACGCGGGCGGCGACGGCCTCGGGTGTTGGCCGCACCCTGGGTCCCGTCGGCGGGATCTGGAACAACCCCCCTAGCACTGAAGGGTTCACGGAAAATGCTACAGACCCTTCGGTGATCTCTCGAAATCGAGGTACCTGTAGTGGCGCGGCCGCCGGGCCCCGTCGCGCGTGTGACGGAGAACCCCAGCTCATGTGATGCGCGTCCCACCATGTGGACGTTGGGTACCAGTTCCGTCACACCGTCTGCTAGCGTGGCGATCACTATGCTGCACCAGCTGCTTCTCCTTAGTGGCCGCGGCGGGGGTCGTTAAAGAGGTCGACTCCCTCGCCGCGGGACTTCGGCTTGCCCTGGTCGACCATGACCACGCGCCAGAACCACACGAGGAGCCACCGAGATGGTGCCGCAGCAAAAGCCCAGCCCCATGCCCTTCCACCGCTACCAGCCCTTCGCGCCGGTCGACCTGCCCGACCGCACCTGGCCGTCGAAGAGCATCACCGAGGCACCGCGCTGGCTGTCCACGGACCTGCGCGACGGCAACCAGGCGCTGATCGAGCCGATGGACCCCGCCCGCAAGCACGAGATGTTCGCGCTGCTGGTCCGGATGGGCTACAAGGAGATCGAGGTCGGCTTCCCCTCCGCGAGCCAGACCGACTTCGACTTCGTCCGGTCCCTGATCGAAGAGGACCTGATCCCCGAGGACGTACAGATCTCGGTGCTGACCCAGGCCCGTGAGGACCTCATCGAACGCACCGTGCAGAGCCTGGTCGGCGCCCGGCGCGCCACCGTGCACCTGTACAACGCCACCGCGCCCACCTTCCGCCGCGTCGTCTTCCGCGTGGACCGCGAGGCCTGCAAGGACATCGCCGTCGAGGGCACCCGGCACGTCATGCGCTTCGCCGAGCAGTACCTGGGCGAGACCGAGTACTTCGGCTACGAGTACTCGCCCGAGATCTTCGTCGACACCGAACCGGACTTCGCCCTGGAGGTCTGCGAGGCCGTCATGGACGTCTGGCAGCCCGGCCCGGGCCGCGAGATCATCCTCAACCTGCCCGCGACCGTCGAGCGCTCCACGCCCAACGTCTACGCCGACCAGATCGAGTGGATGAGCCGCAACCTGTCCCGGCGCGAGCACGTGGTCCTGTCGGTACACCCGCACAACGACCGCGGCACCGGCGTGGCCTCGGCCGAGCTGGCCGTCATGGCCGGGGCCGACCGCGTCGAGGGCTGCCTGTTCGGGCACGGCGAGCGTACCGGCAACGTCTGCCTGGTCACCCTGGGCATGAACCTGTTCAGCCAGGGCGTGGACCCCCAGATCGACTTCTCCGACATCGACGAGATCCGTCGCACGGTCGAGCACTGCACCCAGCTGCCGGTCGCCCCGCGCCACCCCTACGGCGGCGACCTGGTCTACACGGCCTTCTCCGGCTCCCACCAGGACGCCATCAAGAAGGGCTTCGCCGCCCAGGAGGGGAACGTCGCGTGGGACGTGCCCTACCTGCCCATCGACCCCAAGGACGTGGGCCGCAACTACGAGGCCGTCATCCGGGTCAACAGCCAGTCCGGCAAGGGCGGCGTCTCCTACATCATGCAGCGCGACCACTCGCTGGACCTGCCGCGCCGCCTCCAGATCGAGTTCTCCCAGGTCATCCAGAAGTTCACCGACACCGAGGGCGGGGAGTTCCCGGCCGAGCGCATCTGGGAGATCTTCTCCGGGACCTACCTGTCCGAGAACGGGCCGGTCGCGGTGCTGGCGCACCGCTCCACCACCGACAGCGACGGCACGTACCGGATCGAGGCCGACGCCCGCGTCGACGGCGAGATCCGCGAGCTGACCGGTACCGGCAACGGCCCCATCTCCGCGTTCTGCGACGCCCTGGCCGACGTCGACGTCAAGGTCCGCGTCATGGACTACGTGGAGCACTCCATGGGCGGGGACGGGGACGCCCGGGCCGCCGCCTACGTGGAGGCCGAGATCGACGGTCGCGTGGTGTGGGGCGTGGGTATCCACAGCAGCATCACCACGGCCTCGCTCAAGGCCCTGTGCAGCGCCATCGCCCGCGTCTGACACCCACGCGCGGGCACCCGGGGGAGCGGCCGACCGGCCGCGCCCCCGGGCCTCAGAGCAGGCCGAACGGCCCGGGGTCGGGCAGCCCGAGGGTGGCGCAGAAGTCCCGGTGCATGCCGGTCAGCTCTGCCATCGGGACCGCCCTGCGCGAGGTCGCGGCCAGGTTCTCGTGCGCCTCGGCGGTCCACGGGAAGGGGTGGAGCGACAGCCCCCGCTCCGGATCCAGGGCCTCGGCCTCCTCGCGCCAGCCCGGCCAGCGCAGGTCCTGGTAGAAGCTCTTCAGGTGCCCCTCCAGCATCCACAGCATCCAGCCGGAGTAGGACACCTCCAACGGCTTCCACTCCAGGGAGTCGGGCGCGAAGTACACCACCTCGCCGGGTTTGCCGGGGTACCCCCCGTCCTCGGCGGCGGGCCCGTTGAGGGCGAACACCCCGCCCAGCACGTCGTGGGCGACCACCAGGCGGGGCGGCGGGCCGTACACCACCGCCGCGCTCAGGTCGTTGACCTCACCCAGCCCGGGCAGCTCCGCGCCGCCACCGCCGTGCACCCGCAGCCATCCGCCGTCGACGAGCAGGCCGCCGGACTCCAACGCCATCGCGCCCAGGAAGGACCGGGCGGTCACCTGGAGGCGGTGCAGGCAGGTCCGGCCGCGCTCGGGCTCCACGGGCAGCGCGCGTACCGACACCGTGCTCCGGGCCAGACGCTTGGACAGCGCCGGCCAGGCGGGCTCCTCCACCTCGGCCAGCTCACTCAGTTCACGCACAGGGGACCTTCCTTCGGGCCGCGTGGTGTCACGGCGCCGGACCACGTTACCGGGCGGCGCCGACGTACTTGCGGAAGCCGTCGGGGCACGGGGAGAAGCCGCAGGAGTGGTAGAACGCGTGTACGTGGGGATCGGGGGCGGCCAGCAGCTGGAGTTTGTAGCACCCGGCGTCGAGCGCGAGCCGTTCCGCGCGGCGCATCAGCAGACGGCCCACGCCGGTGCGCCGGTGCGCACGGGCGACCACGAGGTTCTCCACGAACATCACCGGCCGCCCCTCCCGGGCCAGCTGGGGCATCACCAGGCAGTCCACGGTCCCGACGACGCGACTCCCCACCTCGCAGACCAGCAGGGTCCGCCCCCGCTGCCGGGCGACCTCCGCCCAGACGCGCGCGGCCTCGGCCGGGCCCATCGGGGGATCGTCCGGGTTCGTCTCGCCGAGCAGGGACAGCACCGCGGTCAGGTCCCCGGCGGTGGCGGGGCGTGTCAGGGGGGTCACGGGCCCAGCCTGGCAGCTCCGGTTCCCCGACGACAGGGGTACCCACGAACACGGTCCGCGACGGCCGGGACAGGCCACGTAAAAGCCGTGGCGGCAGCGGTTTGCGGGGTGTCACCATGCCACACATGGTGTACAGCGAGATCGTCCGGCGGACCCTGCGCGTGCCCGAGCCGTCGGGCGAACCCGGCGACGGTACGGTCCAGACGCGGCGGCTCGACGCCGCACTGCTGTCCGCGGGCTTCACGCTCACCGGCGGACTACGCACCCACCTGGAAGGGCTCGCCCCCGACGCCGTGCTGCGCGAGGCCCGTCCCCTCCTGGGCGCGGTCCGGCGGCTCGTCGGCGCGGACGTCCGGCACAACGTCTACTTCCGCGACTTCCCCGACAACGTCCCCGACACCGTCGAGTTCTGGGCGCGGTGCCTGGCCGGGGCGCTCGGGGATCCGGGTGGTCCGGTCCACCTGACACTCCCGCTCGGGCGGATCAACCTGCTCGACCTGCCCGAGTACGGCCGCTACCAGCACACCTACGCCGAACTCGCCGCCGCGCGCGACGCGTTCGCGCCCGGTGCGAAGGACCGGCTCACCCTCCTCCACCTCGGCGGACCCCTGGACGAGGAGGTCCACGCACTCCACGCGGACCTGGCGGGCAGCCCGGTCCCGCTGGGCGGGGAGGACCGGACGCTCCTGGCCGTGCTCGCCGAGAGGTGCGCCGACCGGGAACCGCCGGAGGTCATCCCCGTGCGGGAGAACCGCGCCGTGGTCAACGCCGTACGCCTGCGGGCCGGACACGCTCCGCGCGTGGACACCGCCACCGACGTGCTGCGGCTCGCCCAGGCCCTGTCCGGCGGGGACCCCACCCTCGCCGAGCCCGCACGGCTGCGCTCTCTCCGCCGCCGCGAGCGGCGCGCACTGCTCGCCGCGCTGGACGGGATCATCGGGGCCANGCCGTCGCCCGCCACACCGAGGCGTGGAAGCGGCTGGGGGAGGGGCTGCACCCGCACGAGTACCCGGGATGGGAGCACGCCCGCGAGGTGTTCGCGGTGGCGCGCGGCGACCGCCGCGTACGCACCTTCGACGCCCGTGTGGAGGCGGCCTTCCTGGCGGGGGACGTGCCCGCCGCCGTCGACCTGCTGGCCACTGCGCCGGGCATGCTGGTACGCACCCTGGACCGGCTCCTGACGGCGGGCGGCGCCGGTACCGGGGAGCTGCTGGCCGCGCGCCTGCGCGGGGTCGGTGACCGCGTCTCCGGCCGCCTTCTGGCCTCCGCGCGCGAGCAGCTCGCCAACCGGGACGTCCCCGGCCTGGCGCGCCTGTTCGCCAACCAGTCCGCGCGCGGATGGTCGGTCCCCGACAGCCGTCCGCCGCTGCCCCGTGAGGAGGTGGCCGCCGTGGTGGCGGCCCTGGACGACCTGCTCGTCCGGCGCCTGCCGGTCCACGACCTGCTCCTGGTGGACCGTGCGGTGCGGTCGGTGGCCGTTCCGCGTTCGGGGAGGGGCACCGCGAAGGGCATGGGCGTGCTGCCGCGCGGCAGCCGCACCGAGGTGCAGGGCGACCGGCTGCGGTTCTTCGTGCACTGGACGCAGACGAGGGACGGGGTGACCGACCTGGACCTGTCGGTGACGCTGCTCGACCGCGACTTCGCCCCGATCGGTCAGGTGTCCTGGACCAACCTCAGGGAGGGCGGGATCGTCCACTCCGGCGACCTGGTGACGGCGCCCGCGCCGGACGGCGCCACCGAGATGATCGACCTGGACCTGTCCGCGCTCGACGATCGGGTGCGACACGTGGTGCCACAGGTGCTCGTGTACAGCGGTGACGGGTTCGGCGCCCTGCCGGAGGCGTTCTTCGGGTACATGACCCGGGACGGTGAGCAGGGCGGCATGCCCTTCGACCCGCGTACCGTGCGCGTGCGCTCGGACCTGGAGGGGGCGTCCCGGGTGCTGGTCCCGCTGGTGTTCAACCGAGGCGGCGACCGTCGGTGGGAGGCCCGCTGGACGCACCTGTTCCTGCGGGGGCGGCGGAACTTCAACCGCGTCGAGCACACGGGTGCGTCCGCCGGGCTGATGACCCGGGCCGTGGTCGAGCGCCGCCACCTCACGGTGGGGAGGCTGGTGGACCTGATGGAGCGCACCTGCGGTGAGGTGCGGGAGTACCGGGAGCCGCCCACCGCCGAGGAGGTGGCCGGACGCCGGGTGGCCTACCTGGGGCTGGAGCGTCCGGAGGGACTGCCCGAGGGGGTCGGGGTGACCACCCTGGCGGACCTGCCCTCCCTGCTGCCCGACCCCGGGGAGGTGGCGGCCGGGAAAACCCGGTGACCCCGGGGGAGGGGACGCGCTAACCTCGTCCCGCCGGGCGGCACCGCGGGGGCTTCCTTCCCGGGATTCGCACCCTTCCTTTTCGGAACTCAGTCCCCGCACTCTCCGCCCGGCCCAGAGGCACAGCGGCGGCTTCCTTCCGCCCTGTGAAGCCAGCCGTCGCGCTCTCCTCACACACGTGGAGCCGCCTCCCCGCCGGGGGAGACGGCTCCACGCACGTGTCCGTCCGGTCTACTCCCAGCCGAACATCTGCGTCCACGCGTTGCCGGACTCGCCGACGCCGATCGCGACCAGGCCGCAGTCGAGGATGTTCCTGCGGTGCCCGTCGCTGTTCATCCAGGCCTCCATCACCTGCTCGGCGCTGGTCTGCCCCATGGCGACGTTCTCCGCGCCCCAGGCGTGGTACCCGTGCTGGCGGGCCCGGTCCCCGGGGCCCTCGCCCTCGGGGCTCACGTGGGCCATGTAGTCGCGTCGGTTCATGTCCTCGCTGTGCTCCTGGGCGGCGGCGGTCAGCCGTTGGTCCACCCGCAGCGGGTCGCACCCCGCCTCGGCGCGCTCGTCGTTGACCAGGGTCACGACCTGGTCGGTCACCGCGCCGGAGGCGGGGCTGCCCTCCCCGCCCTCGTCGCGGTCGCCGCCACCGCCGTTCCCGTTGCCGCCGTTGCCGTTTCCGGCTCCGCCACCGGACCCGGTACCGCCACCGGCGTCGCCGGTACCGCTGTCACCGCCACCGCCACTGTTCCCGGTCGTGTCGTCGCCGGTCTCCTCGTCCCCGGAGGCCTCGGGGGCCTCGGGGCCGGAGGAGGCCTCCGCGCTCTGCGGTTCGGTGCCCTCGGAGGGCGTCGGCTCCCGTTCCGGCGTCGTGCTTGGCGACGCGAAGAAGTCGTCGTCCCCGGAGGCCTCGGGCGCGGGCGGGGTGTCGGTGACCGCGTCACCGATCTCACCCGTCTGCACCCGGTCACCCGCCGTGTTCTGGAAGAGACCGATGTCCGGGCCCACCCCGGTGGCCAGCAGCCCGCCCGCCAGCACCAGACCCACCGGAACCGCGGCCAGGGGCACCGCGAGCGGTACCGCGCGGCGCTGACGTCCGTCGCGGCGGTGTTCGCGGGCGCTCTTCCTGCGCCTGCCTCGACGACCACGCGCCATGTCGTTCTCCTCTGGGATGGGGTTCGTGGGGCACGCGGGGCCGGGCCGCCCCGCGGTCGGAGGGGAGCTCCCGTCTCCGGCCGGTCCTGCTCGTGCCCCGGTGCCGCACGGGTTCCTGGTGACACGTGCTCGGGGTGCGCGGCGGCTCCGGGAAGCGCCGCGAGGGAAGCGGCGGGCCCGACGCGGAGCACCGCGGGGCGCGTACCTCGGGCACACGCCTTAGCGCGTGAGAGTAGACCAAATGCCGCAAAAAGGGAAACCAAACTGTAATAAACCTGGTCGTGATGGGGCTGAAGGGACCAACCGTCCGCGTGGACGGTCCGCGGCATCCGCGAGAATGGGGATGTGAGTCTCTACCGCGACGAGGGTGTCGTCCTGCGCAACCAGAAGCTGGGCGAGGCCGACCGCATCATCACCCTCCTGACCCGGCGCACCGGCCTGGTCCGCGCCGTCGGCAAGGGGGTGCGCCGGACCAAGTCGCGCTTCGGCGCCCGGCTGGAGCCGTGCACCCACGTCGACCTCCAACTGCACACCGGCCGCACGCTGGACGTCATCACCCAGGCCGAGACCGTGCGCTCCTACGGCGAGGCGGTCGTGGCCGACTACTCCCGCTACACCGCCGCCACCGCGATACTGGAGACCGCCGAGAAGGTCGTCGCGGTGGAGAAGGACCCGGCGCTGCGCCAGTTCCTCCTGCTCATCGGCGCCCTGCGTACCCTGGGTGAGGGAAGCCACGACTCCCGGCTGGTCCTGGACGCCTACCTGCTGCGCTCGCTCGCCGTCGCCGGATACGCCCCCTCACTGGCCGAGTGCGCCCGCTGCGGCAGTCGGGGGGAGCACCGGGCGTTCGCGGTCCACGCCGGAGGTATGGTCTGCTCGGTGTGCCGTCCCCACGGCTCCGTGCACCCGTCCCCGGACACGCTCCGACTGATGTACGCCCTGCTCGGAGGTGACTGGGAGGGCGCGGACGCCAGCGAGGGCAGGCACCGCTCCGAGTGCAGCGGGTTGGTCGCGGCCTACCTTCAGTGGCACCTGGAAAACGGAATCCGATCACTGCGCCATGTGGAGCGTTCTTGAGTCTGTTCAGCTTCGACACCGGTAACCGGCGGGAGTACACCGCGCCCGTCCCGCACCCCAGCGGCGCGCGTCCCCCCGAACTCCCCGCCCCGCTGGTGCCCCGGCACGTGGCCGTGGTCATGGACGGCAACGGCCGCTGGGCCAAGGAACGCGGACTGGCGCGCACCGAGGGGCACAAGGCCGGTGAGTCCTCGCTCTTCGACGTGGTCGAGGGCGCCCTGGAGATGGGCGTCGCCAACCTGTCCGCCTACGCCTTCTCCACCGAGAACTGGAAGCGCTCACCCGACGAGGTGCGCTTCCTGATGGGCTTCAACCGCGACACCATCCGCAGGCGCCGCGACGAGCTGCACGCGCGCGGTGTCCGCGTCAGATGGGCCGGACGCACGGGACGGCTGTGGAAGAGCGTCATCAGGGAACTCCAGGACGCCGAGGAGATGACCAGGGACAACACCGCGCTCACCCTCCAGTTCTGTGTGAACTACGGCGGCCGGGCCGAGATCGTCGACGCCGCGCGGGAACTGGCCCGCAAGGCCGCGGCGGGGCGGATCTCCCCCGAGAAGATCACCGAGGACACCCTATCCCAGCACCTCTACGCCCCCGAGGTCCCGCCCGTGGACCTGTTCGTGCGCTCCTCGGGCGAGCAGCGCACGTCCAACTTCCTCCTGTGGCAGTCCGCCTACGCCGAGTTCGTGTTCCTGGACACGCTCTGGCCCGAC
>NZ_ANAX01000204.1 GCF_000341065.1 Nocardiopsis halotolerans DSM 44410 | reverse complement strand
GGAGCCGGGCCCGCCGCTACGGCGGTGCCGTGCCCAACACCGTTACGGAGGGCGGAAAGTGATGGCGGACGGTTCGGTGCTCAGGCCGGGTATGTCGCTCGTCTCGGTGGGGGACAGCTTCACCGAGGGCGTGGGCGACCCCTACCCGGAGCCGGGAGCGGGTTTCCGCGGCTGGGCGGACCGGTTGGCCGAGCACCTGGCCGACCACCTGGGCGAGGTCGAGTACGCGAACCTGGCGGTCCGTGGCAAGCTGATGCGCCAGATCGTCACCGACCAGATCCCGCCCGCCGTCGCGATGGCCCCGGACCTGGTCACCCTGAGCGCGGGCGGCAACGACCTGCTGCGCCCGGCCGGGGACCCCGAGCGGATGGCCCGGATCCTGGACCACACCGTGGGGCGCCTGCGGAACGCGGGAAGCCAGGTCGTGCTCTTCACCGGTGTCAACGTCTCCACCGGGTACATGCGCGGCACCATCGGCCTGTTCGCGCGCTACTACATGCACGTCCGCGCCATCGCCGACAGGTACGGCTGCTTCCTGGTGGACCAGTGGTCGATGAGGGCGCTCACCGACGCCCGCGCCTGGGACGAGGACCGACTGCACATGTCCCCGGAGGGGCACCGCCGCCTGGCGCTGCGCGTGGCCGAGGTCCTCGGCGTGCCGGTGTCGGAGCGCTGGGACGCCCCCTGGCCCGAGCGCGAGCCGGTCGGCTGGGTCCGGGCGCGCCGTGAGGACCTGACCTGGGTCAGGGAGTCGCTCGGTCCGTGGATCGGGCGCCGCCTGACGGGGCGCTCCTCCGGCGACACGGTCACGGCCAAACTCCCGGAGCTGACCCGGATCACCAAGGACCGCTGACCCCGGTACCCCTCCCGGGTTGGGTGTGAGCTACCTCCCAAAACCGCGAGAAGCATCAACCTACTGTCGCGTAACCCTGGCGCTGAGTTGGAAGATCGTGCATTATGAGCGGTTTTGGGACGAACTCAGTGCACCAGGACATCCTGTCCTACGTCGCCCTCGGTGACAGCTTCACCGAGGGCATGAGCGACCCCTACCCGGACAGCGACAGCGTGCCCAACGGCCGCTACCGGGGTTGGGCCGACCGCGTGGCCGAGCACCTCGCCGACCAGGTCGGCGAGGTCCGCTACGCCAACCTCGCCGTGCGCGGCAAGCTCATGGACCAGATCGTCACCGACCAGGTCCCCCGGGCCGTCGAGCTCTCACCGGACCTGATCACGCTGTGCGCGGGCGGCAACGACATCATTCGCCCCGGCAGCGACCCCGACTCCGTGGCCGTCGCCTTCGCCGGAGCCGTGGAGAGGCTCAGCCGGACCGGCGCGCGCATCGTCGTCTTCACGGGGTTCGACACCAACTGGCAGCCGGTGATGCGCCACATGCGCGGCAGGATCGCCACGTACAACATGCACCTGCGGGCCATCGCCGACCGCTACGGCTGCGACGTGGTGGACGTGTGGAGCATGCGGATCCTGGACGACGCCCGCGCCTGGAGCTGGGACCGCCTGCACCTGTCCTCGGAGGGACACCGCAGACTGGCCCTGCGCGTGTGCGAGGTGCTCGGTGTGCCGGTGGAGGGCGACTGGAACGAGCCCTGGCCGCCCGTCGACCGGCCCGACTGGCGCTCCGCCCGCCAGGAGGACCTGCACTGGGCACGCGAGTTCCTGGTGCCGTGGATCGGCCGTCGCCTCACCGGCCGTTCCTCGGGCGACAACGTCAACCCCAAGCGCCCCAGTCTGGAGCCGCTGCGCCGCGACTGACGCGCGCGGCCCCGGCGGCCCGGGGCGGGCCGGAACCCCCGGGTTCGCCCCGGGAGGACGCCGCACACGCGTCCGGCCCCGCGCGAAGCGGGGCCGGAACGGACGCGGGCTCGCGGGAGGGGACTTCCTCGGAACCCCTCAGGAACACCGGGCGCAGGTGCCGAAGACCTCGACGGTGTGCGTCACCCCGGTGAAGCCGTACTTGGCGCCCATCTCGGCGGCCCACTTCTCCACCGTGGGGCCCTCGATCTCCACCGCGGTCGCGCACACCCGGCACACGATGTGGTGGTGGTGGTTCTCGGTGTCGCACGCCCGGTAGACGGCCTCGCCGTCGTCGGTGCGCAACACGTCCACCTCACCGGAGTCGCTCAGCGCCTGGAGCGCCCGGTAGACGGTGGTCAGGCCGATCTTGGAACCGTCGGCGCGCAGGTCCGCGTACAGGTCCTGGGCGCTGCGGAAACCGGAGGACCCGGTCAGCGCCTGACGGACCGCTTCGCGTCGTGTACTCATGGTGTCACCCTCCCCCGATCAGTCTGGGGCATCGTATCGGCCGAAACCCTCTCGGCGGACCGAAGGGTGGCCGCGGAACGCCTCCCGGAGAGGCGGCGCGCCACGCCGCCGACCGTCACGGCCAGGCCGAAGACGGCCAGGGCGAGGATCACGATCGTCGCGCCCGGAGAGAGTTCGGCGTAGAAGGACGTGGTCAGTCCGCCGACCGAGGACAGCAGCCCGATCACCACGGCCAGGAGCATCGTCACCCGGAAGCTCTTGGTGAGCTGCTGGGCGGCGGCGACCGGGACGATCATCAGGGCACTCACCATGAGCACACCCACCACGCGCATCGCGAGTACCACCGTCAGGGCGGCGGTCACCGCCAACAGCACGCTCAGCAGGCGCACCGGCAGCCCGTGGGCCCGCGCCACCTCCTCGTCCTGGCACAGGACGAACAGTTCGCGGCCGAACAGCGCCACCACCGCGGCCACACCGGCGGCGAGCACGCCCACCACCCACAGGTCGGACTCCTCCACCGTGCTCACCGAGCCGAACAGGTAGGAGACCAGCGTGGCGTTGCTCGCCCCGGGGGTGAGCCCGATGAGCAGCACGCCTCCCGCGATGCCGCCGTAGAACAGCAGCGCCAGCGCCACGTCCCCGCTGGTGCGGGTACGCACCCGCACCAGTTCGATGAGGACGGCGCCCAGCGTGGCCACCACGGCCGCGGTGATGACCGGTGAGGTGCTGGTGAGCAGCCCCAGCGCCACCCCGGTCAGGGCGACGTGGCCGATCCCGTCGCCCAGCAGCGCCAGACGCCGTTGGACGAGGTAGGTGCCGACGACCGGGGTGAGCAGACCGACGAGCACCGCAGCGATCAGCGCGCGCCGCATGAACTCGTAGTCGAGCAGGTCAATCACGGCCGGGTACCTCGAGTCGGATCATCTCCGCGGCCGTGGTGGTGTCCGCGGAGTCGGGAGCGTGGGGAGCGGGGTGGGGGTGCTGGTGCTCGTGTCCGGGCCTCGCGCACTCACCGGTGGGCGCGGGCGCGGCGCCGTCGTGCGTCACGCGGCCCGAGTCCAGCACCACGGCGCGCTCGATCACGTTCTCCAGCGGCCCCAGTTCGTGCAGGACCAGGACGACGGTGGAGCCGCGCTCGCGCAGGCGGACGATGGTGCTGGCCAGCGCACGCTGGTTCTCGGCGTCCACACCGGCCATGGGCTCGTCCATGACGAAGGTGTCGGGCCGCCCGGCCAGGGCACGGGCGATGAGCACGCGCTGCTGCTGTCCACCGGACAGTTCGCGTACCGAGTCGCGGCCCCGGTCGGCCAGTCCGACGGTCTCCAGGGCCTCGTTGACCGCGGCCCGGTCGGCGCGGGTGGGCAGGGACAGCCGACGGCGTGAGGCGACCTGCCCGGAGGCGACGATCTCCCGGACGGTGGCGGGGACGGCGCCCCCGGCNGCTGGGGCACGTAGCCGATCCGGCGCCAGGCGCGGAACCGTCGCAGCGGGGTGCCGTGCACGAGGACCTGCCCGGAGGCGAGGGGCACGATACCCAGCATCGCGCGCATCAGGGTCGACTTGCCCGACCCGTTGGGGCCGAGGACGGCCATGGTCTGGCCCGCGGGTATGTCCACGTGGACACCGTCGAGCACGGGGACCCCGTCGTAGGCGACGCGCGCGTCGACGACCTGGAAGGCGGGCGGCGCGTCGTTCTCGGCGGCCTTGAACTGGTCAGACACTGCTCCAGTATCGCGAAAACGAAAATGATTGTCAAAACATCGCAGGGTGGTCAGTACCCGAGGGCGCGCGCCACCGCCAACACCAGCACGACCACCACCATGAGCACGCGTGCCGCCCTCGCCTGGCCGTTCAGGGAGGGCCAGGTCAGGAACGCCAGCCACACGAAGAACGCCGCCACCAGCAGCAGGCACAGCGCGCCCACCGGGCCCGGTGCCATCAGCCCCGTGATGAACAGGGCGCCCAGCACCAGCGGCGCCAGCCACCGGGGGCGCTGGTGCAGCCACACCAGTGGCACCGCGCTGCGCTCCTCCACCGCCCGGCGCAGTCTCCCCGCTCCGGGTGTGTACAGGGAATCCCCCTCGGGTAGGGGCCGCCCCTGGTCTCGACGCCGCTTCTCGTCACCATGCTCGGGAGGGGCCATGCTGTCCGTATCCGCTTCTGGTCCGTGCCGCCGCAGGGCGGGCCCTCCGGCGGGGGTGCGCCCACACGCGACGGTGGGCGTCGGGGCCGCCGGGCCTTGTCACACTCGTGCCCTGAACCCTAGTGCAGGCTCCCGGCGCGTCGCCGGGCACCGGTGCGGCCCGGACGCGCGCCCCGCCTGTCGTGCGTCGCCAGCCTTCCGCGGAGCGTCGCATGCGCAGAGTCACAAAAAGTACACGTTAAGTTGTTAGTCGTCTGATGCGCGCGGCACGTGTACCCCGACCGCGCGTAGCCCGTCGAACCCCCGGAGGGTGTCAACTTCCGTGCCCGAAGCCACTGTCATCGTGACGTTCGACGTCACCGAGCCCCACCTGCAGAACTGCCTCGACTCCCTGGCCCGTCAACGCGACGACGGCGGGGGGAGCGGGTTCCGGACGGGTACGGAGGTCATCCTGGTCCCCGTACGCGACGGCGCCGCCTCACGCGTTTCCGAAACCGGGCCAGCGACCGGGGACACGGACCCCGGCGGTGACGACGACACCGCCGAGGAGACCGACGCCGAGGCACGCGCGGAGGAGAACGAGCAGGGGGACGAGGCCGTCGAGCCCGCCCGCGAGGCCGCGCTCGCCGTCGCCGCCGCGTTCGCCGCCTCCCCGCCCCCCGGCCTCACCGCCGCCCTCGTGGACGGCGCCCCCGCCCCCGACCGGCCCGCCGCACGGGCACGCGGCGTCGCCGCCGCGCACGGCACCCACCTGCTCTTCCTGGAGGGTTCCGACGCCCTCACGGGGTACGCCGTGGCCTACCTCCTGCGCAGCGCCGCCGACACCCGCTCGGACCTGGTCGTCGGCAACGTGTACAAGTTCGACGAACTGGGCGCCTCGCCCTCCAGGGCGCACCGCAGGTACTGCGGCAGGCACCGCATGGCCGAGGACCCGAGCAACGTCCCCGGCCTGGCGTCGGACACAGCACTGGGCAACAAGCTCTGGCGCAGGGAGTTCTGGGACTCCCTGTCCGACCACTCCCTCGCCCCCGAGGACGCCGACCTCGTCCTGCGCCGGGCCGCTCTGTCCGCCCGCACCGTGGACACCCTGCCCGGTGCGGTCCTGCTCATGCGCCGACGCGAGGCGTCCCCGCTCCCCCTGGACAAGGCCTCGCTCACCCGCCGCCTCACCGTCATGGGCGAACTCGCCGCCAGCCTCACCAGCGCGGACCGCGTGCTGTGGGACCGCGTGCTCCTCCAGGGCGAGCTCCACCAGATCCTCCTACGCCTGGACGACGCCGAGGAGGAGGCGCGTGAGGTCGTCCTCGACCTGCTCAACGCCTACCTCGACCACGTGCCCGTACGGCTCATGCGCGGGCTCAACGCACTCGACCGCCTCCTGTACCACCTGGTGCGCAAACGGCGCGTGGACGACGTCATCGAGGTCGCGACCTTCGCCAAGAGCGTCGAGATCAAGAAGGCCCCCGTCGTGCGGCGCGGCCTCGGCTACTACGTCCGCTATCCCTTCTTCGACGCGGAGGATCCCGCCAAGGCGGTGCCCCGCGAGGTGTACCGGCTCGACGAGGACGTCAGGGTCCGTCAGAAGACCGAGGAGATCCGCTGGTCCAACGGCCGCCTGCACGTCAGCGGACGGGTCGGCATCCGCCACCTGCGCGCCCGCAGGCGCTGGCAGCAGCACCTCGTGGCGTTCG
>NZ_ANAX01000203.1 GCF_000341065.1 Nocardiopsis halotolerans DSM 44410 | reverse complement strand
CCGACGTCATCGACGCCGCCCGCCACGACTACGGGGGTTTCACCGTCATCCTCGACCCCCGCCGACTGCGTTCCTCCGGCGGCTGGGAGCCCGGCGACTGGAAACTGGAACTGGTCGTCCTCAACCGCGGGATCACCCGCCGCAGGCTCGTCGCCAACCCCGTCTCCGGCCCACCCGAGCGCCCCGGCTACCACCAGCTGGACACGGACATGTGGATGCGCCCGCACTGGAACAGGGACCGCCAGCTCGTGGTCAGCGTCGAACCGGTCCGCGTGCGAACCGTCGGCCACCGCTTCGACCCGCGCACCGGCGACCTGGAACTGGAGGGCGAGCTGGTGTCCGGGGCCGCGGCCCGGGCCACCGAGCTGCGCCTGACGCGCCGCCCCGGCACCGCCGTCCTCACCTATCCGGTCTCCGTCCACGGCGACCGCCTCACCGTGCGTGTGCCCGCCGACGAACTCTTCGACCGGGGCGTCGCCGAGTGCGGCGGCATGATCCGCCAGGAGGAGTGGGACGCCCACCTGCTCACCCCGGAGCGGGAGGCCCTTCCCCTGATCCTGCCCGACGAGACGGTCACCAGCGCCTACACGGCCGAGGACGGGCACCGTGAACTGGCCGTGCTGCGCACCACGACCGGCCACCTGAAACTGCGGGCGGGCCACGCCCGGCCCGTGGTCCACGGCGCGCGCTGGGAGGGCCGCGCACTGCTGCTGGAGGGTGAGTTCCCCACCGGGACCGATCTGCGCCTGGTGGCCAAGGCGCGCGGTCGCGACGAGGAGCACTCCCTCGCGGTGGAGCGCTCCGGGGAACGGTTCACGGCCCGGCTGGCCCCCGCCGACGTTCCGACCCTGTCGGGGAACCTGTCCCTGCCCACGGGCACCTACCAGCTGTGGGGGCGGGTCAGCGACACCGCCGAGGAGGGCGTCGCCGAAGCCGTCGCGGTCGACGTGGGCGTGGAGTTCTCCGACGCCCTCATCACCGATCTTCCGTTGGAGATGCAGACCAGCGAACGCGCCTACACCCTCTCCTACCAGGGGCACGGTATCCCCGTGCTCCGTGTGGGTACCGATCTGCGTCCCGCCGAGCGCGGCACCTTCGCCCAGCGCGAACTGCGCGAGCGGTACTACCCGGCCCAGCGCCGCGAGCCGGTCACCGAGGGCGTCCTCTTCGACACCTACACCGGCCGCCAGTACTCGGACAGCCCGCAGAGCGTCTACGCGGAGCTGCGCGGGCGGGAGCGCTGGGCTGACTACCCCATGTCGTGGCTGGTCGCCGACGGCCAGGTACGCCTGCCCGACGACCTGTCCCCGGTACGCCACCGGGGGCGGGAGTACTACGAGGCCCTGGCCCGCAGCCGCTACCTGGTCACCAACTCCCGGCAGCCCGCGTGGTTCCACCGACGCCCCGACCAGGTGGTCGTGCAGACCTGGCACGGTTCGATGCTCAAGCGGATCGGTTTCGACATCGAGAACATCCGCGGCAAGTCGCGCGACTACTTCGACAAGCTCGCCTGGGAGACGCGGCAGTGGGACTACCTGGTCTCGCCGAGCCCGTGGGCGACGCCGATCCTGCGCAGCGCCTTCCGCTTCGAGGGCGAGATCCTGGAGACCGGCTATCCGCGCAACGACGTCTTCTTCGCACCCGACCGGGAGGCCGTGGCCCGGCGCACCCGCGAGCGGCTCGGCCTGCCCGAGGGCAGGAAGGTGGTGCTGTACGCGCCGACCTGGCGCGACGACAAGTACTACGCGCGGGGCAGGCACAAGCTCGACCTGCACCTGGACCTGCGCCGGATGTACGACAAGCTCGGCGACGACCACGTGCTGTTGGTGCGGCGGCACCCGCGTGTGGTGGACAGCGTGCCGATCGTGGGCCGGGACTTCGTGTACGACGTGTCCCTGTACCCGGAGATCATGGAGCTCTTCCTCATCACCGACGTGCTCGTCACGGACTACTCGTCGATGATGTTCGACTTCGCCAACACCGGACGCCCGATGCTCTTCTTCACCTACGACCTGGAGGGCTACCGGGACAACCTGCGCGGGTTCTACTTCGACTTCGAGGAGACCGCGCCGGGACCGTTGCTGACCGAGTCCGACGAGGTCATCAGCGCCCTGTTGGACATCGACGAGGTGGCCCGCGAAAGCGAGGCCTCCTACCGGGCCTTCGTCGAGCGGTTCTGTCCGCTCGACGACGGGTACGCCGCGGCCCGTGTCGTGGACCGGGTCTTCGGGCGGGAGTGAGCGGGGCCGGCGCCCCGGGGGCCACGCGGTCCCCGGGGGACGGAACCGGGAAGGCCTGTGGACAGTCGTCCGGGCGCCTCCGGAGTGGGCCACAATGGGTCCGTGATCGTCATCACCCGTTACTCCGTGCCCGAGGCCGACACCGCGGCCTTCCAGACCGACGCCGCCGCCGCGGTCGAGGTGCTCTCCCACCGTCCCGGCTTCCGGGGCCACCGGGTGGGCCGCGCCGCGGACGACCCGTCCCTGTGGACCGTGGTCACCGAGTGGGACGGCGCCGGGTTCTACCGCCGGGCCCTGTCCGACTTCGACGTCAAGGTCAGGGCCGTGCCGCTGCTCTCGCGCGCCATCGACGAGCCCACCGCGTTCGAGGTCCTGGACGGCGACGACGCCACGGCCAGAACCCCGGAGTGAGCGTCCTGGGACCGGGGGCACGGCCGAAAGCGTGTGTGTGCGGTTGCCGGGTGCTCTAGCCTGGGTGGACGCGGTCGTCACCGTTGCCACTCCCTGGTTCCGGCGTACCGCGTTCCACACCCAACGATGTATCGCGCACGCGATCCACCGACACCCAGCCGGATGGAGAGTCACCCATGGCCGTCAAGTCAGAGGCAATGGACGCACTGGTCAACCTCGCCAAACGCCGAGGTCTGGTCTACCCCTCGAGTGAGATCTACGGGGGTCTGCGCGCCGCCTGGGACTACGGCCCCCTCGGAGTGGAGCTCAAGAACAACGTCAAGCGTCAGTGGTGGCGCTCCATGGTGCAGGAGCGCGAGGAGATCGTCGGCCTGGACTCCAGCGTCATCCTGGCCCGCGAGGTCTGGGAGGCCTCCGGCCACGTGACGGCGTTCGTCGACCCGCTCACCGAGTGCCAGTCCTGCCACAAGCGTTTCCGCGCGGACCACCTCATCGAGGCCTACGAGGCCAAGCACGGACACGAGCCCGCCGAGGGCCTGTCCGCGATCGCCTGCCCCAACTGCGGCGCGAAGGACTCCTTCACCGAGCCGCGCATGTTCAACGGCCTGCTGCGCACCTACCTGGGCCCGGTCCAGGACGAGAAGGGCCTGGCCTACCTGCGCCCGGAGACCGCCCAGGGCATCTTCGTCAACTACAAGAACGTCGAGCAGAGCGCTCGCCGCAAGGTGCCCTTCGGCATCGGCCAGATCGGCAAGTCGTTCCGCAACGAGATCACCCCGGGCAACTTCATCTTCCGCACCCGCGAGTTCGAGCAGATGGAGATGGAGTTCTTCGTCAAGCCCGGCAGTGACGAGGAGTGGCACCAGCACTGGATCGACGTCCGCCACCAGTGGTACGTCGACCTGGGCATCGCCAAGGACAACCTGCGCCTGTACGAGCACCCGCAGGAGAAGCTGTCCCACTACTCCAAGCGCACCGTCGACATCGAGTACCGGTTCAACTTCCAGGGCGCCGAGTGGGGTGAGCTGGAGGGCATCGCCAACCGCACCGACTACGACCTCAGGACGCACGCCGAGGCCTCCGGCGTGGACCTGTCCTACTTCGACCAGGAGAACAACGAGCGCTACATCCCCTACGTCATCGAGCCCGCGGCCGGTGTCGACCGGGCGGTGCTCACGTTCATGCTGGACGCCTACAACGTGGACGAGGCGCCCAACGCCAAGGGCAAGATGGAGAAGCGCGCCGTCATGCGCCTGGACCCGCGCCTGTCCCCGGTCAAGGTGGCCGTCCTGCCGCTGTCGCGCAACACCGACCTGTCGCCCAAGGCCCGCGACCTGGCCGCCAGGCTGCGCAAGCGCTGGAACGTGGAGTTCGACGACGCCGGTGCGATCGGCCGCCGCTACCGTCGCCAGGACGAGATCGGCACCCCGTTCTGCGTGACGGTGGACTTCGACACCCTGGATGATGACGCGGTGACCGTGCGCGAGCGCGACACCATGTCCCAGGAGCGCGTGTCCCTCGACCGGGTGGAGACCTACCTGTTCGAGCGCCTGCCCGGTTGCTAGAGCGGGTCCGTTCCGGTCCCCGGACATGACAACGGCGCCTCCCGCCCCGGCAGGGGTGAGGGGCGCCGTTGTCATGATCGCTGACGGGCCGATGGGCCGATGGGCCGACGAGTCGGCGAGCCGAACCACCCGAACCACCCGAAGAACGCGGCCCACAGTGGCCCACAAGAGTGAGTGCCATGGTAGGTGCCCAGCGGCCGGGCCGCTGATGGTGGCGGTGGCGACGTTGGCACCAACGGTGGGAGCCACTGTCGGAGGGCGGTCAACGGTTGGGGTTCGGGGATGGTGGGCCTCTGCTGCGGTGGCGCCAGCTGCCGCGAGGTGGGACAGGTGGCGAGTAACGCCTGATGGGGTTGGGTGACCGGGCTCTGCTGCGATAGCGGCACCAACGGCGAGTGGGTCCTCCAGTCCCGAGGAGCGGTGCTGTCCCCGGTGGTGAGGGTCGGCGACGGCCGCACCAACGGCGACGCAGCAGCGCGGTCCAGGCTCCCTGTCGAG
>NZ_ANAX01000202.1:67287-87002 GCF_000341065.1 Nocardiopsis halotolerans DSM 44410 | reverse complement strand
CTGCTCACACATCGGACTCACTCATCTAGAGGTTCCTGCTGTCGGTGTCCCACTCGGTGGAGCACAGGCCGCAGTCGTCGCCGACGAACATCCGCGCGGCCTCCTCGTCACCCTTCAGCCGCCACTCCAGCCACGCGGTTCCCACCCGGCCGTACTCGCCGCCGTTGGGCTCGGCGAAGGTGCCGTAGTGGCCGACGTCGAGGTGGCCGATGAAGGCGGGCAGGTCCGAGGGGATCCGTCCGTAGTCGTCCAGGGCGTTCTCGTAGGCGATGTCGCTGGGACCGCCGGTGAAGTAGGCGATGGGCGCGTGCAGGTCGTCGAGCAGGTGGTTGTCGAGGTCGCTCAGCAGGCCGCTGTTCCACAGCACGGTGGTGTCGACGCGCGGGTCGTCGGCCACCTCGTAGGTCTCCAGGCCACCGCAGGACTGACCCATCACCGCGACGCTGTCGGTGTCGATGTGGCCGCGGTACTCGCTGAACCAGCGGTCGTTCTCCTCGATCGCCCAGTCGATGGCCTCGGTGAGCATCTCGGGGTCGGTGCGGCCGAAACCGCCCGGGCTGCCGTTGGCGATGACCAGGAACCCGTGCGAGGCGAACTCGGTGAGGATGTTCTCGAACCAGGTCCCGTCGGCGCGGCAGGCACCGTTGCCCCAGGCCACGATCGGCAACGGCTCGTCCTCGGGCAGGTCGACGGGACGGTAGACGGTGTGGTCGGGCAGGCGCCAGGTGGTGACGTACTCGGCGTCGTGGGGGCCGGTACCGCCCATGGTCNCCCGCCGACGTCGCGGGGACGAGGGCGGCGGCCGTCAGCAGGCCGAGGAATACGGCGGACGTCCGGCGGACCAGTCGTGATTCCATTTCATTGCTCCTCGGGGGTCGAAGCAGAGCAGGAGAGCATTTTCCAGCGCGCTGGACACCGAATATTCGCCACTGTGCACAGACTGTCAACACGCCCTTCCGGAGGACGGGTTGTTTCACCGATACTCCGGACCCTTCCCGCTTTCCCACCCCGACGGGAGCAGACAAGATGCTTCTGACCAGCAACAACCGTCCGCATTCGACGCACGATGGCATTCCGAGAAAAGGTTCACGGGGCACCTGAAACGCTTTTCACGACCGAGCCCGCTCCTTGACCCGCCGCACGATCACGGCGCCCCGGCCATTCGGAGAATGACCGGGGAACGGACGTGACGCCCCTCGTGTCAGAGCGTTCGGCAAGAAGGGCGGTTCACAGGTCGATGACGGTCTTGACGTGGTCGCCGCCGGACTCGAAGGCCTCGTGCGCGCGGTCCAGGGGCAGACGGCGGGTGATCATCCGTTCCAGCCAGGAGTGGTCGGCCCGGGCCAGCGCCCGCGCGGCCAGTTCGTAGTGGCGCAGGTTGGCGTTGACCGACCCGAAGAGCACGTCGTTCTCCAGGACGAGTTCACGGTTGATCGCACCGGCGTCGACACCGATCTTCCGTCCCCCCGAGGACACCCCGGTGAAGCAGACGATCCCGTAGGCCGCGTTGTGCTCCATCGCGTCGACGATGACGCTGGACGCGCCCGTGGCCTCGATGATCACGTCCGGCTTTCCCCGGGCGGCGACGTCGGCGACGCCCCCGGTGTGGTAGGTCGCCCCGAGGGCGGCCACCAGTTCCGGTTTGGCGCCCGTCTTCACCAGGTCCATCACGTGCACGTCCAGGCCCTTCTGGACCCCGATCATGGCGGCCAGCAGGCCGATCGGCCCGGCGCCGGTGACCAGCAGGCGGCGCGGTTCGAACCAGGCCCGCCGACCGATCCGCTCGATCTGGTCCCACGCCTTGGCCACGACCGTGGTGGGCTCCATCAGCACACCGACGCGCTCCAGCGACGGGTCCAGCCTGACCGCGTAGTCGGCCTCCACCGTCCACTGCTGTGAACCGTAGCCGTGGACCTGCTTGATACCGCGTTCGGTGAACCGGCCGTTGCGGCACATGTCGAACTCGCCGTGCGCGCACGCCCCGCACGGCACGGGGTCCGGCCGCCGCACGACCCCGACCACCAGATCACCCCGGGAGAAGCCGCTGCCGTCCGGTGCCTCGCGCACCCGGCCCAGCGACTCGTGCCCCAGGATGAGGCGGTCCGCACCGGGCGGCGCCTCACCGTACTCGCCCCCGGCGATCTCGCGGTCGGTGCCGCAGACCCCCAGCGCGACGCCGTCGACGAGCAGCTCTCCCTCCCCCGGCACGGGCGCCTCCACCTCGCTGACCCCCACCGAACCCGCCTGTGACGGCACCACCGTCAGAGCACGCATGGCCTCCCCCTCGTCTGAGCCCTTCGCCGTCGACCACCGCGTCCGGAAGGCGTTCCGAGCGGCGCACGCGCGGTCCGGGGAGCCGTTCCCGGCACCGGCGATCCTGCCAGGCGGCTACCCGGTCACCGCACCCGACACACGAGGGTTTCCGGAGCGGACGACGGCGGCCCGGTGCTGACGGCCGCGGCCTTCGTCCAGCGCGTGCGGATGGCCGTCTCCCGGGAGGCGGCCGCCGGGGAGCGAACGGTGCGGCGCCGCGGTGGTCGCTCCCCGTTTCGCACGGATCTCCGGAACCGGCCCGGGGCCGTGCACGCCACCGCCAGGGTCGGCACCGGAACACCGGGGGTACGCGCACGGGAACCCCTGACCTGGTGGCGTGACCTCGGGCACACAGGATCCCCGACCCGCGCGCCCGTCGGCCCGGCACCGACCCCGCGCGGGAGCCCCTGACCGGGTGGCGTGGCATGGGTTCTCGACGCCATGACCGGCTCGGGGGACGAGCTCCTCCGAACCGAGGCGACTCTTTGTTGGAACTATTCCAGAAAAGATGCTTCAATGTGCGCATGCACCAGACGGAGACCGAGGTGCTCCTCAGGGAGGCCTCGCTACGCGTGACCCGGCCACGAGTGGCGGTCCTGGAGGCGGTCGGAGCCCATCCGCACGCCGACGCCAGCACCGTGCTCCGGGCGGTCCGCGGCCAGCTCGGTGCGGTGTCCACACAAGCGGTGTACGACGTGCTCAAGGCTCTGACGGACGTCGGACTCGTACGAAGGATCGAACCGGAGGGTTCTCCCGCACGCTACGAGCGTCGGGTGGGCGACAACCACCACCACGTGGTCTGCCGCGGTTGCGGTGCGATCGAGGACGTGGACTGCGCCACCGGGGCCGCCCCCTGCATGACGGGTTCCCAGGACCACGGTTTCGCCATCGACGAGGTCGAGGTCACCTACTGGGGCATCTGCCCCGCCTGCCAAGAGGCCTGACACACGATCGCGGTGCCCTCACCGCGACATCGAAACATCCCATCCCAGGACGAGGAACTCATGTCTCAGGACAACACCCAGCCGCTGACCACGGCCAACGGCGCCCCCGTGGCGAACAACCAGAACAGCCTGACCGCGGGCCCGCGCGGGCCGATGCTTCTCCAGGACCTGTGGTTCCTGGAGAAGCTCGCGCACTTCGACCGTGAGGTCATCCCCGAGCGCCGGATGCACGCCAAGGGCTCCGGTGCCTTCGGTACCTTCACGGTCACCCAGGACATCACCCGGTACACCAAGGCCGCGATCTTCTCCGAGGTCGGCAAGCAGACCGAGATGTTCGCCCGCTTCTCCACCGTCGCCGGTGAGCGCGGCGCCGCCGACGCCGAGCGCGACATCCGCGGTTTCGCCCTGCGCTTCTACACCGAGGAGGGCAACTGGGACATCGTCGGCAACAACACGCCGGTCTTCTTCTTCCGCGACCCGCTGAAGTTCCCCGACCTCAACCGCGCCGTCAAGCGTGACCCGCGCACCAACATGCGCTCGGCCGAGAACAACTGGGACTTCTGGACCAACCTCCCCGAGGCCCTGCACCAGGTCACCATCGTGATGTCGGACCGCGGTCTCCCCGACGGCTACCGCCACATGCACGGCTTCGGCTCGCACACCTTCTCGTTCGTCAACGAGGCGGGCGAGCGCTTCTGGGCCAAGTTCCACTTCCGCACCCAGCAGGGCATCAAGAACCTCACCGACGAGCAGGCCGCCAAGGTCGTCGCCGAGGACCGCGAGTCCGCGCAGCGCGACCTGTACGAGGCCATCGAGCGGGGCGACAACCCCAAGTGGACGTTCTACGTCCAGATCATGCCCGAGGCCGAGGCCGCGGACTACCGCTTCCACCCCTTCGACCTGACCAAGGTCTGGTCCAAGAAGGACTACCCGCTGATCGAGGTCGGCGAGTTCGAGCTCAACCGCAACCCGGAGAACTACTTCGCGGACGTGGAGCAGGCCGCCTTCACCCCGGCCAACCTCATCCCGGGCGTCGGCGTCTCGCCCGACCGCATGCTCCAGGGCCGCCTGTTCTCCTACGGTGACGCCGCCCGCTACCGCCTGGGCGTCAACCACCACCAGATCCCGGTGAACTACCCGCGCGGCGCCAAGGTGGTCAACACCTACCACCGCGACGGCACCATGCGCGTGGACGGCAACCAGGGCAGCGTCCCGGGCATCGAGCCCAACTCCTACGGCCGCTGGCAGGAGCAGCCCGCCTACGCCGACCCGGCGCTGGCCGTGGGTGCGACCGCCGACCGGTTCGACTACCGCGAGGACGACGACAACTACTTCGAGCAGCCCGGCGACCTGTTCCGCCTGATGGACGCGGACGAGCAGCAGCGCCTGTTCGAGAACACCGCGCGCGCGATCGACGGTGCCTCCCAGGCCACCATCGAGCGGCACATCGCCAACTGCACGAAGGCCGACCCCGCCTACGGCGAGGGCGTGCGCAAGGCCATCGAGGCCCACCAGGCGGGCAAGCTCCCCGCGGGCGAGATGAACCCGAGCGAGCCCAACCCGAACAACGCCTGATCAGGAGCGTGAGGACCTGATCCGGATCCGGGTCTGACGACACCGAGCCGACGCGGCCCCGACCGCGTCGGCTCGGTCCGTTTCCGGGGTCCGTCTCCGGCCCCGCCCGGGTCAGGGCAGCAGGTTGGCGCGGCCGAACATCTCGGCCGCGGCACGGGCGGTCGGCGTGCCCGCGTCGAGGTCGGCGCCCGCCGCGACGAGCATCGCCACGATCCCCTCCTCCCCCTTGAACAGCGCTCCGGCCACGGGTGTCTGGTCCCGGTCGTTGCGCAGGTCCACGTCGGCGCCGCGGTCGATCAGGGCGCGGACCGTGGTCTCCTGGCCGTGGTAGGCGGCGAGCATCACCAGGGTGTTGCCCTGCGTGTCACGGGTGTCCACGGGCAGGCCGTGGTCGAGGAACTCCAGCAGCTCCTCCGTGCGCCCCTCCCGGGCGAGGTCCATGGCCAGGGCGATGACCCGCTCGGTCTGCTCTGGTGAGAGTTCGTTCATGGACCCATGCTAGGAGTGCCCTCCCCACCTCGACGAACGCGCGCCGCCGCCCACCTGGTGGGTGTGGCGCCGTGGGAGAGGCCGTGCGGAGGCATCCGGCGTGCCCGCCCGGCGGAGGGGCACCGGTGAGCACCTGTCCGATCGGCGTGCCACCCGGCGGGGCTCCTCCTGCGGCAGGAAGGGCGGCGCCCGCTCTCGGGGCGCGGATCCGGCCCCGGCGATCGCCGAACGGGATGTGGCACTCCCCGAGGAGAGGGGCGCGGAGCAGCCGCTCGCCGACCCGCGCGGTCCGGCCACCCGCTGATGAGGCGTCCGTGGTTCCCTGTGGTGTACTGGCTCGCGACCGGGTCGTAGGCGAGGGACGGGAATCGGGACATGCTGCTGGGCTCCGGAGCGGGTGACGGGCGCGCGGTACGGGTCGGGGACGAGGAGCTCGACCGCGAGGGGCTGTGGTCGGCGGCGAACGCCGTGGCCGCGCGGATCCGCGGCGCCGACGCCGTCGCCGTGCACGGGGAGGCCTCGCTGCGGACGGTCGTCGCGGTCGTCGGCGGCCTGCTGGCCGGGGTCCCCGTGGTCCCCGTTCCGGCTGACTCGGGCGCCGCCGAACGCCGCCACATCGTGCGCGACTCCGGCGCCGACCTGTGGCTGGGAGCCCCGCGGAACGGCGCCGACCTGCCGGTCGTGGCCGTCGACCCGGCCGAACGCTCCTCGTCCACGTTCCCCGAACCCCCGGACGGGGCCACCGCGCTGATCATGTACACCTCGGGGACCACCGGGGCCCCCAAGGGCGCCGTCCTGTCACGGCGGGCCGTGGCCGCCGACCTGGACGCGCTCGCCGACGCCTGGGACTGGACCCACGACGACGTGCTGGTCCACGGTCTGCCGCTGTTCCACGTGCACGGACTGATCCTGGGCGTTCTGGGAGCCCTGCGCGTGGGCAGCCCGCTGGTGCACACCGTCCGCCCCGCCCCCGCCGCCTACGCCGCCGCGGCCGAGGACGGCGGAACCCTGTTCTTCGGCGTGCCGACCGTGTGGTCGCGCGTCGTCCGCGATCCCGACAGCGCCCGCGCCCTGTCCGGGGCCCGGCTGCTGGTGTCGGGCAGCGCCCCGCTCCCCGACACGGTGGCCGACGGCCTGCGGGCGGCGACCGGCCACCACCCCGTGGAGCGGTACGGGATGACCGAGACGCTGATCACCGTGGCCGCGCGTGCCGGTGCGCCGCGGCGCACCGGCTGGGTGGGGACGGCGCTGCCCGGCCTGGAGACGCGGCTGCGCGGCGAGCACGGCGAGACCGTGCCCTCCGACGGGGAGGGCGTCGGCGAACTCCAGATCCGTGGCGCCACCCTGTTCGACGGCTACCTCGGACTGCCGGAGGCCACCGCGAAGGCCTGGACCGGCGACGGCTGGTTCCGCACCGGCGACGCGGCGGTCCGCGACGAGGGCGGCTGGCACCGGATCGTGGGGCGGATGTCGGTCGACATGATCAAGACCGGCGGGTACCGGGTCGGCGCGGGCGAGGTCGAGGCCGCGCTGCTGGCCCACCCCGCGGTACGCGAGGCCGCCGTGGTGNGAGGCCGACGACGACCTCGGCCAGCGGATCGTGGCCCATCTGGTGGGCGACGGTATCGACACCGAGTCCGTCATCGACTTCGTGGCCGAGCGGTTGTCGGTCCACAAGCGCCCGCGCGAGGTGCGCGTGGTGGAGGCACTGCCGCGCAACGCGATGGGCAAGATCCAGAAGAAGCTGCTGGGCGGCGTGCGCGGCGACGGCACGTGACCCGGCGGGCACGTGACACCGGGGCGGCGGGCTGACCGGACACGTCCCCGGTGCGACCGGAGTGCTCCGTCAGGACGGGCCGGGACGCCTTCACGGCCACCGCCTAGGGTGTGCCCATGCGTCTCCTCCCCCGTTCCCGCTTCCACCTGTTACTGGTGTTCCTCGTCCCCACGGGCGCGGGCCTCGCCCTCCCCTCCGTCATCCCCTGGTTCGAAGGCGGCTACGGGTACGGCCTCGCCGTCCACGTCCTGGTGGTGGTCCTCACGGCCAGGGTCCTGTTCCTGTGGGCACGCGAACACGTACTCGCACGCGAGCGGGACGGACACGGTGGGCGGGTCACGGCGGTGGTGACCGGCGTCGAACCCCCGCCCCCGGGAGAGGCCGACTTCCCCGGGCACACGGTCACCCTGGGGTTCACCGGTCCCGACGGCAGGAGGCGGCGCGTACGTGACACCTCCGGTCTGGGTGGTTACGCCCCCGAACGGGGGACGCGCGTGGTCGGACGCCTCAGGCCCGAGGATCCGGATGACCTCGAGGTGGTGGAGATCGTCGGGCCCGAGGGCCGCCACCCCGTCACCGCTCCCGGTCCCCGCCTGTCGCCGTGGACGCCCGCGGCCGTGCTGGCACTCGCCGTGTGCCTCGTGGTCGCGGTGGTGCTGGGCCCGCTGTACGGCCTGCCCGCGTCGGCCGCCGGCCTCCTCCCCTCCCTGTTCGTGTGGACGGGCGTGGGGTTCCTCTGCATGGCCGTGTCGCTGTGCCTGTCCCGCGCGGGCCTGCGCGGACGGGCCACGGGAGAGGTGACCCGGGTCCGCACACACGTCAGGGGACGCGCCAACAGGTCCACGTCCTACTCGTTCACCGTGCGCTTCTCGACACCGGACGGCCGGAGGGTCCACCTCCACCACACCGGTGAGGACGCCAGGCCCCGCTCCCGAGGAGCCCGGGTGGAGGTCCGCTACGACCTCGACCATCCGCCCCGGTTCCGGGTGACGGGGGTGAACGGGGACCGCGCCCTCATGTGGATCTCCTTCCTCCACTCGGCGCTGTTCCTGGGAGCGGGAGCGGTGGGGGCCCTCCCGGGTTCCTGACACGGGTACGCGTCGACGGGGAGCGGCGTGACCGGCTCGGTCCCGGTCGGCGGGACGACACCGGAACCGGCCCGTAGGATGCCGGGATGATCCCCCAGCGTGTACCCGCCCGCGTCCTGCTGGCGACCTTCCTCCTCCTGGCCGCCGTCCACCTGGCCGTCCAGCTGCTTGGCCCCGGAGCCTGGTCGCGGCCCACCCAGGTCCTCCTCATGCCCGCGCTGTTCCTGACGGTGCTCGCCGCCGCGGAACGCCCCCGGCCCCGGCTGGTGGAGCTGGTACTGACCGCCCTGGTCCTCTCCTGGCTCGGCGACTCCCTCCCCGCGCTGGCGGACGGCGACGCCGGGTTCCTGCTGATGGTGGCGGGTTTCCTGGTCGCCCAGGTGGTGTACGTGTTCGCCTTCTGGCCGTACCGGTCCGCGAGCGTGCTCCACCGCCGCCGGTGGCTGCTGGTGCCCTACGTCGGCGCCGTGGCCGCACTGGTGTGGGCGTGCGTCCCGTACGTCGGCGGCCTTCTGGTCCCCGTGCTGGTGTACGGGCTGGTGCTGGGGCTGATGGCGGTCGCGGCCACCGGGGTCAACGCCTGGACGGGGGTGGGCGGGGCCCTGTTCCTGGTCTCCGACGCCCTCATCGCCCTACGGTCCTTCGTCCCGGGTTTCGACGTGCCGCAGGGCGGGTTCTGGGTGATGGCCACCTACGTCGCGGCGCAGGCGCTCATCGCCCTCGGCGTCCTGAGGCGGATCCGCTCCTCCGGCTGAGTGTGGAGCACCCCTTCCGCGACCGCGCGATCAGCCGAGGTCAGGCCTGTGGAAAACCCGATCCGGCCGCTTCGGCGCGCGCATACTCGGAGCATGCTCTCCTCAGCCGCCCACGCCCTGCTGTCCGCCCTCCTGACCGACCTGCCCGGCAGCCGCCACCTCCTCACCCTGCACACCCGTCACACGATGAGCACGGCCCTCCTCCTCCAGGGAAAGGGTTTCGTCGTCGAACACCCGCCGGTGGTGGAGCGGTTGTGCGTCGTCGTCGCCAGCGGCGCCGCCGCGGGGGTGGTGCTGCGCAGCTTCACCGACCAGGTCTCCCACACGCTTCCCAACGGAGTCGACGTCCCCGTCAAGCTGGTCCGCGGCTGGTCGGTCGCCGACCGGGCCCTGACACCGCTCGACGAGGCGCAGATGTTCGACGCCCACTGCACCGACGCCGCGTCGGGCGAGCCCGCCCCGCCCGAGCGGGGCGTCGTGTACACGGACGCGCCCGCGGTCGACCTCACGGTCTTCCACGGCACGTGAGCGACCGCCCGGCCGGTGCCCGGCCCCCCCTGTGGCACCCAGCCGAAAGGGGACAGGCATCCGCCGGGGGCACGTCCCCACACCGGCGCGGTTCGACGTCGGCCGTCGATCACGGACGCTCGTTCGTGACCAGCGCGGGTCGTCGCATCGACCCGCGCGAAGGAGGAACCCCGAGTTCACCGGTGCCGCAGCACACCGGTCCCGTCTGTCCCGTGAGAGCGACTGGTCAGAACGCATCATTCGCACGTGTCACCGACTGGTATGGGGGCCGGGGCCCTGGTTTCGGAAAGCACGAAAGGCCCCCTTTCTTTGTTCAGATTTCAACAAGCCAAAGAAAGAGAGTTCTCGCGGAACCAGCCCCTCCACCCTGATCGCTTCACGCCGGATACCCCTTTTGCCATACCTTCCCAGGTCACACACAGGCCCCAGAGGACAGCCCCGCACCACCATCCTCGAACAGAACAGCGCCCGAGGAAGTTAATTGTTCTACATGTCCACTTCTTTCTTTGTGTTCGCATGTGGACTTTCTTGTTGCTGAAGTTTTCCACTGCCCACCAACACGGGGGCAGCGCTCAAATTTCGGTCAGCGTGTAATGTCGTTTCTTTTTTCCTGGATCATTTTCCGCGCCCACTCGCTGTTACGGTTCTATTATCTGTTGACTCGGGCTCCGGACCGGACAACGCGCCCGCGTTCCACTCCCGAGGAATCCACCGTTACGTATCGTGGATGGTGTCACCCTTGTCCGAAGAAACCCCCGTGGTCGTTCTCTCCGACCCCGATCAGCAGCGCCCGGAGGAATTCGGGGAGACGCTCGACGACTGGCTCGGAAACGACGCCCGCCTCATCACGGCCCCGAACCTGGAGCGGGCGCACGAGGCGCTGCGCTCCCTGACCGCCGGCCCNCCGGCCACGGGTGGTCGCCGTCGCCGACGAGGACACGGTGGCCGACGAGACTCAGCGGTCGGCCCTGCGCGGCCCCGGCGACGCCTCGGACGGGGCCGACGTGGCCGGGACCTTCCTGCTCACCGCGCACCCCCCGGCACCGGACGGTGTCGATGGCGTGACACCGGAGTCCACCGCCGCGCTCCGGGACGGGCCCGTGGCCCGGCTCCGGCGGAGCCAGGAAGAAGGTCGTCACCGTCCGCGGAGGCGACACGGCCGGGCGCGCGGCGGTCCTCTTCGGCGACGTCGCCGACGTGACCATGGTCATCCGGTCGGACCTGAGCATGGACAGCCCCTCCGGGAGAAGGTGCGGGAGCTCATCGACCAGAAGAAGATCACCGCCCACAAAAGGTCCGAGATCGGGAGATTCGCCCCCCGAGACGATGGCTCCTCCTCCCGCGTGGTGCTCCAGGGGAAGGAAACGAGGATTCCGTCGGACTTCGTCCTCGCGCTCATCGGCGGTGTACCCAACACCGAACGGCTGCGTCCGCTCTCCACCCCCGACAAGCACGCGGCCCGTGTGGCCCGGGACGGAAACGGCTTCGTCCTGACGGAACAGGTCCCCTGGCCCTACCCCCGCGAGTACAAGCCGAACGGCGAGGAGGGCCCCGGCCCCGAGAAACAGAAACCGAAGGTCCTGGCCCTCCAGACCGGCGAGGAGGGCCTGTCAGCGGCCGTTGACGTGCGCGCCGGGTCGGTCCGGCGCACCGCGCAGGCCGCCGGTGGGGGAAACGCGTCCACCGTGAGCACGGACGCCCACCTCAGGCGCGGGGACAGCGCCGGACTGGCCCTCGGCGACACCGTGAGCGGTGCCTACAAGTACTACCTGCACGGCGGAAAGTGACGACGGAGCACCGGGAGGAACACACAGTGACAGAGAAGATCTCCACAGACGTCCTCGTCGTGGGCTCAGGCCCCATCGGGTCGTTGTTCGCCCACGACCTGCACGCCAGGGGCAAGAAGGTCCTGATGGTGGACGCCGGCCCGCAGACGGCCGGACGCTACGGCGAACACCAGAAGAACTCCTTCCTCTACCAGCGCAACATCGACGAGTTCGTCAACGTCATCAAGGGACACCTGCACCCGTTGTCGGTGTCCACCCGAAGCGACATACCGACGACGCTGGACCCCTCCTCCTACCGCTACGACGCGGAGGAGTACGCGGGTTTCGTGCTCAACAACCAGAACCCGCACCAGAAGGAGGAGGACAACCTCGGTGCCTACGCCGCCACCTACGCGGTCGGCGGGATGGCCACCCACTGGACCTGCGCGATGCCCGAGTTCAACCAGGCCCTGGAGCGCACCTGGGTGGACGCGGACGGCAGGAAGGTCAGGTACCCGCTCGGCGACAGGGACCTCAGGGAGGGTTACGCTCGCTCGGCCACGGCGCTCAAGCGCACCACCGAGGCCTACCGGCACTCGGCCCGGCACCAGCTGGTGAAGAAGGTCCTCAACCAGGACGCGGGCTTCCAGGTCTCGGAGCTGCCCCTCGCGGTGGAGCGGCGCGAGGACGAGAACGAGCACGGCCGCCGGGAGTTCGTCACCTGGAGCGCGGCCGACACCGTGCTGGACAAGCTCGCCGATCCGGCCTGGAAGAAGAGGGCCAACGAGGCGGACTTCGAACTCCGGGCCGAGTGGCAGGCCACCCGGATCGAGCTGGAGGGCGGATCCGAGACCACGGCGGCGACGGTCAGGAGTGTCCACCTGCGTAACCTGCGCGATCTCAGTAAGACCGTGGAGGTCGAGGCCAAGGCCTACGTGATCGCCTGCGGCCCGGTCCTCACCGCCCAGCTGCTGTACGCCTCGGAACTGGACGAGAAGCTCAACCTGCCGATCGGCAAGTACATGACCGAGCAGCCCATGGCCTTCTGCCAGGTGGTGCTCCGGCAGGAGCACCTGGACGACCTGGAGAAGCATCTGGACGAGGTCGCCGGAGAGAAGGACAGGAAGCACGCCCAGGCGGCGAAGAAGCGGGTCGAGGACTACCGCGCCGCCCAGCACGCGATCCTCAGGGAGAACCAGAAGAACTTCCGCAAGGCCCCGGCCGACCCCATCCCCTTTCCCAAGGACGAGCCGGAGCCCAACCTGTACATCCCGGCATCGACCGCGCGTCCCTGGCACTGCCAGATCCACCGTGACGCGTTCAGCTACGGGGCGGTCCCGCCCAACATCGACACCCGGCTCATCGTCGACCTGCGCTGGTTCGGTCTGTCCCGGCCCAGGGCCAGCAACCGGGTGGAGTTCAGCGAGCGCTACCGCGAGAACGACACGTTGAAGTTCCGCAACGTCGACTCCTTCGACATGCCCCAGCCCACCTTCCACTTCCAGCTCACCGAGGAGGAGCGACGCACGGCCGGGGAGATGATGGCCGACATGATCAAGGTCGCCTCCCACCTGGGCGGTTTCATGCCTGGATCGGAACCCCAGTTCCTGGTTCCGGGACTGCCCCTGCACGTGGCGGGGACCACCCGGATGGGCAACGACCCCAACAACGACGGCAAGGCCCAGGTGGTGGAGGAACGGGGCCACGTGGTCACGCCCAAATCGAGGGTGTGCGGGACCTCGAACCTCTGGCTCGGCGGCAACGGCCTGCACCCGTTCGGCAACGCGAGCAACCCGACGCACACGAGCATGGCCATGGCGCACGTGGCCATCCAGGACGTGCTCAACGTCCTCAAGACGAACAAGCAGAAGTGACAGGGGGCGTGATGGCTGAGAGTAACGCGAGCAAGGAGATCCTCAAGGGAGTAAGGCTGGGGATCACGCCCACCGGGTGGCGCAACGCCGACTTCCCGGACCTGACCGCGAACGCGAACGGGAGGCAGTACTACTCGGCGAAGGACTGCCTGAAGGAGATCATCGCCGCCAGGTTCACCGGATGCAGCGACGACCGGGACTACCCCAAGGGCAGGGCGGACTGGGAGAACTTCCTCAAGAAGGCAGGGCTTCCCAAGGGGCAGGAGTTCCACATCACGGAACCCTGGATCAGTACCTGGTTCACCACCGCCGGAGGCTACGAGCGCACGCTGGACTTCTACGAGGAGAACAAGGAGCAGTGGTCGGACCGCGGGGTACAGAACATCGGAGCAGCCGAGTTCGGCAACGCCGTGCACCTGAAGCCGCACGTGCCCCTCAAGCAGCGCAACCGCTTCTCCGACCAGCAGTGGAACGCCCTCGTGGAGGGCCTCAACGAGCTGGGTAGGCGTGCCTCGGCCGACGGGTTCCGGCTGTGCTACCACCCGCACATGGGAACCGGCGTGCAGACCCAGCCCGAGATGGACCATCTGATGGCGGGCACCAACGCCGCGCACGTCCACCTGCTCCTGGACACCGGCCACCTCACCTGGGCGGGCGGGGACCCGGTGGCCGCCGTGTACCGGCACGGTGAGCGGATCAAGCACATCCACCTGAAGGACCTGAGGCCGGACAAGCTCAGGAGTCTGGACCTGGCGAAGACCTCCTTCAAGGACGGGGTGAAGGCCGGGATCTTCAACGTCCCGACTTCCAAGGAACCGGGGACGGTGGCCTTCGGCAGGGTGCTCAAGGCCCTGGACGACGTCGACTACGCGCGCGAGGACCGCTGGAAGAAGACGGGGCAGGCGCCGCACGCCACCGAGAAGTGGCGTAAGTGGCTCGTGGTGGAGGCCGAGCAGCCGTACGAGGGCGCGTTCCACGGGAACAAGAAGCCGAAGGACTACGCGAAGGAAGCGTACGAGACCGTCAGCGCTCTACTCAAGGGCACCCAGAAAGGTGGCAGTTGATGGTGCCTCACGCACGGCCGAAATTCGAGTCGGAGGTCATCGCCTCCGACACCGGAGACGGCTACTGGGTCCACAAGGCCAAGGCGGAGCTGGTGACCTCGGGGCTGACCCAACAGAAGGTGGAGAGGTACCAGCGCTCCAACGACTCCTGGAGCAGGAGCGGCGTCTTCGACTTCGGTACCACCGGCCTGAACAAGCCGGTGGCGCTGGATCACGCCTACTTCAGCCACGGTTCCCACCCGGACCTCGTGATCTGTCACAACTACGGCGACTGCATGTTCGGCTGCGGGAACGACGACGGGAAGATCTCCTGGCTCAAGCCGGACGCGAACGGCGCGTACACCCGTCATGAGGTGGCCTCGCTGGTGGCCACCCACCGGGTGCGCCTGGGCAACTTCACCAGGGGCCGGGGCCTCCAACTGGCGGCGTTCCCCGTCGTGGGCAGGGCCGATCCGGGAACCCCGGAGCCCGAGAAGGGCGAGGCCGGTTTCCTCAAGCCCTACAGCCCCGTCCTCTACGACATCCCGGACGATCCCGCCAAGGAGTGGAAGCCCGCGTCGGCCCCCGGCCTGGACACGCTGAGGTTCCGGATCGTCCACGCGATCGTCGCCGGGCGCTTCCCCGGAACGCCGCGGCCCGACCTTCAGTCGTTCGTCGTCGCCTCCCACAACGGCCTGGACTGGATCGGACCGGGCCGGGACGGCGTCTGGATCCGCAGGCACATCGGCGACGGCGTTCCCCCGCGCGCGTCACAGGAGATCGGCAAGCCCAAGAACTACAAGAACACCCCCGAGTTCGGCGGCAGCGGCAACGTCGCCATCGGGCGGGTCGGAGGGCAGGCCGCCTCCTGCATCGTCACGGTGGAGCCCTTCCACGGCAACACCGTCGCGGTCCACACCCGCCCCTGGGGAACGGGAAGCCCGTTCGAGCGCCCGTGGGAGCGCCGGGTGGTGAAGGTCTTCCCCCAGCCGGTCGAGTCCGAGGAGGAGGGCACCAAGAAGAGGTACGACGCGGTCGGACACCACGTCGTGGCCGCGGACTTCGACGGGGACGGCGACGACGAGTTCCTCATCGCCATGCGCGGGCCGCAGAACAGCGACCCCGCCCAACCCACGCAGGGGGTCCTCTACCTGAAGCTGGACTCCACTGGTCGCGTGGTCGTGCGCGAGTGGGTGAGCAGGGACTCCACCGCCCACATCGCCGTCTTGGACGCGAACGGCGACGGCAGGCTGGACTTCGCCACCACCTCCTACCACACGGTCAACTACTACGAGAGCAGGGAGACCAAGGTCCAGCTCTTCCGCAACACCTTCGCCCGCCCGGTGAAGAACCCGGTCATCCCGTCCAGCGCCGACGGCTGACGCACCACTCACCACGTGGCCTCCGGCGGGGACGCCGGAGGCCACGCCCGTGCCGGTGGCGGTGACCACGGCCCTCGTGCCCCGGCCACGCACGACGACGTCGGCCGGCCCCTTCCTCAGAGGGAGGCGGCCCCGGTCAGGACGCGGGCCAGGTCGGCGGGTGCGCCGCGGCCGTACCGGGCGACACGGCCCAGCCACTCCGGATGCCCCTGACCGCGGCTGAGCGCGCACACCGCCGCGAGCCGTGTGGGCTCGTCGGCCTCGGAGACGGCCAGGTCGGCGCACCACTCGGCGTTCTCCCCGTCCAGGCCGGTCTCGCCTTCGCGCCCGCCGCTGGCCCCCAGCCGGACCGCGCGCATCGCCTGCCCGTGACGCTCGGCCACCCACGAACGCAGGTAGTCGGAGGAGGTGACCAGGACGTGGCCGTAGTCGTGCCGCAGCTCGCGCGTGAACCTGCCTTCGGGGAAGTGCAGCCCGCAGGCGTACATGTCCAGCCAGGTCTCGTACCAGGCGGGGAAGTCCACACCGGGCGGGAACGACGGGGGCTTCTCGTCGTTCCAGGTGTAGAGCACACGCCCGCGCTCGGGCCCGTACAGGACCAGGTTCACCGCGTAGCCGCACCCCAGTTCGGCCATGCGCAGCAGGCCCGGGAACTCGCCCCAGGTGGTGTCCTCGTCCCAGTCCAGGGCCCGTTCCCACCAGTCGTCGTCGAACCCGATGTCGTCGGGCCAGGGCTCCCGGCTCTCGATACGGGCGTGCGGGTAGCGCGTGCCCTCACTGTCCTCCTCCCCGGCCACGAGCGGGAAGGGGTGGGTGGGCGGGTACTCGTCGCACTCCAGGCCGACGGTGCGCCAGTACGTTCCCTCGGGAACGTTCGTCATCCGCTCGACGGCTCCGACCGCCGCGTCGAACATCATGCCGCCGTCGGCGACCGAGGTGACGAACGCCCGGTAGCTCCCGGGCAGGGTGACGCCGTTCCTCTCCTCGAAGGCGGTCACCGCCTCCCCGGTCGTGGGCTCTCCCAGCCACAGTTCGTCGGCGCCGCGTTCCCTGAGCCAGGCGTGTTTGAGCCGGATCCGGCGCAGTCGCGACGAGGGCCCCGTTCCGGGCGGGATCGGTGTGGGGTGGTTCATGGGTGCCACCCTGCCGAACGCACCGGCGCACGTTCCACCGGTTTTCCGTGCACGGTGTCGGGGTGCCCCGGACCGCGCGTCCGTCGAACGGCACCGACCAGTGACTTGAGGGTTGACGCCCCGTATCCCCCGCTCGCCGGGCTGTGGGTCCCCACAAGCACGTGAATGGAACGCTGGAACACATGACCGAGGAAGAGATCATCAGTTTCGTCAGCGACCTCGACGGCGTCCTGGTCCTCAGGCCGGGACCCGACGACGGCACACCGGAGATCAGCTGGGGCGACACGTTCTTCTACTACGCCCCGGACGGCGTCATACCGCAGGCCACCCAGCCCTTCGCGACGATCGTGACCAAGGACTACCCCGACGACGAGGGATCCCGCCTGGACCGGCCGGGCGTGTTCCGCGTCAACGTCGCCGCCGGGAGGGAGGCCTTCGTCGACCGGACCGGACGCGAACCGCGCGAACCGGCCGCCGAGACCGATCCCAGCGCCGCCGACACCGTGTTCGCGCACCCCGTCCACGGTTCCCTCGGCTGGCTCGCGGTGGTGAACCCGGGCGAGCGGACCGACACCGCCCTCCGGGAACTCCTGCGCACGGCTCACGGCCTCGCCCGCTCGCGCCGTGAGAGGCGCGCCGGGTCAGCTCCCCATCGCCGTGGGTAGGTCGTCGGGCCGCATGGCCGCGTCGGTCCCGCCGTCGACGTAGAGGACCGAACCCGTGGTGAAGCGGGCCTCGGGCCGGAGGAACTGGTACACCCAGAACGCGATGTCCTCCGGCTCACCGAAGACGCCCAGCGGCATCGGGGTGGGGAAGGAGTCGGGGTCCGAGGCCTGGCTGGTCGATTCGCGCATGAGCGGGGTGAGCACCGCACCAGGGGCGACCGCGTTGAGCAGCACGCCCTCACGCGCCCACTCGGGGGTGACCGCGGTGCGCCGCACCCAGCGGGCGAGCGCGAACTTGGAGGTGGCGTAGGCACCGATGGAGGGAGAGTAGTCCCGGACCCGCGCGGGGACCGCCTCCTGCGCATCCCGGGCGCGCTGCCGGGCGGCGTCCTCGTCACCGCCCAGGGCGAGGTCCACCAGGCGCTCGTCGACGAACGGCACGGTGGTGGCGGAGTTGGACCCGACCACCACGGCGCGTCCGGCCCCGGAGCGGGCCAGTGCGGGGCGCAGCCCTTCCAGGAGGGCGACCGGGCCGAAGTGGTTGATGGACACGACGGCCGCGGGGTCCTTCATGCTGGAGCCCACCCCCGCCACGGCGGCGACGCCGTCGAGGGTGCCGCCGCAGGCCTCCAGGATCTGCTCGACGGCGGCGGAACGGCCCTCGGCGGTGCCCAGGTCGGCGGTGACCCGCGCGTCGCGCAGGTCGACCCCGATGACGGTGTGTCCGGCCTCGGCCAGGAGGTCGGCGCTCGCGGCGCCCATCCCCGAGGCGCTTCCGGTGACGGCGTAGGTTCCCACGGCTCCTGTGCTCCTTCGCTGTGTCCCACTGTCCCATGACATCTTTCAATCAGTGATTGAAAAATACCAGGCATAGGATGTCGCCATGACCCATACCGATCCCCCTTCCTCCGTGTCCACACCCGACCGGCTGCTCGACGCGGCGGAGCGCCTCTTCCTGGAGAAGGGGGCCGACCGCGTCTCGGTCCGCGCGGTCAACGCCGAGGCCGGGCTCAACCCCGGCGCGGTGCACTACCACTTCGGGTCCCGCGAGGGCCTGGTCGCGGCCCTGCTCGAACGCGAACTGCTGCCGGTGTGGGAGAGCCGCCTGAAGTCGCTCTCCCCGGGAGAGGGGGACGAACCGGTCGGCGTGGAGGCGTTGGTGGCCGCCGTCGTCCGCCCCTTCGAGGAACTGTCCCGAACCGACAAGGGACGAATGCTCTGCCACCTCCTGGCCCGCGAGTCCCTGCCCACCGGCGGCATGTACTCCAATTCCCCCTGGTTCACCGCGAGCCCGTTCGAGGTCATGCTCGCCCGGGCGCTGCCCGGCCTGTCGGCGCGCGAGGTCTCCGCGAGGTGGCGTCTGGCCTTCACCCTGCTGCTGGAGGTCTACGGCCGTCCCCTGGACCGGTCCGCGACCGCGGCGGGATCCGCGCCTGAGGCCGCCACCGTCATCGCCTTCCTCACCGCCGGGCTCAGCGCCCCGCCGCCTCCGCAGGAACCCCGGTAGCGCTCGGCGGACTGCGTTCCCGGTCCTCCCCCGGCCCGGACACGCCGAGGGCCCCTCACCTCACGCCTTCGAGGAGAGGGGCCCGTTCCGTCGGTTTCCGCCGCTCAGGCGGGAGGCGGAAGCGGTCGTCCCTCGATCGCCGCGCGTACGTGATCGGGCGTCAGCCGGTCGCTTCCGTGCTCATCGCTCCACGCCCGTAGGCGGCCCAGAGGTGAGTCGGGGTCGGGCGGCCCCTCGCTCAACTCCCCGCCGAGGATCATCGCGCCGAAGCGCGCGCCCACTTCCTGAGGATCGTTCATGTCCATGCGAGGCATGGTAGGACGAAGCCTCCGGCGGTGGCGTGCGCTCCCCCGTTCCCCGCCCGGGTCCGGACCGTGTTCCCGCGCGGTCCGGGACGAAGACCAGCGCCAGGAGCGCCGACCGGGCGTTGCCGTCGGCGGACGGGTGGAGGAAGCACACGTCGGGGTGGACGCGGGCGAGCGTGCCGCACCGCGTCCCCGACCTCAAACGGACTCCACGCCGGTTACCGTCGTGGGCATGGTCATTCCGAGCGACGAAGAGATCCGCGCGCTGCACGAACGGTACGCGCCCACACGGGAGGCGTTCGACCTCGTCCACACCCACTGCGAGATCGTGTGCGCGGTCGCCGAGCAACTGCTCGACCGCTCCGGCCTCGCGCTGGACCGCGCCCTGGTCCGGGCCGGGTGCCTGCTGCACGACATCGGGGTCTACCGCCTCTACGACCCCTCCGGGCGGCTCGACCACACGCGCTACGTGAGCCACGGGGTACTGGGCCACGGGGTGCTCGCCGAGGAGGGTCTGCCCGAGACGCTGCGCCGGTTCTGCTCCCACCACACCGGGGTGGGCCTGACCCGC
>NZ_ANAX01000202.1:0-67282 GCF_000341065.1 Nocardiopsis halotolerans DSM 44410 | reverse complement strand
CCGCGAACAGCGGCTGCCCCTCCCGGAGGGGGACTACGTGGCCGAGTCCGCCGAGGAGGAACTGGTGATGTACGCGGACAAGTTCCACAGCAAACGGAACCCGCCGGTGTTCGTCTCCGCCGATTCCTACGCCGTGTCCGTCGCCCGCTTCGGCGAGGACAAGGCGATGCGCTTCAAGGAGCTGCGCACGCGCTTCGGCACTCCCGACCTGGCCCCGCTCGTGGCCGCCCACGGCCACGCCCTGGTCTGAGCCGGCCTCCCGGCCGCTGCCCCCTCCGCCCCGGGGGGAGGTGGCGAGCGTGGTCAGGCCCCGGCCAGGAAGGCCGGGGTCTCCGTCTCCGACGCACCCGCCGCCCACCCGGTCTCCACGCCCATGGGGGTGGCCAGCCGCACCCCGCCGACGGGTCGGTGGTGCGCGGCCGGCCCCCGGGGTCCGGCGAGAGGTGACGGAGGGCGTCGCCGCCTCCGGAACGTCACCGGTGCCCGCCCACGACCCTCAGCGGGTGAGGTCCTCCGTGCCCCTGGCGGGACCGTGGTAGAACTCGTGGTCCGGCTCGTTCTCGGGCACGGGCGGGTAGGTGGGGCCGTCCCCGCCCGGCTCCTCCCGCTCGGCGATGGCGATGCCCTGGGCCCGCATCGTCCGGGCCGCCCCGTCACGCAGCTCGGGGAGCATCGAGTACAGCACCTCGCCGGGGCACGCGGTGGCGTTGAAGTCGCGGTGGCCCAGGATCGCGCTGTACGGATTGAGCCCGTAGGCCCCGCACAGCCACGCCAGGGTCTGCACCAGCGAGTCGGTCAGTGCCCTCGTCGGGCTCGCGTTCGTGTACAGGCCCTCGTTCTCGATGCCGATGCAGGTGCCGTTGTAGTTGGCCACATGGGCGCCCACGACGTGGTCGCCCGCCCCGACGGACTCCAGGGTGCGGTCGCGGCCCTCCATGACGTGGCCGCCGCGGCTGATGGTGAGCTGCTGTCCGGTGTCGATCCACCCGTTGGTGTCCATGTGGAAGTTCTGGATCGACCTGGACAGGCGCAGTGCGTGGTCGAGTGTGTAGTCGGTGCTGTTGGACGTCGCGGTGTGGTGGATCACGATGTAGCGCGGCGGGGTGGCCAGAACCCGGATGGATCCGCTCGCCGGGCGGGCACCCCAGGCACCCCGCCAGTACAGGTACGGCCTGACCGCCTCGACGGAGGCGCTCGCGTCGGCGGTCCGGGCGGAGGCGCTCGCGGTACCGGCCGCGCCGAGAGCTCCGCCGAGGGCGGCGGCGCCCGAGGCGATGACGGCTCCGCGCAGGATGCTACGCCTGTCCGGTTCTGACCGATGGGTGTTGGTCACTGGGAGTCCTTCGTGTAGCTCGCAGGGTTACTTGCCAGTTCATGAAAAGACAAGGACCCCACGGTGCGCAAAGGGTCACACCGCGTGTTTCTGTGGCCGATTCCGGCCGGGGAAGGAGCCCATAACACCCGTAGCCAGTTCTCCCCTCATGCCTTAGGTGCAGCGGGGAGAAACGGCAGGGAAAGACATGATGTGCGACGTATTTCCTGGTAACGCAAGGAAGTACTGGTACGACTCCTTCGAACCCACACGATCGCCGGCACGCGGACAGCGCTATGGCCCTCTCCGAAGCCCTCCGGGAAAGGACACGCTACCGCCCGCCGTCAATGTGGCCGTCGACCGCACGAAGAACTCGTCCCATGTGGGATCCCCACAGTCCGACCGTGTGTCGACGGCCGGGCGACTGGGGCCGAACGGACCGGGGAAGGAGTCCGTGACCGCGGTCGGCCTCGTGGCCGCCGACAGTCGCGTCCCGCCCCGACCGCGGCTCAGCCGTCCTCGGCGTCCACGACGCCGGGAACGGGTGAGGTGCCGGTGAAGTGCTCACTCAGCGTGTTCACGCCCTCCTGGGGACGGGCCTCGGAGACGAGGGACTGGCGCTCCCTCCGGGTCCTGGCGGTGTCCAGCCCCATGGCCTGCTCCCGGTCCCGTTCCAGGGACGGGTCGCACTCGCCGTCCCGGTTGAAGGACCACATGAGCATCGGGTCGCCCATCGGCAGCGCGTGGCCGGGCCCGTCGTCGTGCCGGCCGGTGTGCCAGGTGTGCCACGTCTTGCCGTAGCTGTTGACCAGGCGCTTCATGAAGGCCTTCTCGGCGGCGTCGGGAAGGCCGGGAGCGATGAGCTGGCCGGAGAGGATCTCGAAGTTGTGCGGGTGCCAGTACGCACGCTCCTGCGCCGGGAGGCCCCCGTAGAGGCTCTCGGAGACGATGTATTCGACGCCGACGAGGTTCGCCTCGCGGGTGTTGCCGTCGAAGAGGACGCACTGGATGAGGTCGTCGTTGACCACCCGGCAGTAGTGGTGGGCCTCCATCTGCATGTACGGGTCGTCCTTGGCCGGGTGGAACCCCACCACGTAGACGTCGAAGCCCTTCAACGGGGTCGTGTCCTGCATGAGGTTCGCCCCCTGTTCCAGTGCGGCGAGCCACGCCCCCTTGCCCTCGCCCGCCGGGGTGGTCGGGCTCCCGCGCTCCTTGCTGCTCACGGTGGTCCTCCAGTCCTCGAAGCCGTTTCGGTGCTCCGCCCCTACCCACGACCCATGAGCCCGCAACCAGGGGAGACGGCCGTGCGGCCCGCATGGCTCCGGTGGAGGTGCCGGCGGTCGGGGTGAGGGCGACCCCGGGCGGGGCGCTCGGCAGCCGGGCGGAAACCAGGTCCGGGGGCACCGGGGTGCCATAGGAAATCCCTATGGCGTCCGCTCATATTCCGTCTTTGCTTCTCGCTCTTTTCCGGGCGTACCGTGAAAAACATCAACGGGGCGCCCGCCACGGTCTGTCCGAGGATTCGTGCGCTGCGCGCCCCGATATCTTCTTCCGTCGGGCGAAAGAAACGCAATCGAGAGGGCCGGTGGGATGACCACTGTAGAAAACGGGACGGGAAAACAGGAATTCGCGGGAAAGCGGGCTCTGGTCACGGGTGGTTCCCGAGGAATCGGGGCGGCCGTCGTGCGCCAACTCCTGGACGCGGGTGCCGAGGTGCTCACGACCGCCAGGTCGGCGACGAGCACGGTACCGGAGGGCGCCGCCTTCGTGGAGGCCGACGTGCGAACACGGGCCGGGGCCGAAGCGCTCGCCGCGGTCGCGCGGGAGACGTTCGGCGGAGTGGACGTCCTGGTCCACAACGCGGGTGGAGCGCGACCGTACGAGGGCTCCTCGGCCATCCCCGACGAGGCGTGGCAGGACGCGCTGGACCTGAACTACCTGGCGGCGGTGCGGCTGGACTCGCTGCTGACACCGGGAATGCGGGAACGGCGTTCGGGGGCGGTCGTACACGTCTCCTCGGCCGCGGTCCTCACCCCGGCGGGGCCGTTCCTGCACTACGGCCCGGCGAAGGCGGCGCTGGAGAACTACAGCCGGGGACTGGCCCTGGAGCTGGCCCCGTGCGGCGTCCGGGTCAACGCCGTGGCTCCCGGCAGGGTCGCCACCCCCGGAGGCGAGGCGACACGGGAGAGGTGGGCGGAGGTGACCGCGCGCATGGGAGCGGCGCAGGCGGAGAGCAACCCCGACGACGCCCCGCCGCTGGGGCGCGACGGCCGGCCCGACGACATCGCCAACGCGGTGCTGTTCCTCGCGTCCGACCGGGCGGGTTGGCTGACCGGGAGGCGTCTCGTCCTGGACGGCGGCGAGTTCCCCATGGGCTGACGCCGACGGGTTCCGGAACTTCGGTTTCGGCGAAAAGCATTCCGACCAGCGCCTCCGGGCGCGTCACCGGTTTCCGGGAGAAGACGGAGGAATCCTGCGATGGAAAAGTACAGCGGCAAGAACGTGGTGATCACGGGTGGCGGCAGCGGCTTGGGGTTCGCGACAGCGAAGCTGCTGGTGGACGGCGGAGCCCGCGTGGTGATCACCGGTCGTTCCCGGGCCACGCTCGACGCCGCGCGGGAGCTCGGTGAGAACGCGACGGCGGTCCGAGGCGACGTGTCCTCACTGTCCGACCTGGACGCCCTGGCGGACCGTGTGAAGGACGAACTCGGCACGGTCGAGGCCCTGTTCGTCAACGCCGGCATCGCACCACCCACACCCTTCGGGTCGGTGACCGAGGAGACGTACGACGAGCTGTTCGCGATCAACGTCAAGGGCGCCTACTTCACCGTGCAGAAGCTCGCCCCGCTGCTGAGCACGGGCGCCGGAGTCGTCCTCACCACCTCGATCGCGAACGTCATCGGCATGCTGGACGCCAGCGTCTACGCGGCCGGCAAGGCGGCGCTGCGCTCGATGGCCCGCAGCTTCTCCCGCGAACTGCTTCCGCGCGGGATCCGGGTCAACGCGATCAGCCCCGGCCCCGTCGACACGGGAGTCCTGGAGAACACGATGTCCGAGGAGGCCGCCGAGCGGTTCAAGGAGGAGCGGGTCGCGGACAACCCCATGCGGCGTTTCGGCACCACCGGGGAGATCGCCGTGGCGGCCGCGTTCCTCGCCTTCGACGCCACCTACACCACCGGCACCGAGCTCGCCGTGGACGGTGGCGCCAGCCAGCTCTGAGCTCGTCGTGTCCACGGGCCTCCAGCCGCCCCCGGCGGTCAGGACACCAGTGAGAGGGAGGCCGTGGCGTGCCAGATCTCCTGACGCAGGAGTTCGAGCAGGGCCGTCTCCCCCGGGCCCGGGTCGTGTCGGACCACGGCGATGACGGGCTGGGACACGGCCGGGGACACCGGGCGCGCGAGGTGCTCGTAGCCGTGGGGCACCACGGAGGCCGGGACGAGCGTCGCCCCCAACCCGTGGGCGACCCAGCGCACGGCCGTCGCCGCCTGGGACACGCGGGCGGCCGTGGTCGGGGTCAGACCGTTGTCACGCAGCACGCTCAGCAGCACGCCGTCGAGCGCGCTGTCGCGGTCGAACCTCACCCACGGCTCTCCCTCCAGGGCGCGCAGCCCGACCCGGTCCTCGGAGAGCAGCCGGTGCCCGGCGCCCAGCACCACGACGAACTCCTCGTCACCGAGGTGGTGGGCGTCGTCGGGGCTCTGCTCGCACGCCGCCATCAGGGCGAGGTCCAGCGTGCCCCGACGGCACAGCCGGTCCAGCTCGGCNGGTGCCCCCCAGCCGCGGGAAGCGGCGGCGCAGCGCCTCCAGCGCACCCGGCAGCTGTCGCGTGCCGAAGCCCATCTGCGCCACGACCACCAACTCGCCCGCCAGCTCGTCGGCACCGGCCCGCGCCGTCGCCCTCGCCCGCCGCGACGCGCTCACCGCGATCTCCGCCTCACGCAGGAACGCTCGGCCGACCGCGGTGGGCACCAGTCCGGTCGGCGTGCGGGCGAACAGTTCCACGCCGAGGTCCCGTTCCAGGGCGCGGATCTGCTGGGACATCGAGGGTTGGGCGACGCGCAGCCGCTCCGCCGCCGCCGTCACCGACCCCTCCTCGGCGACGGCCAGGGCGTACTCGTACTGACGAAGGCTCATCGGCTTGCGTCCCCTCCCCACGGTGGACCGCGGTCCAACCGGTTCCCGGTCGTTGTGGCGATGAACGTCCCAACATGGGATGCGGGGCGTTTACTCCGTGCTGGTCACCAGCCCTGCGGGCCGAGGTCGGGGCATCGCTGCCAGGCAGTCCCACCGGCGGCGCACCGGGTCAGGCCCGCACCAGCGACGTCGGGGTCGGCGGGGAGGCGATCAGTTCCTCGGGCGCGGTCAGGTACCAGGCCTCCAGGGTGAGCTCGCTGAGCTCGTCCAGGTCGATCCCGTCGAGGTGGACGACCACCCAGCCGAACCCGCCCGCGGTGAACTGCACCTCGAACACCTCCGGCCGCTCGGCCACGAGCGCGGCCTGCTCCAGGAGGGTCTGCTTCAGCCCCACGGTGGCGGTGTCCGGCCACAGGTAACCGAAGGGCCTGCCGCGCACACGGAAGGTCGTGTACCGCTCCGACTCCTTGCGCGTGCACTCCGGCAGCGCCCTCACCAACCGCTCGAACCGCTCGATCTCCACACCCATGGGAGGAGACAACCACACACCACCGACAGGGCGGACACCGCGGGCCCCCATGGCACGGTCGTTCCGGCGGCGGTGGGAGCCCGAGCGGTCCACACCACCAACCCCATTTAGTTAACCAGGAAGAAAGTTCCTACGGATAACGTTGGTCCGAGCAGAGGCACCCGGCCTCCTCCGAGGAGACCTCGGACCGACTGACCCTGGGAGAGCACCATGTCCGACTCCGTCGACCCCACACCGCGGGCCTCGTCCGTGGACGAGCGCAACCTGAACGACGCCACGGGCATGGACGCCGTGACCCTGCACGTGGGCGACCTGGAGTCGATGAGCTCGTACTACTCGGACGCGCTCGCCCTGGAACCCATCGAGGAACGGTCACGCGGCCGCGAGGTGCACCGCGTGCTCGGCCGCGGCCGGACCCCGATGGTGCGGCTGGTCTCCACCCCGGACCTGCCCGGGGTCGACCCGCGTCAGGCGGGGCTGTTCCACACCGCGTTCCTGTTCGAGGATCCGGCCAGCCTCGCCGCGACCGTCTACCGCGCGGCCCGGGACCCGCGCAGCCGGTTCGTCGGTTCCTCCGACCACCTGGTCAGCGAGGCCTTCTACTTCACCGACCCCGAGGGCAACGGCATCGAGCTCTACGCCGACCGTGACCGCTCGGAGTGGACGTACGCCAGCGGCCGGTTGCGGATGGACACCCTCTACCTCGACCCCAACGCCTACCTGCGCACCCATCTCGACGAGGCCGTCGTCGCCGAGGGGCCGCGCAGGGCGGGCGGCGTCGGACACGTCCACCTCCAGGTCGGCGACATCGGGACCGCCAGGGCCTTCTACGTCGACGCGATCGGGTTCGAGACCACGGTCGACACCTACCCGGGCGCGCTGTTCGCCTCGGCGGGCGGCTACCACCACCACGTCGCGATGAACACCTGGAACAGTGCGGGCGCGGGCCCGCGCGCGTCGACTCTGGGGCTCGGCGACGTGGCGATCACCGTGCCCGCGCGGCAGGACCTCGACGCGCTCATCGCCCGCCTGAAGGCACACGGGCTGGACCACGCCGACACCGGACGGTCGGTGGTCCTCCGCGACCCGTGGGGCACACAGGTCACGGTCGCCCTTCCCGGCACCAGCACGGACGAACTCCTGGCCCGGTGACCGTCCGCTCCGAGCGGGTCCCGTCCCGGGGCCCGGCCGACACCGGCAGGGGGCGGGAGGGCTACGCCCGCTCCCCCGCCGGCGGATTCCCGGGAGGTCCGTGAGAGGTGCTGTGGACCCTGGGGAGGTGGGGACACCGGCTAGACCAGCGCCGCGACCACCGCCTGTTCGTCGCCCCACCGGGCCAGAAGCCGCGGCCCGCCCTCGGGCTCACCGTCCAGGACGTGCGGGATCAGCACCCGTCCGTCCCGTCCCGGCGCGGTGCCGCCGTCGCCGCTGCCGGGTTCCCTGGAGACCAGCACCTGCTGCGGCCTGCTGTCCACACGGCGGTCGCCCTCCCAGATCTCCAGCTCCGCCTGTTCCTGCTCGCCCGCCAGGGCCCGCCGGAAGCACGCGAGGGCCACCTCGTCCCGGGTGCCGTCGTAGACCCAGCGCGTTCCCAGGACGGAGTGCTCCGTGGTCCCGACCAGGTGGTCCTCCTGACCTGGCACGGGCGCGCCCCGGTAGGCCAGCGGCACGTGGAGCAGGCGGTCCCCGCGCCGGAGCAGGAACACCTCCACCCCGACCTGCCCCTCCGGGTCGTCGAACCTGTACGCGCCGAGGATCTCGTCGGTCCCCCGACCCGCCCACGGCTGGCCGTCCAGCCAGGTGCCAAGCAGCGTCGGTTTACTCGGTGTGAGGGTGGCCTGGTAAATGATCGCCATGGGCACCAGTATCCGGCACGGGGGCTCCCTGGGATGCGGTGGGGTGAGCCCCGGCCTCGCCTCTGTCGCCGCACATGAGTGTCCGACTCTTCCTGACGTCCATGCCCGACGGGTCCTCACCGTGTCGCGCACTCCCGGGCACGGAGACTGGAAAAGCGCCTCTTTCCCATGGAACAGGGGCAACTAACGCACACGCACCACATGGCCGGTATTCGCCAATCCGGTCGAAACCGGTGCCGAGGGCAACTGTCCGGGGAATCTCAGGGGAACCCTCCCCCGACAGGCGAAGGCGACCGCGTGCCCGACGACGACCGACACACCCGCGACCGCGTACGTACCCTCGATCCCCTGTGCGGTGAGCTCAGGGACCTGGCCGCCCGCACCCGGGAGGAAGGCCGAGAGCCCCGGCAGGCGGAACTCCCCCTCAACACCGCCAAGGACAGGGCCGAGAGGGCCCTCGAACAGATCACCGACAAACTCGGCAAGCCCGACCTGTGGAAAGCCGCTTATCAGACCAGGGCGCTGGCCGAACGCATACGGGACAAGGGGCCGCGTTCCGTGGACCTGTGCGCGGGCACACGGGCCTCGGGAATGCAGGCGCTGCTCAACCAGGCCGTCAGTGTCGTTCTGTCCAGTGAGGACCCCGCCGATCTGGTGGGGATGGAGGCCGAGGAGCTCGCCGAACTGGTCGGTGAGCACTTCGTTCTCGGAGCACTGCGGCGCTACGGCCTGGACCGTATCGCCCCCTTCGGAGAGGGGGACGCCCCCGGCGTCGAGGACGCCCTGGACTTTCTCGAACTCGCCGACCTCACCTTCGGTACAGCGATCCTCCGTGCCCTGATCCAGCCCTTCCTCCGCTGACCCCCGAGGAGTTTCCGTGTCCGACGAGAGGACCACGTCCGTCACCTTCCGCTCCGACGGCGGGCCCGGACCAGGAGAGGCCGGGGTGTTCGACCAGAGCGGCGCCCTCACCGCGACGATCCCCGATCTCTTCGGTTCCCTCCTGGACGAGAGGAGCCTCGCCGCCGACCTGTGGTGGATCGCAGCCTCGTGCATGGCCGTCGACCGTAACCTCAGACGACCCGCTCGCCACAAATGGCGCAGCGGCCAGGAGTGGTCGCGCACGATCAGGGCCTCCGTACCCGTACAGAACCCCGAATGGTGGTCCGCGCACGCCGACCATGTCGAGGACCTGCTGGAATGGTTGACGGCGGATGCCTGGAAGCTGGAGTTCCTCCGGGGAGAAGTCCTCAGTTACCGAAAGCAGAGTCTGGATCTGGAGATGTCGGAGCTGATCGGGGAGGCCGCGCTCTTCTCCGGCGGACTGGACTCGGTCAGCGGCATGATCGATGACCTCCGCTCCTCCGGAGACCAACTGTCGGCGGTGTCGGTCAGCACCAACAACCGGATGCACCATCTCCAGTCACGTGTCTTCCACGGACTGCGCTCCTCCCTCCCGCGGCTGCGCGGTCTGCTCTCCTTCACCCTCCAGGTACACATGAACAACACCGAGGACACCGTGCGCACACGCGGGTTCGTGTTCCTGGCGGCAGGGGTCGTCTCGGCCATCGCCCTGGGAAAGGACTCGCTGCGCCTGTACGAGAACGGTCCCGGCGCCCTCAACCTCGCGCTCTCCCGTGGCCAGGTCGGTGCGCAGACGGCGCGGGCCGTCCACCCCAAGACGCTCCGGTACATGGAGCGCCTCGCCGAGGGCATCACCAGGGCGCCCTTCAGCATCGAGAACCGCTGCTTCCACCTCACCAAGGCCGAGATGGTGCGGCGGGTGCCCGCCGAGCACGAGTACGACAAGCTCCTGGCGGAGACGATCTCCTGCGACACCGGGTTCGCCCATCACGGCAGCGGCGGCAGCACGCATCCGCACTGCGGCGGCTGCACCTCGTGTCTGCTGCGCCGACAGGCGCTGGCCGCGGCCGGACGCGATGTCCCCACTCCCCGGCGGCGCACCCCCCAGCGCAAACTCGAACACCACAACCTCATGACCTGGCAGGTGGCACGACTGCGTCACGCGATGAGCGAGGGCCTGTCGTGGAGGCGGATGGTGCGGGAGTTCCCCGACCTGGTGTGCGACCCCGACTCGTTCCGGCCCGAGCGGCGGGGAGAGCTGCTGGACCTGTTCAGCCGCTACGCCGCCGAGTGGGACCTACCCGCCGTCGCCGCGGAGCTCGGTGTTCAGGAGACCGCGCCGCTCCCCTGAGCACCGAGCCACCGGACCCGACCGGACATCAGCCGAGGTAGTTCCGCACCGCCTCGCGGATCTTCTCGGCGTGGAGGTAGATCTCGTCGATCGACCCCAGCCGGTGACGGGTCTCGTTCTTCGCGGCGTCGAAGGTGCCGAGGTACTTCTTCGACCTGGCGTTGAAGTGCAGGCGCGCGATCGGCTTCCGGTTGTTGTCGTCCAACAGGATGGCGAAGTAGCTCTTGGAGTCCCGCTGCGTGATCCGCTGGGGCTTGACCTCGCTGCACGCGATCGCCTTGACGACCTGGTAGCCCTCCAGCTCCTCAAGGGTGGTCTCGATTCCCGTGCCGCGTTCCAGGTCCTCCTCCGCGACGTCCTCACTGCTGGCCGGCTCCACCTCGGTCTGCGGACGGGTCGTCTCCAACGCTTTCTTCAACCGGACGTTGACCTGGTCGTCCAGGAAGGCGGAGGCGGCCTCCCGGACGAGCGGCGTGAGCTGCTCGCGCGCCTTCTTGGTGAAGGCCTTGTCGTAGACGCGGCCGGCGAAGAACTTCACCCAGTCGGCCTCCGGCTCCTGGAACTGCTCCGCCAGTGTGCGCTTGATCGCGCCGATGTACTTGAGTTTCTCAGCGGCGTCGATCACCGAGTTCAGGTCGAAGGAGGCCTTGGTCAGCTTGTACAGCTCGGGCAGGAGGCTCTCGTCGACGTCGCCCAGGTCGAGCACCATGAACGGGCGGGAATCCATGCGGTTCGGTGCTTCGAGGTCGGTGTAGAAGCGGTACTCCACGCCGTTGGTGAGAACCGCGATCCGTGCGTTGGTGACGGAGAAGTACCGGTAGAGCTGGGAGGCGTGCTCGACCTTCAACCCACCGTTCGACTTCTTGCATTCGATGAGCATCTGCACTTCGTTGTCGTGCATGATGGCATAGTCGACCTTCTCCCCCTTCTTCATCCCGACGTCGGCGGTGAACTCGGGAACCACCTCGCGCGGATCGAAGACGTCGTACCCGAGGACCGTCGCGATGAATGGCATGACGAATGCGTTCTTCGCCGCTTCCTCGGTCTGGGTCATCTCGCGCTGCTTCTGCACCTTGGCGCTGAGCGCGGAAACCTTCTCGTCGAATTCCATAACGGCCCTTCTACGGCAACCCGGTCAGGGAACCCTAGCAAGGGATAAAGACCGACATCCACCGGTCAACACATTCGTTATAACGACGCACCGGAGATTTTCGGCCATTCCGACGGCGCCCGCCTCCCCGAACAGCGGGCACGGGGCCTCCTGCCGCTCGCCCGGCGGGATCCCGTTGACCTCGCGTGGCACCTCTCCGGACGGAAACCTGGTCCCGGCGCCGTTACCGGGCCACCAGGCCGTGCACTTCTGGTGTGGAACCGCCCCTTTCCCACCGTCTCCTTCGGCGTGGGCCCGTCCGCCCTCGGTTCCGTGGCCGGAAGACGAACCACACCAGGTGGACGCGAGTCCGCATTCCCACGTTGGCATCCCCGGGAAAAGAGCACATCACGAACCGGCCACGAAGACCCTGGGCGAACACGTGTGCCACCGGGCCGGGGATCGCGCTCACTCGACGGGGCTGCCGCCGCGGTTCAGGATGGCCTCCTCTCGGAAGTGGCGAGCTCCGCGATCCGCCGCCCGGTGTCGCGGGCACGCGACAGCGAGTCCAGCGACTCGGAGTCGACCTCGGCCGCGGCGTGGACCCAGGGGTCATCGACCCGCATGCTCTCCAGGCGCAGGGCGTTGACCCGGTCGATCAGGTCACGCTCCGCCTCGATGACCTGACCAGCCATATGAACGATGGTGTCCACCTGGTGCGCGGTCTTCTCCTGTTCCGCGTCCAGGGTGTCCAGGGCACGTTCGGCGGCCTGCCGACTACGTTCCCCCGTGGTCGGAACCCCTTCGATGCCACGGCGCCGACCATCATGGAGAGGAAGAGTGACGCACCCGCACCCATCCAACCAAACACACTGCTGGAGTACCGGTCCTCTCGGCGTTGTTTCTCCCGGTCCTCCGCGGTCCTTCGAAGAGCGGAAAGGGGACGCTCCGGGAACGTGGGATCGATACTGAGCCTGGGTGACACGGCGTTCTTTGACATGGGAAACCTTTCTGGCCCCGAAAGGGGACGTGAGATTCGCTAGAGGGGCCAGAGCTGGGTGAGGGCCGCGACCGCCGTGCCCGTTGCCATGAACAGCAGCACCGCGCCCGCGCAGCCGCCGCCCTCCTTCCGCGCCTCCACCGGGATGCTGGCGTTGATCTTCCGGGGTCCCCGATCCGGTCGGCGCGCGTACGCCGCCGTATGGTCGCGGCGCTCGAAGGGTGCGACGAACTGCTCGTGGTACTGCCGATCGGTCAGTTCCCGGGGCCGCCAGAACGTCTGCCAGGCCCTGCCGTCCCTCTCCTCCTGGTGCTCGGCCCGGAGCTGGGCGGCGACCACCGCGCCGGTTCCGTCGTCGAACAGACCGCGCTCCGCCCCGTCGACGGCCGCCTTCAGCAGGTCCCAGGCCTCGGCCGGGGTCACCACCCGGATATCCGCCTCGCGGGCCCTGTGGACCTTCACGTCGTCCGCCGCCGGTTCGGCGATGACCAGCCGAACGGTCTTGGTGACGTTCACCCCGACGGTCGCGCCGTGGGACACCGCGAAGTCCACGACCGCGCTCACCGGCCCGCTCTCCCCCACCGGCACGACGCGCCAGCCTCGGAGCGGGCCGTTCCTGCGCGCCTTCTCCTGGTCGGCGACGTAGAGCAGGTCCTGGATGACGTGCCCCGCTCCCAGGTTCCTCGCGGCCTTCTCCAGCTCCCGGAGTTCGGTGGAGGTCACCCGCCCGTCGGCCTCGGCGCGGGCGCGGGCCTCCAGCAGGACCTCCTCGTGCACCCGGCGCACCGTGGCCTGCGTGAACCCCGCCCGGGTGGCGAGCAGGGCGAGCTGCTGAGCCTCGTCTCCGACGATCCTCCCGTCCGTGAGGGCGTGCCCCAGCATGGAACGGTAGGCGGCCACGCCCTGGAGGTTGGGGTGGGGCGAGGGGTTCATGTCGGGCAGTCCGGCGGCCAGGTTGGCCAGCCAGCCCTCCCGTCCCTTGCGGAGACCGGTGGTACGCGGAGCGATCCGCCCGCTGCGGGGCACCGGCGGCGCGGGCACCGGCCCGGGCCCGACCCAGGCGAGCGGTTGGGGGCTCTCGTTCACCAGTACCGACAGCATGCGGGCGAGGTGACGGGCGTCGGCCAGCGCGTGGTGCTGTCCCTGCATCCACTCGCCGGTCATCAGCTGGTAGAGCTGGTGCTGGCGGTAGGCGTACCGGTCCAGGTGGGTGCGGAAGGCCTGGAGCGTGCACAGCCCCGGCAGTCCGGAGGGGCGCATGCCCAGGGCACCGAACCCGGCTTCGAGGAACCCCTCCTCGAAGGGCAGGTTGTGCGCGACGACCACCGCGTCGGACAGGTAGGCGATCAGGTCACCGGCGATGTCGGCGAAGGCGGGCGCGTCGGCCGCCTGGGCGGCGGTGATGCCGTGGAACTCCTCCCCCGTGAGGGGACGTCCGGGGTCGACCAGGGTCGCGTACTCGTCGACGACCGTGCCGTCGCCGCGCATGCGCACCACCGCGACCTCACAGATCCGGTGGCCCCCGCGCGGGTCGAGCCCGGTGGTCTCCACGTCCAGGACGGCGAACGGCATCCGTCGCGGATCGGTTCCCTGGCCTCGGGTCAGGCGGCCCTGGGTGAACATACGCGCCTCCGGTACGGGATTTCGAGGGGAGGGCCGTGCGCGTCCGGGGTCAGGGGGCGGCGGCGACGGCCGTCAGGTGGGGGCGGGGAAGCGCGCTTACCGGCGCGGGCGCTTGCGCTGCTGGATCAGGGCCTCCACACGGACGCGGCGGAACTTCTTCCGCAGCGTCGCGCTGCCGCTCCTGTGTTTCAGGAGCGCCAGAGCCTCGTCGCAGACGTCCAGCGCCAGCTCGGGGTGCCGTTCGACTTCCGCCATGGCCCTGTGTGACATCCTGACGAGCCGCGTGTGCTCCTGCGTCGTGAGCCCTGGTGCCTTCACGGGCCCGGCGGTTTCACCGCCCCGGGGCCGCGGGACGCCGCGCGTCCTCCGCTCGGTCGGGGGCGGAACCCGCCGGGGCTTCGGGACCCTCGCGCCTTGGCCGCGGCCCTCGACCCTGGCCTTCGCCTCACGACGGAGCTGGCGGAAGTCGTCCATCGTCGTCCTGACCCGCTGCCCCACCTGAGCGAGGAGCCGCCGTTCCTCCTTCAGGGCACGGGCGCAGATCTCCAGTGTCCGCTCCGGTTCTTTGGGCAGGAGCGCCTTCGCGCGCGTGCGCATCCTGTTCAGTTCGGGGACGTCGATGGCTCTGGGGGCGGGGGTGAACCTCTCCGTACGAGACCTGGAGCCGTCCGACGAGGGCTGCGCCTTCCTCCTCGCCTTGTTCGACGGTCCCCGTGTGGGTCGGTTCGCCCTCCACCCCGAGTCGACCGGCAGGGGCGTGCGCGGGCGGGGAGCGCGCGGCGCCTCCATACCCCGGTGCTTCGTGCAGCGGGGTTCCATCGAGGTTCCACCGAAGTCGTGGTCGATGTCGCCGCGCCCCCGGATCACGGACTCGCTCGCGTCGCGGTCCTCACACCCCGGGTATCCACAGAGCACCCCGGTATGGCCGAGACCGACCAGACGGGGCGCCCGGCCGTTCTCCGGGCCGGACTTCTCCTTCGCCACCGCGTCCTCCGATCAGCAGCGACAGGGGCCACATCCCTTTCGGGACCAAAGCCCTGTCTGGAGGGTGGGCCTCCGAGCCGGTCAACCCGAAGGCCTGCGCCGCCGTCATAACACCGAAAGCGTGCTTCTGCGTCGCTGAAACAAGGATACACGGCAATGCTGTGAACCTTGTTAACAATCGGGTTTCGGTCGTCGGAGTACCGCCCGAACACCCCACAGTCAGTCGAGTTCCGCGCCTCCCGCCGCCCGGAGTGGGCGAAGGCGCGGTACCGCCACAGCGTCCGGATCATGCTCCTCGACCGGCACCGCCCACGGCACCGCGCTGGCCGCCCGTTCGAGCCCGACCGGGCCGGGCACGCGGGCGTGGGGTGCCTCCGGCGCGAGGAGCAGCCCCGAGTCGACCGGGATCGGCCAACGCGGTCCGGTCCCGTACCCGGGACCATGTGTCCGCTGGAGCATGGTGAGGATCGACGAATCGTCACCCCGTGTCCCTAGGGTCATGGCCACCAGCAGACGAAGAGGGGGAAGAGACGCATGATCCGCGTACATCCGATCCGGCTCCCGGAGGCGTTCGTCCGCGACCGGGGAGTCGATCCGGCCAACACGTTCACGTGGAGGCACCGCGCGGTGTGCACACGGCCCGACGGGGAGCGCTACGTGCTCTCCGAGGTCGGTTACAACCCCTATCGCTACGACGACTCCGACTATGACGAGGAGGAGACCTTCGGGCACGTGCTGTCCCGGTACGCCCCGGACGGGACACCTCTCGCCCAGGTCTTCCTTGACTGGGGACGCCCCGGCTCGATCGTCGGCGACGGGGGCTACCACCCGGGTTCGCTGAGCCTCCTCCCGGACGGGAGGGTCCTGTACTCCACGGGGAACAACCGGGCGTTCGCCTTCACTCCGGACCTGGACTCGACGGCGGAGGTCACGGCGCCCAAGGCGAAGCGGTGGGCGTTCAGGACGCGGCTGACCCCGTCCGGACGTGCGCTGTGCCTGCTCGGCGACAACACGGTGGCACTCTCACACGAGCCGGTCGGAACCGAGCTGCCCGCGCTCACCGCGGTGACCGCGCTGATGTGTGAGCGGCCGCCCGCGGGCCATGCCCCCCGGTACTGCCCGCCGACCGGCGCTTCGGGTGAGGGGACTCCCCGTACCGAGCTGGTCGGGCAACTCGACGCGGAGAGCGGCGGTCGGTTCGGCATACGTGCCGAGACGGTGCGCGACGCCGTACCCGTCGACGACTCCACCTTCGTCGCCCTGGCGGTCGGCTGGCACAAGCACGCGGGACAGCGCGGCGGCGACTTCCTGTTCGCGCTGGTCAACACCGACGGCAAGGTGGTGGGACACCTGGACCTCGACACCTACCGGGACTCGGCGGCCCGCGGCATGCGCTACGACGTGGTCGTGGACCAGCGGCGACGCCGCATCTTCCACCTCAACACCTTCGGCCTGTACGTGTTCGACGACTCCGGGACCAGGACGCTGCACCTGTCCACCGAGGACAAGGGGTACAAGCCGCTCGCGCACTTCCGGTTGCACGAGTTCGACCCGTCCGGGCACCTGGTGCTCACCCACGAGAAGCAGCACCTCGTGCTGACCGTTCCCGTGCCCGACGACCTCGCCGACCTGCCCGGTACCGTCGTCGACGCGCTCACGCGCTTCCGCGGGGAACGGACGCGGCTGAAGAAGGAACACCGCCCCGAGAACTGGTACTGGACGGCGGCCGACACCCCGCTCACCCTCTTCTGAGAGCTCTCGGAGAACGGGCAGCCGAGGGAGCGGCATGTGCCGCTCCAGAACCCCACGGCTCTCCGGTACGCGCTCACTGCCGGTCGCGGCCGGGGGTACCGGCGATCGCGTCCCCTCCACGGGCGGAGGAGACGTGTGTACGCGGGCGGGGTCGTGTTGGCCGAACGGCTCCAAGCAGGTCAGGGCCCCGGCTGGCATCCGAAGACCCGGACCACGGGTGTTCACCACGGCGTCCCGGGGGGCGGGGTGGCCGGTATCGGCCAGAGACCGTCGGACGCCTCGCGCTACGCTGGCGGCTGTCCGTTTCCCTCTGCTTCCGGGACGTGTTCATGACCTCCTGCCCTGTCTGCCGTCAGTCGGACCAGATCGCGAGTGTCCCGGCGATCGTGAGCGCGGGAAGCTCGCAGACCTCGTTCACGGGCACGTCGTACGTCCCGGGGGCGACCGGCTACGCGGGCTCCACCCCGGTACACGTGGGGAGCTCCACCGCCCACCACCACTTCCACTCGCACAGCCAGACCCAGCTGGCCCAGACCCTGGACCTGTGGCTGGAACAGCCGCCGAACCGCTCCCGGTTCCAGCTGGGGGTCTTCGCCCTGTTTTTCACCGTCCTGGCCCTGGTCGGCACGGATTCCATGACGTCGATGCTGATGTTCCTGTGCCTCCTGTGGATCGCGGTGCCCACCCTGGTCGTCCGGAGGTACGGGCCCCGGTTCGGGATGCTCGCCGGGCTCGCCACCTTCGGGGCCACCGCCCTCCTGGTCACCGAACCGGGGCGGCTCGACGCCGTCTACCAGGGCACGGTCGTGGTCGGCCCGATCGTGGCCGTGCTCGCCCTGGGGAGCTGGGCCTGGGCCTGGATCGGCTACCGTCGGCGCGCGCCCCTGCGGGAGCACCTGTACGAGGTGTGGTCGCGCCTGTTCTACTGCTCCCGCGACGGCAGGGTCTTCGACCCCGCGACCGGGATGCACACCGATCCCCACGACGTCAACGCGCTGCTCCACGCGCGGTAGCCCGGGCGGCGGCGCCCACGCACGTCGGGTGCCCCGCCCCGGCTGGCGACCGCGTGCGCGATGGTCGGGGACACCCGTCCTGTCACCATTGGTGTCCCTCGACCGCGACGACGATCTTCCCGACGTGCCGCTGACGCCCGAACCGCTCCTGGGCCGCGGCGAGGTCCTCCCGCGCGTACCGGGCCTCGATCACGGGCCGGACCGCGCCTCTGCGCGCCGTACGCAACAGCGCGGCGAAGTGCTTGCGCGTGTGCATCGGGGAGCCGATGAGGCTGATGTCGTGCAGGTACAGCCGACGCAGGTCGAACTCGACGACCGCTCCGGCGACGGCCCCGGCGATGACCCACCGCCCGTCGTCACGGGTCAGCGGCATGAGCCGGGAGACCAGCGGACCGGCGGCGCGCACCTCGGCGGCCCTGTCGCCGCTGGTGACCGCGATGACGACGACCGTACCGTGCGCCCGCCGTCGACCTCGTTGCACACGTGCTCGCGCTCATCCGATACACGGTTCCTCCCCTCGGCCGGGTCAGGCGATGTCCGCCTCGGCGAGGAAGGGGCTCGGCCGCCCCGACCACGACACGTGCAGGTGGTCCCGCGCCCGGGTGCAGGCCACGAAGAGCAGACAGCGTTCGGCCATCAGGTCGGCTTCGTGCTGGAGGGGGTCCACCTCCTCGGGGGTGACGCCCCGGGCGTAGGGCACGGCGCCGTCGTTGACGCCGATGACGGCCACGCACCGGAACTCCAGTCCCTTGAGGGAGTGCATCGTCCCCGCGCGTACGCCCGGATCGTCCGGGCCCGCCGTGCGCAGCTCGCGGGCGTGGACGCCCGCCTCGGTCAGGGCGTTGACCGCCCGCCGCGCGGCCGAGTTGAAGCGGGCCGCGACGGCGATGGACGCCGGCTCCACTCCCCCGTCGATCCAGGAGCGCACCGTGTCCACGAGCACGTCGAGTTCCTCGCTCTGGCCGGTGGCCGCGTGCGTGGTGGGCCTGGGGCCCTGGAGGGCCGAGCGGTACCCGGACAGGGACTCGGTGCCCCCGTCCGCGAGGGCCTCCACCCTCTCCCCCGCCAGCAGCGGTCCGGCCCAGGTGAGGATCTGCTGGGTGCTGCGGTAGTTGCGACGCAGGCGCTGCGAACGCCCCACGACGTTGACGCCGAGCGTTTTGAGGGAGACCTTCGAGTCGTAGATGCGCTGGTGGGGGTCGCCCGCGATGAACAGGTCGTCCGGGCGCGGAGCGACCAGGGCGCGCAGGAGCCGCCACTGCGCGGGGTGCAGGTCCTGGGCCTCGTCGACCACCACGTGCCGGTAGCGGGGCCCCTTCTCCTCCAGGGCACGCGCGGCCTCGTCGCACGCCTGCAACTGCGTGCGCAGGCCGTCGGCGGCCAGCCGGTCGGTGAAGGCGGACACCACCTCCCACACCCGGGTGCGCTGGTCCTCGTTCAGGGGTCGTCCTCGTCCGCGGCGGGTGGCGGACAGGTACTCGGGGAGGGTGTCGATGCGCTGGGCGAGGACGACGTGGCGGTACTCCTGGAGCAGGAACTCGGCCGTCCACGGCAGCTGGCGTTCCTCCACCAGCGCGCGCCAGCGCTCCAACTCCTGGGTGTCGTTGACGTAGGAGGGTTTTGCGCCCCCGGCGACCTCGGTGAGGACCTCGGCGGCCTGGGCGTTGACCGTGGTGACGTCGAGCCGCTCCAGCCGTGCGGGGTCGTCCGTCAGCTGTCGCACACCCTCCCTCAGCGCGGAGGCGAGCGTGTTGGTGAAGGTGGTCAGCAGGATCCGCTCGTCGGAGCGCAGGTAGGACAGCAGGTGGTGGACTCGGTGCATGGCCACCACCGTCTTGCCTGTGCCGGGGCCTCCGGTGACCTGGTAGCTGCCGGGATAGCTGGCCTTGTAGGCGACCTTGCGCTGGGCCGGGTGCAGGAAGGTCCGCCAGACGGTGAAGGGCTGGGAGAGGATCTCCTCCAGTTCGTCGAGTCCGGAGACGAGCTTGATCCGGGTGGGGGTGTTGCGGATGGCGGTGTCCAGGTCGCCGCTGACGGGCCCGGAGGGCCGGTGGGCGACGATGTCCCTCCAGATCTCCTCCACGGAGAACCCGGCGGCGAGGTACTGGAGGACCTCGGCCTGGTCCTCGGGCAGGAGCGGGACGATACCGGCGAGTTCGTCGGTGTCCGCGATGGTACGGGCCGCGCGCAGCACCCTGTCGGTGACGCCCAGGGTCCTCAGGTCGCCGTCGGAGACCTCGGCGAACAGCTGCCGCTCCGGGTCGGACGGTACCGCCCTCCCCTCCAGGTCCGTGGTGGCCCGTTCCAACGCCTCGGCGTCCCAGATCTCCACCGCTCCGGTGAGCTGGTTGACGCCCGCGTCCTGCTTGTTGGCCCAGTCGTAGGCGTCGTCGTGCGCCATGACCTTGAGCAGCGTGTAGCTGTCGCCGCTCTCGGGGGCCAGGACCACGCCCCGGTAGAAGTTGTCCACCCTGAAGGTGAAGATGCTGCGGTTGCGCCGCCCCTGGGGAGGCTTGAAGTTGAGTCCCTTGTCGGCCTTGAGTTCGGCGGGGGTGAGCAGGCTGAACTTCTCCATGGCGGTCCGGATGTTCTTCCGGGCCGACGGGGGGAGTTCGTCGTACTCACCGCTCGCGAAGAACTGCTTTCCCAGGGCGAGTTGGGGCATGGGGTCAGGGCTCCGTTCCTGCTGGGGCGACTCGGGCGACCGTCCGGCTCAGCTCCGGCTCCGCCCCAGCCGACCCCGTCCCAGCCGGTCCAGGAGGTCGGCGACCTGACGGGTCTCGGGGGCGCCGGGGCCGTAGGCCGCGCGCAGGTCAGAGTACAGCGCGGGCAGCTCGGACGAGGCGCGTTCGGTGTCTCCCGAACGCAGCCGCCACAGGACCATCTCCCGGCGCAGGTCCAACACGTCCTCGGAGCGGTCCCCGCTCACCCGGCGGAACCGCTCCAGGAGCCCCTCCGCCTCGTGCAGGGCTCGGGTGGTCTCCCCCAGCTGCGCCATGCAGTAGACGGCCTGCTGCCGGCAGATGAGGGCGCGTTCGTCCTGCGGCCCGGCCTGGCGCTGGAGGATGTCGGCCAGGGTGGTGAACTCGGGCAGGGCGCGGCGCGCGTCCCCGCTGATGGCCAGGGCGTTGGCCCGCAGCAGGCGCAGTTCCACGACCTGGGCTGACTCCTCTCCCAGCACGGACACGGCCGGGTCGATCACGTCGTCGAGGACCCCGATGGCCTGGGCGAAGCGCCCCTCGCCGATGAGGGCCTGGGCGTGCCCGTCGGCCTCGGTCAGCTCTCCGGGGGCCAGACCGGCGATCGGGGGCGTGGCCGCGGTGGCATCCACCAGCGTGGAGGGCAGCGGCTTGGTTGGCGAGGGCACGGTCGCCCGGGGGCGGAGTGGAACGGGACGCCGGTAGGGGCGGGTGGGGTCGGGCAGGGCGCCGGGCGGCAGGGGCTTGTCCGGCGCGAGGGGGTCGGGTCGGGGCAGGTGGGGAACGAGCCGGTCGTGGACGTCCTGCGCGGTGGCGGGCCGGTCCTCGGGGTCCTTGGCGAGCAGGTCCAGCACGAGCCGTTCCAGGTCCTCGGGAAGACCGTCCACGTGGGCCGAGGGTGGTGAGGGAGTCTCCTCCACGTGCGCGACCTGGAGTTGGAAGTGCGTGTAGTCGGCGGGGAACACGGTCCGGCCGGTGAGCATCTGGTAGAGGACGCAGCCCAGGGAGTACAGGTCGCTGCCGGGGGTGGCGGGCGCACCGCGCACCTGTTCGGGAGGCATGTAGGCGTAGGTCCCCAGCATGCTGCCGGTGTGGGTGAGGCGGGTGACGTCGGTGCGCAGCACGGCGGCGATCCCGAAGTCCAGGACCTTCACCGTGCCGTCGTCGGCCACCATGATGTTGCCCGGCTTGAGGTCGCGGTGGACGACGGGGACCGCGTGGGCCTCGGCCAGGGCCGCGCACACCTGGGCGGCGACCGCCGCGGCCGCGGGCACCGGCATCGGGGCGCTCTCGTCGATGGTGTCGGCGAGGGAGACGCCGCGCACCAGCTGCATCACCAGGTACAGCGAGCCCTTGTCCTTGTCCACGGCGGCGTCGTAGACGGCCGGTACGCCCGGGCTCTCGATACGGGCGGTGACGCGGGCCTCGCGCCTGAACCGGTCGGCGTACTCGTCGTAGAGCCTGGGGTCAGCCACCAGGTCGGGGCGGATCACCTTGACCGCGACCGGCCGGTCGAGCACGGTGTCGTAGCCGCGCCAGACCCGGCCCATGCCACCGGTGCTGATGGTGTCGACGAGTTCGTACCGGTCGGCGATCCGCTCGGGTGTGGCGTGCACCAGGCCCCTTAGGTCGGGTGCGGACGGGCGGTGGCGGGTCGGCCCGGCCCGCACGGATGGTGGTCCTCTTCTCTGCGGGGAGATCCTACGGGGCCGGAACCGGGGTGGCGCAGGGACCTTGGTCCCTTGACGCACATCCCACGCCGCCGGTGGTGGTGCGGGTACACCGCGACTCGCACGACCTCGGCGCGGCCGTCGGCCTCGATCTCCAGGTAGGCGGGGATGTGCGGCCAGGTGTCGATCTTCCTGCCCCTGAGGGTCATCTGGTCGCCGGTGCCGCGCAGGCGCACCCAACGGGAGGGTTCGCCGGGTTCGAGGTCGTGGACCCAGCTCCGCTGGAGCACCTCACCCAGGTCCGCGCCGCCCTTGTCGAGGACGCGCTGGGCCACCTGGTCGACGTCGATGTCCGGGATCTCGGCCCCGTACTCGATCACGCCCATGGTGTCGGGTTTCCTTCGGTGCTGTGGGCCGTGGTGGAAAAGGAGCGGGACGCGGTGGGCGGCTTCCCGCCTGTCACGGTCGGTCCGGTGGAAACGGAGGATCTCGTCCTTGACGAGGGGCGTGGAGGAAGTGTCCTAGACGGGCTGGCACAGGTCCATGCGTCGCAGGCACATGCCGACCAGGTAGCGCCCGTGACGGTTACGGGCGAGAAGGGGTTCTTCACGGAGGCTCTCCCTCGGCCCATACTCCAACAATCCCTCATAACCTTCACATGACGATCAGCATGGGATTGGGCTTTTCCCGAAAATCGGGCAGCCGATTGGTATAGCTTCGCGCAGGTCAGCCGCACCAGCCCGCGCTCCAGTTCTCCTGGTGCCTGCCGGCCCTGCCGCACGTGGATTCTGGAGTATCCATGACCATCCCCCACCCAGCCCGCCCGCCGAGACTGAAGGCGGGCTTGCCGATCGGCACAAAAGAAGGAACCGGTTGCGGAGGATCCGCGTTCATTGTCGGGATCGGTTTTCTGTTGCTGCTGTCCCTGGTTCCCTTCGAAACACCGGCACCGGAAGCCGAATCGGTGGCGGCCATGCCGTCGCCGTCCCCCAGCGAGTCACCGACCCCCACCGCGCCTGACGTGGTCGGCCTGAGCCTGCCGGACGCGGAGGAGGCGGTCGCCGACGCCTACTTCAGCCTGGGCGAGCGCGACCTCGCCGCCGCTGAGGACGGCTCGGCGTGGAATCGTTCGGCGATGCTGGTGTGTTCCCAGGACGTCGACGGCACCGTGGTCCACCTGAATATCGCCCCCACGGGCACCGACTGCCCCGACGACCCTCATGCGTCGGAAGAGTGGCCGACCCTGCCCGGTTTCGTCGGCGGCACGGTCTCCGAGGCGCGAAAGTGGACCGAGAGCGCGGGGATCTCCGGTATTGAGGTGTCGTCCGCGTTCGGCGACGTTGACTCCCCGGACCTCGACGAGGCCGACGACTACCTGGTGTGCGCGCAGCACCCCGGGGAGGCCGAGAGCGCGGCACCCTATCGGGACAGGTTCGTGGTGAAGGTACATGTCGTCGGCTCCGACGAGAAGTGCCCCGACGAGATCGGTGATCCGCGCTTCGAGCCGGAACCTGAACCAGAACCCGAGCCCGAGCCCGAGTGGGAAGCTGAACCTGAACCCGCCCCGGAGCCTGCGCCCGAGCCTGCCCCGGAACCCGAACCAGAGCCCGAACCCGAGCCGGAGGCTCCGTCCCACGCGCAAGGAGTACACCCCGGGGCGTTCTGCTCCGAGCACTGGCAGTACGGGTACACGTCCAAGGGCACCCTCATGCAGTGCACGACCACGGCTGAAGACAGCAGGTTCCGCTGGCGCCAGGCTTGAGCGGTCTCCAGGAGAAACCCTCCGCGACACGGCCGTGCCGGTCCTCCGAGGGCTGACACGGTCGCCGTGGTGTGTACGGGGCTGGACGGGTCGCTACGGCAGGACCGTGACCAGGTGGCGGGCCGGGGCTCCGGGGCTGCTCGCGAGGGCGTGGGCGGCCAGCAACCGTGTCGACCCGGTGCGGGCGGTACCGCCGAGGCGGCTGGGGCGACCGAAGCGGCTGGGCTTGCGTCGGCGACCGTGTGGACGATTCGATCAGCCGCGAGGCGCGGGATGGCCGAATGTGGCCATATCCCAAGGCACCGTTCACAGCGTCGGATACCAGAAACTCGCAGGCCAGAGCATCCTACTCGTGAGAAAAAGGATCTACCCCTTCTCTCCCATTGCACACGGAGGGGAACGGGAAAGCCCCTGAACTGGCGCGCTCACCAGGGACGGACCGGATTTTCTGGCCAAACGTGCGCTCCGGTCCGCTCCCATCGTCCTCGAAGACGCTCCTCCTTGGCTAGGGTCAGCGCAAAACCCCCTTTCCCCCAGGAGAAACACATGGCCGATGCAGGCGCGAACCCGGGCGATGCCGTCAATTCCGCTGGCAGCGCGGCGGACATGGCCGACAGCATGGCCACACTCGCCCGGGACTTCGGCAACGACATCTCTCCGCTCTACTCCGGAGCGCCGGAGCTCGGCGGTTCCCTGGTGGACTACGACATCGAAGGCAACGAACGCATTCGTCTCGCCGTGATGAGCAGCAGAAGTCTCGCCGAGAAGAGCGGACACGCCGGTGGTGAGTTCTCGGAGACGGACCACCAGTCCTCCTCCGACTTCGGGGGCGCCGTTCCGTCCATTCCCCGACCGGTCAACTTCTGAGGGAAGTTCACATGTCACCCGAATCCATGGTGCTCGGACTTCCCGAGGACGTCGATGCGGACGAGGGCGCGATACGTGACGGCGCCGCGGACCTCCTCATCACCAGGAACACGATGCTCGGGCAGTCGGCCGACCTGGAGACCGGCTTCTGGGCGACCGCGAACGAGTTCAGCGACACGATCGCCTGGGACATCAAGGACGCGACCGAACAGGAGATCCAGACCTGGGAGGACGCGGCGGAGATTCTGACCCACGGGTCGGGCACCTTCACCCTGTACGCCGATGCCATCGAGAAGTACCGGGGCGTGCGCGTCGACCTCCATGTCCGCTGGAGTGAGTGCAAGCGCGAGGCTCTGGCACGGATCGAGGAATTCGGCGCCGACACCATGACGTTCAGCGGCGTCTCCCAGGAACAGGCCGAGGTGGAGTACCTGAACGGGGTTCGCGAGGGGCTCCTGGGCGAGCACACCCAGGCCCGATCGGACCTGGACGACGCGACCGACGAGGCCAAGGACGCACTGACCAACGGTCCGAGTGCCGCGTCCTGGGAGCGCATCGAGAACGCGGGCCTCATGACCGGCAGGGAGATCCACCTCTTCGGCGGCGTACCCGATCCCGTGGTCGACTTCGAACCCCAGGACGACTGGACTCCTGGGGAGGTGGCGGACTGGTGGTCCACCCTCGCACCGAACCAGCGGGAACACGCGATGGAGGAGTACCCGGACGACCTGCGCAACCTGGACGGTGTGCCCGTCGTCGTCAGGGACGAACTGAACCGCGCGGAACTCGAGGAGGCGATCGACCACTTCTCCTCTCCCGGTGTCGGAAGCAATCCCTTCACTCTCGAGCAGTTGCGGGAAATCCAGGAGGCGACCAAGGGGGATGACAACAAGTTCCTCATGTACTTCGACCCCTTCGCCCCTGGAGGAGGGCAGGCAGCTATCTCCACCGGCAACCCCGACTTGGCGGACCATGTCTCCACCATGGTCCCCGGGATGTTCAACGACATGGGGACCCTCACGAGCCCGATCGAACGCTCCGAAGCACTCCACGCCCAGATGGTGGAGAACGATCCGAACGGTGAGCACGCCTCGATCACCTGGATGGGATACAACGCACCCCCCACCCACTGGGATTCGAAGGACGGTGCCACAGCCCTCGCCTCCTTCCAGGAAGGGCTGCGTGCCACGCACCAGGGCGATGAACCCTCGCACAACACCGTGCTGGGGCACAGCTACGGTGCCTACATCGCCGGTGCCGCGGCCAACCCCCACATCGGTGGCGGTCTTGACGTCGACTCGCTCGTTCTCGTCGGCGGGGCGGGTGCGAGTGTCGACCACATCAGCGACCTCACCGTCGACGAGGAGAACGTGCACGTCATCCAGGGAGACGACGACTGGATCGAGGATGCCAGAGACGATTTCGGGCTCCTCATCGACGGTTTCGGAACCCCGCTGCACCACGATGAGTTCTTTGAGGATCCCAATAATCCCAGCGAGGAACTGGGCAACCGACTCGACCCCGAAGCGGACACCAGCCACAGCGGGTACTTCACGGACGAGGAGACACTCAGCTATCTGGGCGATGTCCTGACAGGAGGCACCCCCCAGTGAGCACGGACTCCACCCCTTCTCCTCGGAACAGACAGGTAGGAGAAGAGGATAGGTCTCAGCGAGAGCCTCCCTCCACCGTCCGGGACTTCCTGGATCGGCGCCTGTGGCTGTTCCTGGCGCTGTCCGTGGGAGCGGGCTTCGGCTGCGGAGCGCTTGCGGTGTTCGTCGACGGCCTCAGTTCCGAGGGGCTCCCGTTCCTGGAATGGTCCGTCGGCCTCTATGTCACGCCACCGTTCCTGATCGGCTGGATGGCGATCCGTTCCCGGTCGGCGACCATCTCCGGTTCGGTCACGTACCTGTCCGCCGTTCTCGGACACCTGACCACCACCCACCTGACAGCCGACGACCACACCATGCGGGAGTACTGGGTCTGGCTGCTCGTCGGGGTCGTCACGGGGGCGCTCCTGGGATTCCTCGGCAACAGGTTCCGGTCGCACGCCACGGGCGTCAGGGCCTTCGCCGCGGGGGTTCCCCTCGGACTGATAGCGGTCTTCCTGTGGGTGAGCGTCAGGGCGTACGTGAGGTCCGGCGGGGAGGAGGTCCACCTGGGCGTGCTTCTCCTCGAAGGAGTCCTGGCACTGCTCCTCCTGGCACTGTGCCGTGGATGGGCCGCCCGGGGTGTGGCCCTGGTGTGGGCGGCGGTACTGAGCATCCCGTTCGCCTTCGGCATGTTGTCCGTGTTCTCGCTCGTGTGGTTCGCGAGCGGAGACTACTGAGGCTCATGCGTAGGGAAGCAGACGATCCCCTTTCTGTCAGATTGAGATGGAACATCCCCGTGTTTGGTGAGACGGGTAGGGACAACCGTCCGGCCCTCACTTTCTCCCCCCGGTCTGGGTCCGCGGAAGGCAGGCCGACCTCTGCCCGTCGTGTGTGCACAGTCAGCGTTCCAAGGTGGCGGAAGCCGACGGCGCCTCCCCGGCCCGGCTCGACCTGCCCAGGGCTGTCCGCCGTTCGCTCCGCTCAGACCTGGCCGGTGTACTCGGCGAGATTGACGTAGACGTCCTCCAACAGGTGGGCGGCGAGTTGGCCGACGTAGCCGCCGATGTCCTCCTTGGCGATCGGTTGCACGGCGGCGACGCGGGCCCAGCACTTCTTCCGCACGTTGGCCGTACCCCGGCTGAGCTTCACTCAGTACCGGGTCCTGTGCGAGGGCTGGCTCGAACACGGGGCTACCAGGACGATCGGCCAGTCCTGGTTCTCGTGCTCGGCGTCGCCACTGATCACCACGACGGCACGTCGGGGATGGGGCCCGGTCGTAGTCAGGGGGCAGGGCGAGAAGGCGGTCGGGAACCCGGTAGATTCCGCCGCGTTTGATCGGGGGCTTCACCCCTCACCCGGTGCCTTCGTGGTCGCCCGACGGCGGGCCTCGGCGGATTCGGCCATCTCAGCGAGAAGGGCCTCCCCCACGCCGGGGTCGGATTCGACGCGGCCTCTGTCGGTCAACCGCGCCCGGTAACGCTCCTTGAGCGCGGCGTACTGCTTGCGACGCCTGGCCCGGTTCAGATCATGGCTCGCGCCCCGGGCTGAGCCGCGGCACCACTTCGTGTACGCCACCGGCGACGGGTCCCGCACCTGGACCTGGTGTCCCCTTCCGGTCATCCCCGCGCCCAAGACCCGGGGTCAAGGCCGAACGGGTTCGGTCTCAGGCTGACACCGTGTCGGCATGATGAGACTTCGCCCGAACAAAAGGTCTGCGCATGTCTGGCAATGGTCGGTTTCCTGAGATCACCATCAAGGACCGCGTCGAACCGGCTCTCGGCCTCCTCGTGGTGCTCGCCGCTCCGTGGCTCCTGACCGTCGCCGGCACCGGTGAAGTGACGGTCCGCGATCCGGTCACGTGGCACGAAACGCAGGCCTACGCCTGGGCGGCCCCGTTGACGCTGGTCGTCACTGCGCTCGGTTGTCCACTCCTGCTGACGATCAGTCTGTTCCTCCGTGGCCCGGCGGTGTGCCTGGACGCCGAGCGGATTCAGCTCCGCGGAAAATCCAAGGTCTTCGCGCGCTGGAGCGAGGTAGACCGAATCGTGTTGTGGCGCCGGAGGGTCCGGCGGTTCGGGTTCATCCCCGGCTGGGAACCGCAGGTCGGCATCGTGCCGGCCGCCTCCCGGACCGAGGGCTTCCGACAAGTCGCGAGCGTCCGGCTCTCATACCGTTGTGGTTCCGAACTGGCCTCAGGAGTCGCCCGGTTCGCACCGGACACCCCCGTTGTGGACGAACGGAGTCTCGGACAGGCGCCCCCGACCGAACCACGCTGAGGTTCATGCGCAGGGGCGGTGCGATACGGAAGCGCCGGTGGTCGCGGATGCCACGGACCGAGGAGTGCTCTCGCTCCGGTCGAGAGTTTCCCATCACTCGGGGAGAGCATCGACTTCCACCACGACGGACCGGGGGCCTTTCTCACGCACGTGTTCCTCGGGATCGAGATGACACGCGAGGTAGTCGCTGCATGTGTCGCGGACATCAGCGGCGCACCGATCGAGGGCAGGCTCGGCTCTTCGAGATGGTGAGGCTGAACGGCTGGCCAAGGGCGCGACGCCGCGATCGGGCGCGGAACGTGTCAAGCCGGAGCGGAACGCCGTCGTTGTCGCCGGTGCGGGAGCCGCAGAGTGCTGGCACCGGGGCCGACAGCGTGCGGGGATGATCCGGCCGCGTTGGGTCCGAGGGGCGAAAGGACACGTTAAGCCCCCCGTAAGCGCTACGTGATGTCGTGTTCCGGTCAATGCACGTGCGGCGCTCCCGGAACGAGGCGTCCCCGACCGTGAAGGAACACGATGGGCATCGTCAGGAAGACGGCAGCGGTGATAGCGGCATCCGGACTGATGGTGGGTCTGAGCGCAGTGACCGCCTCACCCGCGTCCGCCGACCCCTGGATCAACCATTCTCAGGTCTTGGACATCAGCAACCCAAGAACCGCCTCTTCCGTGAACACATCACTCGGAACCGTGCAGATCCGCTACGGCACCTACCAGGGACGGCAGTACGGATGGGGGCGTGCCATGAACGTGCCGCCACCGTCCGGAGGGCTCTACCTGCGATTCGAAGTGGACACGGACGGCAACCGGATCCCCGATGACTCCGCGCACTTCAACCTGGGGACCGACGGGTTCAACTGGACTGCGGGGTACCCCACCTCCTCCAGCAGCGCACGCGCCTTTCGCGCCTGCGTCCTGGACCTCTTCGAGAACACGTGCTCGGAGGCGGGCAGCCGCACCCCGTGGTGGTGAGTTCCGCCTTCCGTCGAACAACCGGCCCCACCGTCTCGATGCCATGGTGCGGGTGCGCCGGTGGGCCAGCGCCCCGCAGGGCAGCCAAGGTGTAGGCCGTCCGGTTCCAGCCCCGGCCACTTACCCGGGATACGGCTCACCGCTCCCCAATGCGTGTTCCACACGCAGTCGCTGGGTCAGGAGGCCGGAAGGTGACCCTCCCTTCCTTGCTCTCCCCCGCCCCACACCTGCGGCTGGTCTGTTTCCCGTCGGCATGCGTCGCCCTGGACGTGGAGAAGGGGTCCGTGCTGCTGCTGTCCGAGGAGGCCAGCCGGGTCATCTCCCGCATGTGGAGTACAGGGGGTGCGACTCCAGTTCTCTCCCTGGACCCGGTCCAGGAGCGGGTTCTGGTGGCGCTGGTGGACACGGGTGTGCTCATCCAACGAGAGGAACCGCGTTCATGGGAGAGGGTCAGGCGGGGAAATCCCTCCTCTCCCAGCTGGGGGACACGGGACAGCCCTGCCGCGCTCGCGCCGATTCCACGGGCTTCCCTGCACTGGTACGCCCTGGGAATCGTTGCCCTCCTCGTCGTACTGACCAGGGGGTGGGGGACGTAGGAGTGCGTTCGCCCGTACCCGGCACCTGGTGCAGCGAGCGGAAACAGGCATCGCCGACTATGCCGCGGCGGTGCAGGCGACCTATGCGGTGAGGAAAGCGGGCCGCCTGCTACCACTGCGCGTGGCATGTTGGGAGGAGGCCGCGGCGACCACCGTCCCCCTGCGCTGGGCGGGCTACCGGGCCGCCTTCCGGCACGGGGTGGCTACCGACCCGGTGCGGTTGCACGCCTGGGTCGACGTCGGCGGCCGAGTCCGACGACATCACCGACTCTTCGAGGAGTCCTGTGAGTGACATCGCCGAACCGGTCCTGTGGGCCGAGGCCGAGGGCATCGCCCTGGGAGCGTTGCGCGCCGACCTGGCCCGCGAGTACTGGCGGTGGGAGAGCGATCCCGGTGCGGTGCTGGGCTACGGGCGGCAGGTGCCGGAAAGCGCCGAGTCCCGCGCCGAAGGGCTGGAACACCAGCTGCGCGGCGCGCCCGACCAGGCCCGCTTCACCGTCTACGACGTGCGCGGGGGTGAGGCGGTGCCGTGCGGGCTGGCCAGTGTGCTCATCGACCACCAGGTGCGCACGGGCGAGTTCATCCTGGTCGTGGCGCCCGAGGCCCGTGGGAAGGGCGTGGGAACCATCGCGACGCGGCTGACGCTGGACTACGCCTTCCACGTCATCGGGCTGGAGATGGTCTGGCTCAAGGTACTGGAACCCAACACCGCAGGCCGCAACGCCTACGCCAAGGCGGGTTTCCGTGAGGTGGGCACCATGCGCAGCGCCGGGCAGTGGCGGGGACGCCGCTGCGGCGAGGTGGTCATGGACGCCATCCCTGAGGACTTTCCCTGGCCGTCGGTGCTCGTGAACGCGGACGACTGAGACGGGAAGAAGGTGACGGCCGCGCCGGGGACTGGAGGGTCCGGCGCGGCCGTCGCGGTGTGCGCAGGCCGGGGCGGGTCGCTACAGCAGGACCGTGGCCAGGTGGTGGGCCAGGGCTCCGGCGCTGCTCGCGAGGGTGTAGGCGGCCAGCATGCGGGCCGGGCCGGTGCGGGCGGTGCCGCCGAGGCGGCGGAGGTAGCCCAGACGGCCGGGTTTGCGGCGGCGGCCGTGCGGACGCTTCGAACGGCGACGCGGCAACGGCGGGCGCTCCCGGCCAGGCGGGAACGGGCCGTCATCCGGGGCCGGACGCGGACGCGGAACCACGGGTTCAGGCGGGCGTTCCGGCTGTGTGGCAGGCCTGCGCGGGCGCTCCTCGGGGCGTTCGGTGGTCCGGGAAGCGCGCGCGTCCAGCCGGGCGGCGTGAACGCGCATCCACTCGGGCAGAACCCCGTGCGCCTGCCGGTAGGCCACCCGGGGGTTGCCCTCCATCTGGGCGAGCAGGCGCTGTTCCCGGGTGAGCGGGGTCGGGTAGCTGGGCTTGGAGAAACGGCGACCCCGGGGCGCGTCCAGCACCGCACGCACCCCGGAGGAGACCGGTTCGGCGGTCATCGGTCGGCCCCGGCGGTGGTGGTGTTGGTGGTGAGGGTGAATTCAGCCCACACGATCGTGCCCAGCCCTGCGCAGAACGGGAAGTCCACCACGGCCCGGGTGCCCCAGCGGGTGGCCAGGGAGTTGATGAGCAGCAGACCCCGGCCGCGCTCGGCCTCCTCCCACTCTTTCGCCGTGCGCTGGTACGGGATCTCCGGAAGGGTGGGAGCGGGCTCCCGCACGCCGTCGTCGACAATGCCCAAGTGCAGCGTGGTGGCGGTGGGCATGGACAGGATGCGGATGACCCGGCCGTCCGACTCGCCGGAACGGGAGTGGTCGACCCCGTTCGCGAACATCTCGCTCGCGCACAGCACGATCGTGTCGGCCAAGTCCGGGCACAGGCCCTCCAAGCGGAACAGATCGGCGCGCAGGTCCTCACGCACCCACGCGGCCTGGGACAGGTGACCGGGGTAGACACGGGAAGCCCAGCGGCGCCCGGCGAAACCCGGGGTGGGGGTGTGGAACGGCGCACGGGGACGCGGCATGATGGACATGTCGGCAAGCTCCTTGCTTCTCACAGGGGTGGGTTGGTTGTCGGCTTGGGCTCTGGAGGCGCCGCAATCGCCCCCAGAGCCCGTTTTCATGCAGCCGCCCGAACCAGGCGACTCCCACGGTGTCGGCCCGTGAGCCCATCACCGCGTCCAGCCGGGTCGGGATGCGTCCTCCCCCAGCCAGATCTTCTTCCGCTCGACATCGGACGTCCGTGGCGCTGCGAACCGCCTCATGCCCTTCTGGACTGAGAGCTGCTGCTGTGCTTACGTCCGCCCTGGTCAGCAGCGACGGCAACCTCTACGTGCCTTCGCTGCGTACATCTCTAGTAAACTCAATGCCACGAGCATTTGCAAGTAGCTTCTGAAAGTAGCTAATTTTGTCCGGACTCGCGAAGAAAGGCATCATCAACAGATATGGCAGGCAACCCGACACTGGCCCAGTGGCAGCTCGCTCAGGAACTGCGTCGACTCCGTGGCGAACGCAAGTTCGGAGACGTAGTCAAGGCCATGCGCACCGCTGCCAGCAGCCTGGCTCGTTGGGAGACGCCCGGGGATGGCGGAGCGGTACCGGGGGCTGCGGCGATCGAGCGACTTCTCAGCATCTACGAGGTCCCTCATGAGCTTGACCGCTTGCTGGCGTTGCGCAAGCAAGCAAGGGAGCCGGACAAGTGGCAGCCCTACGAGCTGGAGAGAAGCTACCGCTCCTACGCCAACATCGAAGCTCAAGCCACCTCGATCGAGATTTACCAGTCGCAACTCGTCCCAGGGGTGGCTCAGACCGAGGACTACGCCCGAGCGGTGATCGAGGCGACCATGCGCCCCAACAGCGATCTGGACCGCGAAGTACAGGTACGGCTCACCCGCCAGGAGATCCTCACCAAGGAATCCCCGCCCAACGTATGGATCATCATCGCCGAGGCTGCCCTACGCCAACGCATCGGCAGCGCGGAACTCATGGCGGAACAGATCGATCACCTCATCGATCTTGCGGGAGCCCCCACCGTTACGCTCCAAGTGCTTCCTTACAGTGCCGGTGCCCACGCCGCACTGACACTCGCCTCCCTATCGATCCTGCGCGTGGAGCACCACGGGTTGCTGACTGTCTACCTGCAAGGACCGTCCTCGCACATGTTCATGTCCAGCGACGAGAACATCGAACACTACACAGACGTCTTCAATCGGCTCCGGGCAGCAGCACTGGACGAAGGAAAACCTACGATGGCGATGCTCAAGCGCATCGCCGGTGAACACCACCAAGACAAGGAATGACGGCATGAACGCCCCGAACATCCCGACCACCCGTGCATGCATCTTCCGGAAATCCAGCTACTCCCAGAGCGAGGCAGCCTGCGTCGAGGTCGCTGACCTGGACAACGGCGCCGCTATGCGGGACACCAAGCACCGCGAGCTGGGCGCGCTCTTCTTCGGTGCTGACGAGTGGCGCGCCTTCATCGACAGCGCCAAGGGCATCTGATTCCCTTCTCAGCCAGCCCATACGCGAATGATCTTGTACTTATAGCGAGGTTCGACCACCGAGAGTAGCTATAAGTACAAGATCAACAACGTTCGGCCCCGACCGCTGCGAACCAGCGGGCGGGGCCGAGTGCTTTGGGGGCTCAGGCGTGCCTCAGGTGCCGCTGAGGCCGTTGCGCTGGCGCAGGAGCCGGTAGGCGGCCCGGCTCATGGCCCGGTTGATGGAGTCCTGGAAGTCCTGCTCACCGATGTAGCGCTCGGTGAACTCCACGCCGCTCTCGTAGCGGTCCATGACCGCTTCCTTCATCGCCGGGTCGAACTTGTGCCGGAAGGCGCCCTCGTCGTTGTTGACGGCGGCCATCTCGACCTCGGGGTTGTCCATGACCGTCTGGAGGCGTTCCTCCATCATGAGCCGGTCGGCCTCGCTGAGGTCATGGCCGAAGTGCTCGTTGAAGATCTCGATGATCTCCGACAGAAGCTCCTTCTTGGGGTCGTAGGCGCTGCCGGTCCCGTCCGAGAACCCGGGGAGCTCCTGGTCGCCCTCGGGGCTGAGCTTCAGATCGTCCTCGGCCTTGCGGAACAGCTTCAGGTGACTGAGGTCGACCTCGCCGACGTCCACCCCGCCGTCCTTACGCGCGGGCAGCACCCGCAGCAGGAAGCGTCCGTACAGGTAGAGCCGTTCCAGGTCGGCGTCCGGGTAACGCATGATCTGAGAGAGGAACGCGTACTTGGTGACGTAGTCGTTCAGGTCGGCGCGGAAGCGGTCGGCGTCGGTGCGCTCGTCCTCCTCCTCGCTCTCCATCAGCGCGGCGAAGCGCTCGACGGCCGGGGCCGTGAACCGGTTGAGCTCGGGGTGGTTCTTGAGGTTGTCGGTTCCGGGCTGGACCTCCAGCTCGTGGAAGGCGTCGGCGAACCCCTGGAGTTCGTCCCTGACCAGCACGTTGGCCTCACTCATGACCCGGTGGGCGATGGTGTGGAGGATGTCGGGATCAGCCTCGGCGGTGACGGCCTGCTCGTAGTAGGGCCGGAAGGCCTCCCTGATCTCCTGGGCGTCGTTGGCGAAGTCCAGCACCCGCAGATCGCTCTGGGACTTGAGCGGATGCGTGCGGTTGAGCCGGGACAGGGTCTGTACGGCCGCCACGCCCTTGAGCGACTTCTCCACGAACATCGTGGTCAGCAGCGGCTGATCGAAGCCGGTCTGGTACTTGTCGGCGACGATGAGCAGGCGGTACTCCTTGCCGTTGCGCGTGACGGCCGCGGGATCGTCGGCTCGGGTGGCGGCGAAGCGCTTGGGCAGCTCGGTCTCGGGGAACCCGTTGACGGCGGGCTCGGAGACCTCCTCACCGCTCCTGGGGTCCTTGAGCGTTCCGGAGAAGGCGACCAGGACACCGGGGTCGGGAACTCCGCTGTCCTTCAGGTAACTCTCGACCGCCCGGTACATCCGCAGGGCCGCCTCGCGGGAACGGGTGACGACCATGGCCTTGGCCCGGCCGCCCATCTGCCGCCGGGTGACGGCGTTGAAGTTCTCGATGATGGTCTCGGCGTGCTGGGCGAGCGTGGAGTCGTGCAGCAGCGCGAACCTGGCCAGCTGGGATTTGGCCTTGGTGGCGTCGACCTCGGGATCGTCGGTGTTGCCGTTGAGCAGCCGGTACTGGGTGGCGTAGGTGATGTAGCTGCGCAGGGGGTCGAGGATGAACCCCTCCTCGATGGCCTGACGCATCGAGTACGTGTGGAAGGGCTCGTAGAGGCCGGTGGCCTCGCTTCGCACACCGAACAGGTTGAGGGTCTTGTGCTTGGGGGTCGCGGTGAAGGCGAAGTAGGACAGGTTGGCGCTGCGGCCCCGGTAAGAGGCCGACTCCAACAGGGCGTCCTCCGTCGACTTGGGGACGGAGGCGCCCTCGGCCGCGTTGCCTTCACTCTCGGTGCCTTCGGTCCCGTCGGTGTCGTCGTCGGCGTCCAGGCCCAGGTCCCGCAGGGCCTTCTTGACGTCCTTGGCTGCCTCGCCGCTCTGGGAGGAGTGCGCCTCGTCGACGACGATGGCGAACCGGCTGCCGCGGATCTCGGTGGGCTCGCGCTTGAGGTAGTCCAGCAGCGCGGGGAAGGTCTGGAGGGTGACGACGATGATGCGCTTGGAGGAGGTGGACAGTGCCTCGGCGAGCTGGGCGGACTTGGAGCCGCCCTTGCCGCCGATCCGCCCGACCAGGCCCTCCACCTGGGAGAAGTCGCCGACGGTGTCCTGGAGCTGGCGGTCCAGGACCGACCGGTCGGTGATGATGACGGTCTTGTCGAAGACGGGGGTGTTGGGCTCCAAGCCCTTGGCGACGGCGGCCGGGTCCATCAGGTCGGGGTCTGCGGGGGTGTGCAGCGAGGAGAGCCGGTGCGCGAGCCAGGCGATGGTGTTGGACTTGCCCGAACCGGCCGAGTGCTGAATCAGGTAGTTGTTTCCGGCTCCGTGCCGGGCGGCGTGGTCGACCAGGCCGCGCACGGCGTGCCACTGGTGGAAGCGGGGGAAGATGACGGTCTCGCGCCTGCGCCCCTTGTCGTCCTTGTCACGCTTGACGTGGACGAACCGCTCCAGCAGGTCCAGCCAGTTGTCGACGTTCCAGACCGTCTCCCACAGGTAGGCGGTGCGGTAGCCGGAGGCGTCCGAGGCCGGGAGCGGGTTGCCCGCGCCGCCGGTGTGCCCGGGACCTTCGGAGCCGGTGTTGAAGGGCAGGAAGCGGGTGTCCTTCCCGGCGAGCCTGGTGGTGATGAACACCAGGTCCGGGTCGACGGCGAAGTGGACGAGGGTGCGCTTGGTGAAGAGGAGTTCGCGGGGGTCGCGGTCGTGGGCGTACTGGTGCTTGGCGTGGTTGACGTTCTGCCCGGTGAGGGGGTTCTTGAGCTCGGCGGTGGCCACGGGCAGGCCGTTGACGAACAGCACCAGGTCCAGGGCGCGGCCCTGGTCGCCGTCCTTGGCCGCGTAGCGGAGCTGCCGGGTGACGGTGAGCCGGTTGGCCTCGTAGTCGGCGAGGGCGTTCTCGGCGATGGTGTGCGAGGGCTTGAAGTAGGCGAGCCGGAACTTCAGGCCCTCGACGGTGACGCCTTGACGGAGGACATGGAGGGTGCCCTCGGTGTCGATGCGCTTGGCGAGGGTCTTGGCGAAGGTGGCCTGGGCCTGCTCCCGGGAGCCGCCGCAGCGGGTGACGAGCTCCTCGAAGGCGTCGGCCTGAGTGGCGCCGAGGAAGGCGGTGAGCTCCGCCGTGTCCAGGGCGAGTTCGGGGGCGTAGTGGTGGTTGGCGCCCTGGGACCAGCCGCGCTCCAGCATCGAGGCGACGATGTGGTCCTCGAAGGTTCTCTCGTCGTAGACCGGACTCATGGCAGGTCGGCTCCTCGCGCGGTGGTGACGTCGATCTGACCGGTGACAGCGGCAGTGATCAGGGCGCGCTTACGTTCTTCTGTCCGCTCCATCTGGAGCGATACTGAAGAGCCAAGCGACGATGTCAGTTCAATTTCCCGGTCAAGGGTTATTGAGATTTCCTGCTGCCTCCGGAGATCTGGAATCGACAGTTGCTGAGAAAGATATCCGCCGAGATCGATATTCTGAATTCCCGTCGTCTGCTTAATGAAAGGAATGTTCCGCGAGGACCGATAAAGGGCAGACATCACCAGGGCAGCAAAGCGAGAGTCGACCCCCTTCGCTGGTCGCAGAAATTGCAAGAAGTTAGAACAGACCGCAACCCGATCACCGTCGAAGCTTACCGCAAAACCGACCGGCGACTTCTCACCGCCACCTGATTTTTCCAGCAGTACATCCCCCGGAGAAAGGCGCCGCAAACGAAGCTGATCCGGCGAAACCGACCTCATGGTCTCCGCGTCCAAACCAGCGCGATAACTATTCCTTCTGAAATCAGCGACACGAACGCAGACAACGTCCGATTCATAACCAGATGGCTCTTCACCCCAAAACCCGGAGCGGCAGGTATCGAACATGCGCTTGACCACAGTCCTGCGCCAACCAGGCAGGTCGGAACCAGGAAGCACTTTTTCAACCAGAGACGCGGACATACGCTCTTGAAGAAGGCTCATCTCCTTCTTTCGAAGACACTGAATGAGATCTATTTCAGCAGTTCTGGCATCAAGAAAATCAGCTATGCGCTGCTGTTCTTCGCGCCCAGGGAGTTTTATTACAACATTCCCTACATCTTCGGCATTCAAATGAGGTTGCGCCGCCCGACTCTTGTCTACGTCAATTTGCTGAAGCACTCCAGCACTCAACATAGAATAGGACAAATATCTGGAGTCAACCCCTTCTGGAGTAAGTCTTAGATCGTACCCAGGGGCGCTCCCAGACCATTCTTCCGTCACGATTGCAGAGTCGCCAGTATATGCCCCGCTTCGAACAACCAGCACTTCTCCAGCATGAAGCAAAGGAGCTCGATCCAGGGGAATATCTGCAACGTCTGCATAAATCATACCCCGGGAATCAATTTTCCCCCGACTAATATTTGTGGCTCGAATAATTGGCACACCAGAATCACTCAGCTTCGGCGGCTGGCCAAGACCATACCTGACTCGACAGACATACTTGATGGCAACATCCAAAAATCCCCCATACCTACTCAATTCGTCACCTCTCCCAGGAGTCGCTGGATCTCGTACTCAAGCTCCTTGAGCTCCGCGTCGATCTCCTCAAGCGGCCGTGGCGGCGTGTACACGTAGAAATACCGTGTGAAGGGAATCTCGTAGCCGATCTTCGTCTTCAAATGGTCCACCCAGGCATCGGGCACGTGCGGCAGTACTTCCCGCTCCATATAGACGTCGATGTCCTCACCTAGCGGGATGTTCTCGAAGTCGCGCAGGTCCACGTCGGGCTCCGGCTCGCCCTTCTTCTTCTGTACCTCGCCCTCGGGGTCACGCACCGACACCGCGTTCCACATGGCCTTCATCACAGCCGTCGACGGCTTGGACACCCCGCCCTCGGCAAGCGCCTGCTGAATACGGTCTGCGAACTCGGTCTTCTTGAAGCACGGCTCACCGCCCACCAGCGACCGCAGAGCCTCAACCAGCTCCGCCTTCTGCTCGTACTTGGCAGTGGTCTTGCCCTTGTCCAGTGCGGCGGTCAACTCCACCAAGGTGTCCTCAGTGACCTCGAAGCGCAGCTTCAGCGGCCGTTCCACAGTGATGCGCTGGTAACCGAAGTCCTCGTTGCGGAAGACCTTCACCTTGCCGCGCAGCGGATGCTCGGAATCGTCAGCCACACCCAACGCGTCCGCGTACAACCGCGTCAGCTCGGTGATCTGCTCAGCGCTGATCTCCTTGCGCTTCTCCCCCAGGGACTTGCGCATCTTGGTCCAGTGTTCGCGAGCGTCGATGAGCATCACGCGACCCTCATGGGCACGGTCCTTGCGGTTGCTCAGCACCCAGAAGTAGGTGGAGATGCCGGTGTTGTAGAACAACTGGTCCGGCAGGGCGACGATCGCCTCCAGCCAGTCGTTCTCCAGGATCCACCGGCGGATCTCGGACTCACCCGACCCGGCCGCCCCGGTGAAGAGCGGCGAGCCGTTGAAGACGATGGCGATCCGGCTACCACCCCGCCTCTCTCCATCCTCGTCGAGCTTGACCGGCTTCATCTTGGAGATCATGTGCTGGAGGAACAGCAGCGACCCATCGTTGATGCGCGGCAGCCCCGCCTCGAACCGGCCCGAGGAGCCCAGCTCGTGCTCGGCCTCGACCTCCTCCTTGGCCTTCTTCCACTCCACGCCGAACGGCGGGTTGGCCAGCATGTAGTCGAACTTGGCGTACCGGTGCCGGTCGTCGCTGAAGGAGTTGCCGAACCGGATGTTCTTGGGGTCCTGGCCCTTGATCATCAGGTCGGACCGGCAGATCGCCCACGACTCGGGGTTGAGCTCCTGGCCGAACACGACCGCGGTGGCGTCGGGGTTCAGGCCGGTGATGTGGTCGTGCATCTCGGTGAGCATGCCGCCGGTACCGCAGGCCGGGTCCAGGATCTCCTTGATGACACCGGGACCGCGCAGGGAATCCTCGTCGGGGGCCAACAGCAGGTTGGCCATCAACTTGATGACCTCCCTGGGGGTGAAGTGCTCACCGGCCGTCTCGTTGGAGATCTCGGAGAAACGGCGGATGAGCTCCTCGAAGATATAGCCCATCTGCACGTTGGAGACGCGCTCCGGATACAGCTTCAGGTCGGCGAACCTGCCCACCACCTGGTAGAGCAGCCCGGCGTTGTCCAGCCGCTGGATCTGGCGGGGGAACTCGTACTTCTCCAGCACCTCGCGGGCGTTGTCGGAGAAGGCGTTGATGAAGTGGGTGAGGTTGTTGGCCGCCTGGGAGGGGTCGGCGGCGATGCGCTCGAAGGTGAGCGGGCTGGTGTTGTAGAAGCTGTGCCCCGAGGCCCGCAGCACGAACTCGTTGTGGACGGGCTTGTCCCGGAACTTCTCGTGAGCCTCCAAGACCTTCTGCTTGGTCGGCTCCAGGACGCAGTCCAGCCGCCGCAGCACGACGAACGGCAGGATGGCCTTGCCGTACTCGGACTGCTTGTAGTCGCCGCGGAGCAGGTCCGCGACCGACCAGATGAAACTCACCATCTCCTGGTGGGTACTCGAATTCACCGGGGTCCTTCCGAAGGGGTGTGCCGCTGAGGGGCGCTGAGGGGTACTGCTGAAGGTTCTGAGCGGGGTGTGGGTCAAGTCTGGCTGATCCGTCAGACGTTCGCGTCCGTGTTCGGAGGTTCGGGGACTTCCGTCCCTCCGGGCGCCTCGGACACGGTCGGAGGCGGCGGAGCCAACAATCCGGAGCGCAGTCCGCTGGACAGGCGCTGGTCCAGGTCGTCGGCGGCCGCGCGGGCGCGGTCGAGTTCGGTGCGGAACCCGTGGAGTTCCCGGAACGCCGCACCGTAACGCCGCTGCTCCGCCAGGGACAACAGCGGAACACGCAGCCGCCGCAGGTCCACCCGGATGACGGTCGAGCCCTGCCCGGCCCGGCGCAGGTTGTCCTCGTCCTCCAGGAAACCGGCCAGGAACCACGCATCGATGTGGGCCGGGTCCGGCCGGAGCAGATGCAGGTTCAGCCCCAGCAGAGCCCCGGCGTCAGCGTCCGTCGCGACCCTGGCCCGGGAGGCCTCCCTCCTGGCGAGCGCGGAGGGAACGATGACGTCACCGGCGCGCACCTCCACCCGGCCCCGTGCCTCCTCGGAGTCGGCTGGTGCGGTCAGGCACCCGCTCGGTTCCCGCCCGCCGAGGACGTCGGCCAGGGTGAGCACCCGGGGGCCGCGCCCCGCGCCCTCCTCCGCCGCCGGTGACAGGCCCGAGGCCGTGGAGGGCGCGCGGTGCAGGACCAGGGCGCCGGAGCGGGCGAGGTCGGCGACGGTCGCCATCCGCCACTCCCCCGCCTCCCGGGAGGCCCATCTCTCCCCCGGCACGCTGGCGCGGGTGCGCTCCAGCGTGCGCAGGAGTCTTCGGCGCACCTTCCCCGCCCACCGGTGCGCCTCGTCGGCGCTGGCCTCGGGGGCGGCCACCGGCAGGTGGCGCTGCGGGGTCAGGTCGACGGTGTCGTCCAGCAGCTCGACCACGGACACGACCCGGCGGAACCCGGGCACGTCCGCCGTCTCGGCGGGAGAATCGAGGAACGTCCGCCAGGCCTCGTCCACGCCGCCGCGCAGCTCCTCCCAGTCGATCGCCCGACGCTGCTCCTCGCCCTCCTGGTCGCTCCCGGCGTCGACGAAGAGCACGCGCGGTTCGGAGACGATCCCCACCCCGGGCTGGCGCAGCACCCACAGGTGCAGCCCCACGTGCAGGGGGGCCGCCGCGCCCGCGGGCAGGCCGATGACGGCCGCCAGCGCGCCCCGGCGCAGCAGTTCCCTGCGGATGCGGCGGCCCGAGGGGCGGGAGGCGGCGGCCGGGGGCATGAGCACGACGATCCGGCCGCCGGGGCGGGTGTGGGCCAGGCAGTGCTGGATCCAGGCCAGTTCGGACTCGGACCGGGGCGGCACCCCGTAGGCCCAGCGCTCGTCGTAGGCGAGTTCGTCGGCCCCCCAGTCGCGCTGATTGAAGGGCGGGTTGCACAGCACCGCGTCGAAGAGGCGGCCGGGGAAGGCGTCGGCGGTGAGGGAGTCGCCCCCGGCGACCCGGCCGGGGGCACCGCTGGGCACCAGACCCACCAGTGCCTGGGCCAGGCGCGCCGTGGCCTCCTCGACCTCCTGTCCGTACAGGCCCACCGCGCCGTCCTCCGAGGCGGTCCGCAGCAGGGTTCCCGTACCGCAGGCGGGGTCGAGCACCTCGGCGCCCCGGACGTCGGCCAGGTCGGCCATCAGGCGGGCCAGTGGGCCCGGGGTGATGTGCGCCTTGCCGCCCAGGGCGCCGAGGTGGGCGTCGTGGAGGCGGTCGGAGAGTTCGCGGGCCAGCCCCGGAGTCCCCGCCTCCTCGCGTACGGCGCCGACCAGGTCGGTCCCGCCGGGGTGGGCCGCCACCCGATCCGTCGCCGCGCCCACGGCCGGGACGTCGTCCCGGGACAGGTGGAGCAGGAGCTCCTGGACGTCGGCGACCACCTCTCCCAGATCTGCGCTCTCACCGCTCTCGGCGGCCACGGCCCGGATCCGCTCCCAGACGCGCTCGTGGGGTTCGCGCTCGGGCATGCGGTCGCTGCGCGCCAGCCACTGTTCGACCTGGCCCAGGTCGAACAGCGCCCGGTTTCCGCTGCCTCCGACGGGGTGCGGAAAGTCCCCGTGGCGTCGGCGCCAGTTACTGACCGTGGTCCGGCTCACCTGCGCGATACGCGCGATGTCGGCCGCGGTGACGCTCGTGTTCTCCGCCATCGAAGCCCTCCTTTCCTCGATCGAGAACAGTACACCACAGCCAATGGCAGGTTGACAATGTTTTCACCCTGTCCCTATGTTGATGACATCGGCGTTACCGCTCCGCACCAACGACGCACCCCTGGAGTCGGCCATGTCCATGCCCCTTCCGCTGCCCTTCGAGCAGGAGGAACCCCGGGCCACCCCCCAGAAGGTCACCCCGCGCCAGCTGCTCGGCGTCCGCGAGGCCGAGTGGCGCCCGCACCTGGAGTCGGTCTCCCTCATCTCCGAGTCCCCCTTCAACCAGAAGCAGCTCGACCAGGCCGCGCGGGCGCTGGGAGCGGTCTTCACCGAGGAACTCGGCGTGTACGGGCGCTCCGACCTGCACCGCTGGCCCGCCTGCACGGCCGCGGTCACCGTGGGCGTGGCCACCAGGCGCTACGCCCACGGCACCTTCTGGCCCGCGCTGTGGGAGACCACCGGGGTACCAACCCCGCGTCAGAAGGCCGACGTCTGGGGCACCCGCTTCCTGCGGTCCCTGGAGGTCCTGGGCGTGGACACCTTCCCCGGCATGACCTTCCCCTACGTGGACCCGATCCTCATGCACTCGGGGATCCCCACCTACTGCCTGGACGACGTCTTCGACCTGCTGCTGCACCGGAGCGCGGTGGAGCCCGGCCTGGACGCGCACGGGTTCCACCTGTGGGCGGTCTCCGGCCGCCACCGGCTCAAGGACCTGGACATCCCGGCCAGCAGGTTCATCTCCTCCGGCGGCGACTACGCGCTGGAGACCGTCGAGCGGTGCATGCACCTGCTGGAGCTGCTGCGCGAGGACCCCGACGCCGCGCCCNCCCCGCCGGTTCCGGGCGCCCGCGGTCGCCGCGCTGGAGCGCGCCGCCCGCCGGGGCGACCTCCCCCGGAACCCGCTCTCCCACGCCTCCCGCCCCCGCTCCTCCCGGCCCCGGCTGCGCCTGGACCCCTTCGTGCACGGGGTCCACGTCGTCCTCCCGGTGCTCGACGACAGCGCCAACCTCGACGTGTTCTGGGAGATCACCACCGACGACGACACCCACACCGTGCCGGGAGGGCACCGGTGGGGCAGCGGCGCGGCCGAGCAGACGGTGTTCGCCGTGCCCCGCCCCGCCCGCACCGTGAGCGTGACCCCCAGGGGCCTGGGCGTCCGGGAGCAGCTGACCCTCATCGACCCGGACGATCCCCTGCTGGTCTTCGACGACTCCGGGGCGCTGGTGGACTCCGACACCGCGCTGCCGCCGGGGCCGGTGTGGGTGCTGCACCCCTCCTCCGTTCCCCTGGAGCTGTCGGAGGAGGTCGATGAGCTGGCCCGCCACGACGTGCCCTACGGCTGGGAGGGGTGGGCACTGCTGCGGCTGCGCCTGGCGCGCAACGCACGCGTCGGCCTGGCCGGACACCCCGAACACTGGGTGCGCGGCAGGGAGCGGCCGCGCCTGGAGACGCCGGAACCGATCCCGGGGGTGACCACCCAGTACGGCGCACCGGTCCACGCCGAGCGGCCCACCGTCGTGCTTCCCGATCCGGAGGGCGCCCCCGTCCCGTGGCAGGTGGAGGTCCGCTCCGCCGAGGAGGGACGGCTGCTCTGGCGTACCCGGGCCGACTCCGGCGGGCGCGTCCGCCTCCTCCCGGACGGGGAGCCGGTGGTCGGTTCCTTCACGGTGAGTGTGCGCGGTCCCCTGGGCCGCGGCATCAGTCGCCAGGTCACGGTCGCCGAGGGCTTCGGGGCCCACCACGAGCCCGCCGCCCGTGTCCTGGAGGCCGCGGGGCTGACCCCCGCCCGGTCCCGGCTGTCCCCGCCCGAGGGGGCCGAGGCCGAACCCGCCGTGCTGTCCTTCCCCGCCGACGCCCCGGCCCTGCCCGCCACGCTCCGGTCGGGAACGTCCGTGCTGCCGGTGACCGTCAGCCCGCCGCACATGAGCCTGCTGCTGACCCGCGAGCACGCCCCTCGCCGACGCACCCGGCCGCTCCGGCTGGACTGCGAGTCGGTCGCGGACTACGGCGACCTGGTCGTCCGCCTGCCCGAGGTCGGGGAGGGCCGTCCGGGAACGCTGCACGTCCTGCACGGCGACGAGGTCGTCCAGCGGATCGAGGCCGGGAGCGCCCTGGGCACCCACACCCACCGCTACCCGCTCGGCCAGGTGGTGGACACCGCGGCCGCGCGGCGCCACCTGCGCCTGGTCCTGGCCCACGGCCGGAGCCTGGTACCCGTCGCCGTCATCCGGCCGCGGCGTCTGGCCGTCGGGGCGGTGGTCCGCGACCGCGTCGTCCACCTGGAGGGCTTCCCCGGCATCGACGACGTCAGCGCGGCCGTGTACGAGTGCGGGGCTCCGTGGCGCGCGCCCGAGGTCGTTCCCGTCGGCGCGGACGGGCGGATCCCCCTCCCCGAGCGGACCGCCGGGCCGGTGCGGATCCTGCTCGCCGTGGACGACCCGTGGTCGGTCGGTGAGTGGCCCCGCTGGCCCGAGCCGGACGACCCCAACGCGGTCGGCTGCGACCTGCCGGGCCGCCCCGAGGGCACCGACGCCGAGGAGGAGCTGCTGTGCGCCGCCTTCGGCGGGGACTCCCGTCTGTCCGCGCTGCCCCTGGAACACGGCAACGCCGTGCGCCTGTGGCGGGTCCTGGGCGGCCACCGCGTCCTGTCACGGTCGGGGGTGCCCGTCGAGCGGATCGAGTCCTGCGCCGCCGCGCTCGGCCGTTCCCCGGTGGAGGCGCTGCTCGCGCACGGGGCGGCCGACCCCAGCCCGGACGAGAGCGTGCGCTCCCTGGTCAGCGGCGGGATCGTCACGGTGACTGCGAGCGGCCGGGTCCCCGCGGACCAGGCCACGGAACTGTGGCACCGGCTGCCCGCCNNCTGGCCACCAGCGACCTGCTGCCGCTCGTCGACCCCGACTCCCCCTCCCCCGAGTACGTCGACCTCCTGGAGCAGCTCGAACAGCGGTGCGGACCGATCGCCACCGCCCTCCTGCGGGGGGAGACCGACCCGGCGCGCCACGCCGGACGGTTCGACGCCGCCACGGAGCAGCTGGCCCTGATGCCCGAGGAGCAGATCACCGCGATCTGGCGGGAGGCCAGGGTCGTACCGCGGGCCCTGCTCGACGAGGACTCGCGCACCCAGGCGGCGCTGGGGCTGTTCCGCGCCCGCGACCAGGCCGGGCTGCACCGGGTGCGGCGCACCGCCGCCGACGTCTCGCAGAGCGTGCTGTCCTCGGCCCGCAAGCTCGACCCCGTCTACCGGCGCCCGGTCACCGAACTGCTGGAGCCCCGGTACACCGTCGGCGCCTCACGCTGGCGCAACCTGCCCGCCGCGTCGCTGGCCATGGCCCTGACCGCGCGGCTGGCCGCACGCTCCGTGCCCGCCTTCGTCTCGCTCGCCCAGGCGCAGCGCGCGCTGTGGGGCGACCTGGCCCGCCACGCCCCCGACCTCGTACGCATCGACATCGTCCTGGCCGAACTGGCCCTCGCCGGAGCCGAACGCGCCCACCTCACCGAGAGGGCGGCTCGCGGCCCCCGTCCCGGCGAAGAAACCGTCCGCGGCCTCTGACGGCGACCGGAGACCCCGCCCCGGCACGGCCCCGCCCCGCGCCCCTCCGGCTCTCCGCCCCCCTTCCCCCGTTCGACACCCCACCCGTGAGGACACCGAGATGACCGCCCAGATCGACCCGATCGACGTCAGCGCGACGGTCAGCGGCGCCTACCGCCGCTACCTGCGTTCGCTGCTGCCCATCCGCGACCCGGCGCTGGCCGGGGCGCTGCACGAACAGATCGACCGCAGCCACCAGGTGAGCAAGGGACCGCTGCTGGAGGCCACCCCCGCCTACGAGACGGGACGCACCCCGCGCGAGCTCATCGACGAGGGGGTCCTGGCCCCCGGGTTCGCCTCCCCGTCGGGACCCTCCGTGCGACTGGACCGCCCGCTGTACAGCCACCAGGAGGAGGCGGTCCGCAAGGCGGGGGCCGGTCGCAACCTGGTGGTGGCCACCGGCACCGGCTCGGGCAAGACCGAGAGCTTCCTGCTGCCGATCCTGAACGAACTCCAGCGCCAGCACGAGCGCGGCGAGCTGGGCCCGGGGGTGCGGGCGATCCTGCTCTACCCCATGAACGCGCTGGCCAACGACCAGCTCAAGCGGTTGCGCGAGGAGCTGCTGGCGCACAGTCCCCACATCACCTTCGGGCGCTACACCGGAGAGACGAAGCCCAGCGAGCGTGAGGCGCTGGAGGCCTTCCAGGAGCTGTACCCGGGGCAGGAGCCGCTGCCCAACGAACTGCTGAGCCGCGAGCGGATGCGCCAGAGTCCGCCGCACCTGCTGCTGACCAACTACGCGATGCTGGAGTACCTGCTCCTGCGCCCGGCCGACCTGGACCTGTTCGAGGGCGAGCACGCCGGGCACTGGAAGTTCATCGCGGTGGACGAGGCGCACGTCTACGACGGCGCCAAGGCCGCCGAGCTGGCGATGCTCCTGCGGCGGCTGCGCGACCGCGTGGCCCCCGGCCAGGAACTCCAGTGCCTGGCCACCAGCGCGACCGTCGGCGACGATCCGGGGGCCGTCACCAGGTTCGCCAGGGACCTCTTCCACGCGCGCTTCGAGTGGGACGACGGCGACCCCGACCGCCAGGACCTGATCCGCTCCACCCCGCGCGACACCATGCCCGACACCACGTGGGGGCCGCTGCCCGCGGTGGAGTACCGCGCCCTGGCCGGGGCCGAGGACACCGAGGCAGCGCTGCGTGAGGCCGCGGCCCGCCACGGCGGGCACGCACCCGACGCGTTCACCCTGCTGGCCGGGGAGAGGCGGCTCAACCACCTGCGGGTCCTGCTGGCCAGGGGCGGACCCCAGGCCCTGGAGGACCTGGCCCGGGAGCTGTTCGAGGCCGTACCCGACACCACCGGGCCCGAACTGCCCGAGGACGACCGGGTGCGGGCGCTGGCCGACCTGGTGGCGCTGGCCAGCGCGGTCCGCGACTCCGGCGGCGGCCCGCTGCTGTCCACCCGCTACCACCTGTTCACCCGGGCCACCGACGGCGCCTTCACGTGCCTGTCGGAGAGCGGGCCGCACGTGTCGCTGGCCCGGCACGAGACCTGCGCGGACTGCGAGGCCCCCGCCTTCGAGTTCGGGGCGTGCAAGCGCTGCGGCGACCTGTACCTGGTGGGCACCGTCTCCGCCGACGGGTCGGGTGAGCGCCTGGTGCCGCCCGCCACCCGGAGCAAGAGCCCCGAGTGGCTGCACCTGGGCACGGCGCCCATCGCCCTGGACGACGATGACGACACCCTGGAGGAGGGCGCCAAGGTCAACGCGCAGGAGCGCTACCTGTGCACCGGGTGCGGGACGTTGGCGCCCACACCCGCCGCACCGTGCGCGGTGACCTGTCGGCAGCGCTCCCTGCGTCAGGTGCGGCTCATCCGCACTCGCGGCGACCGGGCCGCCCGTTGCCTCAACTGCGGGGCGCTCGGGGAGAGCACGCTGCGCAGGTTCGAGAGCGGACACGACGCCTCCCCCGCCGTGGTGGCCACGGCCCTGTACCAGGCCCTGCCCGAGGCCCCCGACGACCTGGCCGCCGACCGGCCGGGCGGCGGTCGCAAACTGCTGATGTTCAGTGACAGCCGCCAGTCGGCCGCGTTCTTCGCCCCCTACCTGGAGGGCACCTACCAGCTCTACCAGCGCCGACGCCTCATCCTCGACGGAATGGCCGCCATCCACGACCCCGACGACGAACTGCGGGTGGACGACCTGGTGGACGCCACCGTGCGCACCGCCAAACGCGCGGGCCAGTTCGACCGCTGGGTCTCCAAGCGGCAGCGGACGGCCATCGTCGCGCCCTGGGTCATGAGCGAACTGGTCAGCACCGACGACCGCCAGTCCCTGGAGGGGCGCGGCCTGCTGCGGGTCGACCTGACCCGCCCCGAGGGGGTCCGCCTTCCCCCCGCCTTCACCCGGGAGCTGGGCCTGGCCGAGGAGGAGGTGTGGGACCTGTTCGGGGAGCTGGTGCGCACGCTGCGCCAGCAGGGCGCGCTGACCATGCCCGAGGACGTCGCCCCCGACGACGAGGTGTTCGCGCCCCGGCCCGGACCGGTGTACGTGCGTCTGGAGGGCGCCGACCGTCGGCGCAAGGTGATCAGCTGGCTGCCCACCTCCGGGCAGAACCGGAGGCTGAACTACCTCGACCGGGTTCTGAGGCGGCTGGGCTCCTCGGCTCCTCCCGCGATGGTGCTGAAGAAGGTGTGGGAGCTGCTGCGCACGGCCCGCGAGGGCTGGCTCGCCTCGTCCGAGGTCCGCGGTTCCGGCACGGTGTACCAGGTCGACCACCGCGCCGTGGAGGTGTCCCTGGTGGTCCCCGAGACCGCCCCGTACCAGTGCGACAGCTGCCGGAGGCTGCATCCGGTGTCGGTGCGCGGGGTGTGCCCGACCATGAACTGCTCGGGCACCCTGCTGCCCTACGAGATCCCCGATCCCGGCAAGGACACCGACCACTACCGGTACCTGTACCGCAACCTCAACCCGGTGGCGCTGTCGGCCCGCGAGCACACCGCGCAGTGGCGGAGCAAGGTCGCCGCGGGCATCCAGCAGGACTTCATCGAGGGCAGGGTCAACGCGCTGTCCTGCTCGACCACCTTCGAGCTGGGGGTGGACGTGGGCGAGCTGCAGTCGGTGTTCATGCGCAACATGCCGCCGACCACGGCCAACTACGTGCAGCGGGCCGGGCGCGCGGGGCGTCGCAGCGACTCGTCCGCGCTGGTGGTCACCTACGCCCAGCGGCGCTCCCACGACCTGTTCCGCTACCAGGAACCGGAGAAGATGATCGCCGGGAAGGTGCGCGCGCCCTTCGTCCCGCTGGGCAACGTGCGCATCGACCGGCGGCACGCGCACTCTGTGGCGCTGGCGGCCTTCTTCCGCCACTGGGCGAGGGAGACCGGTGAGACCTGGGGCCGGGTGGGCGACTTCTTCCTGGCCGGTGAGGAGCGGCCCGCCCCGGTGACGCGGGTGCGCGGGTTCCTGTCCCCCGTCCCCGAACAGGTGGACACGTCGCTGCGGCGCGTCCTGCCGGAGGACGTCGTGCGGGAGATCGACGTGGACGGCGGCGGCTGGGTCGAGGAACTGTGCGGCCTCCTGGAGAACCTGCGCATGGAGGTCGAGCAGGACGTGGCCGACTTCGAGCAGCGGCGCCTGGAGGCGTTCCAGGCCCGTAGGGACGGGCTGGCCGAGCGGTTCGGCAAGACCATCAACACGGTGGTGCGGCGCTCACTGCTGGGTTTCCTGGCCACGCGCAACGTGCTGCCCAAGTACGGGTTCCCGGTGGACACCGTGGAGCTGCGCACCCACCACTCGGGGGAGGGCGTGGGACGCCAGCTGGAACTGGCGCGCGACCGGCGCTCGGCCATCTACGAGTACGCGCCGGGCGGCTCCATCGTGGCCGGTGGCAGGCGGTGGACCTCGGCGGGCGTGTACCGGCTGCCCGGGCGGGCGCTGCACCCCTTCCACTACCGGGTGTGCGAGGAGTGCGGGTTCTACGACCAGTCCAAGGACGCGCTGGGGCCGTCGTGCCGTTCGTGCGGCACCGCGGCCCGGGGCGTGCCGACCAGGTACATCGTCCCCGAGTTCGGTTTCGTGGCCGACGCGCGTGTAAGGCCCGCCGGGACCAAGCCGCCCGAGCAGACCTGGCANGCCGCCGATCCCGCCACCCGTTCCTGGCCGTTGCCCGGCGGAGGACAGGTGCACTGCCGGGCGGGAAGCCGCGGCGAGCTGGTGGCCGTCTCCGACGGTCCGGCGGGGGCGGGCTACCTGATCTGCGACTGGTGCGGCTGGGGGATGGCACGTATGAGCGCCGGCAGGAAGGCCCCGACCGAGCACACCAACCCGCTCAAGGGCACCACGTGCGCGGGCCCGACCCGGCACCTGTCACTGGCCCACCGGTACGAGACCGACATCGTGGAGATCTCCTTCGGCGGCCAGCTCGACATCGGGAGGGTCTCGTCCGAGACGCGCCACTCCCTGCTGTACGCGCTTCTGGAGGGTGCCTCCTCGGCGCTGGACATCAGCCGCGACGACATCGACGGGGCGATGTTCCGGCGTGCGGCGGGGACCATGGCGCTCGTGCTGTTCGACACGGTGCCCGGCGGTGCGGGCGGAGCGGAGCGGATCGCCGCGCACTTCGACCAGGTGCTGGACGCCGCGCGTGAGCGTGTGGGCGAGTGCGACTGCGGTGTGGAGACCTCCTGCTACGGGTGTCTGCGCAACTACCGCAACCAGCCCTTCCACGACCTGCTGCGCCGCCGCGACGCCCTGGCGGCGTTGGACTCCCTGGCCTGACCGTCCACGCGGGGCGCCCGCAGGTTGGATATCGCTTTGACGTCTTACCTGCGGGCCCCGCATCAATGACCTCAGGAAGCCGAGCGCAGGAACGGTGGACTGAGTCGCTTCGCCGATCCCTTGCGGTAGAGGGCCGCTGGGCGACCAGTGGCCTGGGGTCGTTGTTCTCCCGTGGGCTCGACGAAACCTTCTGCCTTGGTGATCTTGCGACGGAAGTTACTGGGATCGAGCGCACGACCCCACACCGCCTCGTAGACGCCGCGCAGGTCGCTCAGGGTGAAGACGTCAGGGCAGAAGACCGTCGCCACCGTAGTGTCCTCGAGTGTGCCTCGTATCCGTTCCAGGGCGTCCTCAAGGATGCGTGCGTGGTCGAAGGCCAGCTTCCCGGGTTCGCCGAGTAGGGCGGCCACCGGAGCCCAGTATGCGTGTGCCGCGTCAGTGCCGCCCACGGGGGCGGGCAGGTCCGGCCCCAATGCCAGATAGGCGATCGTGACCACCCGGCCTCGAGGGTCCCGCCCGGGATCCCCATAGGCACCGAGTTGCTCCAGGTGCAACCGCGTACCGTCGATGGCGGTCTCCTCCCACAACTCCCGCCGAGCCCCTTCGGCGAGGGTCTCGTTCGTCCGCACACGCCCGCCGGGCAGGGCCGAACGCCCCATGTAGGGCTCAGCCCCCCTCTCGACCAGCAGCACCACCAGGGCGTCCTCCCTGATGGTGAAGATGACCAGGTCCACGGTCACCAGCGACAGTTCGACCCCCACGGACCTCTCCAACCGGTCATCCACAGTCTCCCCCTAAAGGTCACATTGACTTAAATCAGCCCGATAGTTATGGTCTAGTTGACCTTAAAGCGGCAGACGCAAGGGAACGGCATGAGCACCCTCCATGCAGCTCCAGGCCCGGACAGCTCTTCAAAAATCCCCAGTGACGCCACCCGTCACCTCTGCGCGGGCGTCTACGTCGACGAGAAGTTCCGCGACCTCGTCACCAGCGAGGTCTGTACAGCCCCCCACCGGAGAGTGGCGCCCTCCTACGGCTTCGACCTCGTTCCCGTCCTGCGCCATGCCTGGTGGGCGACCCACCTGGCCGCCCTCCCCCGGCTCACGACCACCGCGGTACTCGTCGCGCCAATCGCCCTGGGGCGCCCCACCGCAGAGCTCTTGACCTTGGGAGGCTTCACACTACTGCTGTTGCTGGATCGCGCCGTCGCCCTGGCGTCCGAGATCGCTCGAACCGACGAGCACCCGACCGCCAGGAAGAAAACGAAGCCGCATGGGAGACCGCTCCCCGCCAACGGGTGGTTGCGGAGGAACCGGGCCAGACAACTCAAACACGTCGGAGTGATCGCCCTGACCGTCACCCTGATCATGACGGCCCTGGCCCTCAGTTCGCCAGCCGAGGCGTTCCTGGCCGCATGTCTGGGCGGCGCCGTCGTCGGCGCCGCGGTCCTCGCGAACGTGGTACGTCAACTACGTATCAACCACATCCACAAAGCGGAGACACTACGACCGCGCAGAATGTCCCACCGGGAGTCGGTCGTGGAACGGCAGCAAGTACACCCCTACGTCATCTACCGGCGCCCGAAGCACAAGGGCGCGGACGACGAGGAGAGCACCGTGTTCACGCTCTTCGGTGAGGAGTCCCCCTTCATAGGGGCGGGCGAACTCATCCACCAGTGGAACCCGCCCATGAATATCCAACTCCTACGACCAGGCGACGAAGACTTGCCGCTGAACCAGCGGGAGCATCGTTACCCGCCCTTCAGAACCCATGAACTGGTGGACCACCTACGTGAGGTCGTTACCCAGCTCCAAAGCGACAAGGAGGAGGTCCGCCTCCCCGTCGAAGTACGTGACCGCGTCTACGTAGCCGAGTCGGACGTCTCCGCGGATCGCACGCTACTCCGCAATCCGGTCGACGAGACGCTGATGCGCCGCGTCATCAACGAGCAGGACCCTGCGCGCTACCACTTCCTGGAAGTAAGCGTTCCCGAAGCGGGGTCGGAACTCATGGCCACGGTTCTCCTTCAGGTCAGTCTGCGAGGACGCACTCTGAGCCTGTCGTTCGCCGCCTGCGCCCTCACCCGCAATCCCGACCATTTTCGAAAGGCCGAGGAGTTTGGCCAGAACGGCAAGCGTGCCATCGTGGGGGCGGCCTTCGCAGCCTTGATCTCCCTCCCCCGAGAGGTCACGGCCTTGTGGAAAGTCGTGCGCTATCCCTACATCCTAGCCAAGGCCCTCGTGCTGTACCGGAGGGACCTGACCCTCACCCCCATCCGCAACGTTCCCATCGGAAGCCGAATCAGTATCCGCCAGGCACAGGCGCAGGAGTGGAGCCAAGCCCAGTTCGACAAAACCTACCTCTTGAGTCATATGAAGAACATCGAACTACGCCTGCTCAGGGCCACCAGCGATTTCCTCCGCTCCCACAACGTCGACATCTCCGAGTTCGACAACCGCGCGATGCAGATCATCAACAGCGGCATCGTCAACCTGGGCGGCGACAACAACATCAGCAACACCGCGTTCGGCCACCAGGCACAGAGCCACAACCACGACTTCCCGCAGACCGCCAGCACCGCACAGAACGAAGGCACGGCATGAACCAGTACCACTTGCCCAGCCACAACAGCGGCATCGTCAACATGGGAGGCAACAACAACATCAGCAACACCACATTCGGCGACGGAGCACACGTCACCAACCATTGGGCGAGCCCGCCCACCTCATCGGCACCCACCGAGACCAACGCCCAGGAGAGGAGGCGGTGCTGGGACGTGGGTGTCGTCACCATCCTGCCCAAGGAAATGCGGGCGGTCACCGAGCACCTGGGCCTGACCACCGAAAAACGACACGACGGCCTGTTCTTCGCCACGGGGGAGGTCACCACCGAGACCGGCGCCGTCTCCGTTGCCGCCACCCAGACCCACAGCCCCGGGCAACGGTCGGTGATGTCGGCCCTGGAGCATCTGCGCCGCCACTTCGACCCGCGTCTGTGGGTCCTGGTCGGCATCGGAGGCGGCCTCGATCCCGTGTGTGCCAGGATCGGTAACGTCATCGTCTCCACCCGGGTCGTCTACTACGACGCCCGCAAGATCAAGTCAGAGGGTGAAGTCCAGCCCAGGGGCGAGGAGCGACAAGCACCAGCACGAGTCGTTCACGCGGTGAACGCCTTCTTCACCGACCACGGAGAACCCGCGATGTTCCGGGGCCAGGTCAAGAACCACCGGAAACGAACCTTCGAGGCCCTTCACGGGCTGATCGGTTCCGGCGAGGCGGTCATCGCCGCCAAAGACAGCGAGATCCGCGACTTCCTCACGCGCTACAACGACAAGGTTCTGGCGGTGGACATGGAATCCGGCGGTCTCAGTCAGTTCTGGCAGGAGAACTCGGTACACGGACAGGGCAACCCTGGCTGGGTGGTCGTGCGCGGCGTCTCCGACAACGCCGACCAGGAAAAGAACGACGACAGCCACGACCTGGCCGCCCACAACGCGGCCCACATCGTCAGGGAGTTGCTGCCCTACCTGTGCTGACTCCGCTCAGCACAGTGCCCTGCAGCAGCCCCACCCGTGACGATGGGAGTTTCCGTGACAGCGTTTCTCCTCGGCGTACTCAGCTCCCTGTTGGCCACCATGATCCTCGTGGCCGCCGGGTGGCTGCGTTCCTCACGGCCACGATGGTGGCTGGTCGGGCTCCTGGCCCGACTCACCGGGACCGGGCTCGTCCGCATGTACCGAGAACAGCGCTCCGCCGAGCAGGACATGGCGGACGACCTGGCCCGAGCCACATGGGTCAAAGTCCTGTCCGGTCGGGGAAACGCCCTCACCCGGGATGCGTTCTCGTCTCTGTGGTCGAACAGAACGACCCACACGGTCCCGGTACGGATACTGCTACCCGATCCCGACGCCCGGCCAGGTACCTGGTTGGCCCAGCGGGAGGAGGACCTGGGGCGGAACGACCCGGCTTTCGGTCAGGGACTGCTCAACGCACAGGTGCGGGCGAACACCGACTACTTAGCTCGGGTGGCCCGGCAACGCCCAGGAACCGAAGTGCGTTTGTTCGATGTGCCCAACACCTTCCGCGTCGTGGCCACGAACCGCGCCGCCTACCTCNTCCCCCCCCCTGCCTCTACGTACGCGCACCCGGAGTGCTGTACGAGTCGGCGCTCAGCCTCTTCGACACTGTGTGGGCGGGAAGCTCTTACGCCTTCGACAGTTCACCCTCCGATCCATCGCATGAGACCTGACCACGGTACACATCGGACGTCTGGTGAACCAAGGCTCCGAGTTCGGGGCGGCGCCGGGCGGGTCCGGCGCCGCCCCGGCGGGTCACAGGGCCCGCAGCACCACCAGGTTGCAGGTGATGTCCTCCTTGGTGTGGTAGGCGCTCTGCGGGGTGCTCTCCTCCAGGCGCGCGGCCCCGGCCTCCTCCAGCGCCCCGACCCTGGCCTCGTACCCGGAGGAGGCCCAGATCCGGTCCAGGACGGTGACCACGACGGGTGCGCCCGGGCGGGCCACCCGCACCAGTTCGTCGAGCGCTTCGGGGCCCACGTGTCCCGAGGTCAGGGTTCCGACGCAGATCACCGCGTCGTAGGAGGCGTCCTCCAGGGGCAGGCGCCGGGTCAGGTCGGCCTTGGCGAGGTCGCGGTAGACGCCCTTGGCGCGTGCGTGCTCCAGCATCGCCGAGGACAGGTCGACCCCGTCGACGACCTCCAGGCCGTGCCCGGCCAGCGCGGCGCCGACCAGTCCGGTCCCGCACCCGGCGTCGAGCACCTCGGCCCGCGGCCGGTCGGCCAGCAGGCGGCTCAGGCGCTCGGCGGCGTGCTCGGGGGCCTCGTACCCCATGCCCTGGGTGGTGTCGTGCTCGTAGGTCGTGGCCCACTCGTCGTAGGTGCTCTCGCACTCGGCAGGACTCTTCAGGGCGTACACGCGGTCCAACAGACGTCGATGTTCGCTCATACTCGGCCTTTCCTCGTGATCGCTGTCCGGCCGTCGGTGTTCCCGTGGTTTCCGGCGAAAAGGACAGAAAGCATCAGGGGAGACCGTACAGGGCGGGGTGTGTCCGTGTTCGTGTACTGGCTCTCCCAGTTCCGCCCAAACCGTTCGAAGCCCCCTCGTGACCTGTGCGTACACGGGTGGGGCCATGACACACGGACGCCTCGTCATCTTCCGGGCGTGAACCGATGAGTCCTGTCGCCCCCGGTGATCACCACGGCAGTACGCGGAGACTCTCGCCGAGGGGCACATGATGACGGAGGCGGGGACACACACCCTGGACGTGCCGGACCCCGCCGATGTCGGACTGCCGAGCGGAGACGACGGCCCCCATGGCGATCCGGTGATGCGGCGCCTCGGCAATGGGGCGACCGGCGGGTCCGTGGTTCCCGGATCCGCCGGTCGTCGGTGCGGCCGAAAAGGGACCAAGAAGGAACAATGCGCCTGCCCCGCGCCGCCGCCTCCCGCGTTGACAGAATGCGGAAGTCCTCGACCGAGGATTACACCAGGTTGACGGATGCGCACGAAGACGTGGGCATGTCCCGCGCCAGTGCCCGGTTGCCCGCTTGGCGGCGGAAACGGACCGCGGACAGTCGAAAGCAGCGGTTTCCCAGTAGACCTTCGAAGTGCGCGGCCGACCGATCGGGCAGCCCCCGGAAGGCATATCGCAACCCTCATGTCAGGGTCGTTTTATCGCTTGACACGACATTCGTCCAAGAATATGGTCTTTCAGTTTCCGTTGGACCAAGCACGAGGACACACGCATGCCCTTGATCTCTTCCCGAAACGTACGCACCCCACGTCGTTTCGGTCGCCTGGCCGTGATCGCCGCGGCGCTGGGTCTCGTGACCCTGACCGCGGCTCCGGCATCGGCCCACGCCTACGACGGTGCCGACCCCGCGGCCACCGGGTGCTCCTCCGGCGCGGTCACGGTCGACCAGACCTCCCGTGACGGCATGACCTTCCAGCTGCGCTGGTCGTCCCACTGCCAGACCAACTGGGTACGCATCCTCAACTACCCCGGCACCCTCTCCGCCTCCCAGCGCGACGGCCTGCGGATGGACGTCGGCGATCTCCACCGCGGCCTTCTTGTGCAGTTCGTCGGTGACACCACCACGACGGGCACCCGTTGGGGGAACATGGTCTACTCACCCAGCGACAACTGCGCCGGAGGATACGTCAACTACAAGGTCGGCGGCACCAACTGGGCCGAACACGACCTGAGCCTGTTCAGCAGCACCTGCTGAACGGGTCCCCGTCCGCGCCCGAGACGCCCGCCGGTCGACGGCGGGCGTCCTTGTCGGCGTCAGTCGTAGTGGCAGCGCGGAGGGGGGATGATCTCCCGCCCGGGCGGGCGGGGCCGGGGGCAGCGCACGCGGTCGCGGTGCCTCTCCCGTCGGGGATCGGCCTCCCCCGCCGGGGCGGTGACGACCGCGGTGTACGCGGGAGGGGTGCGGAGCGCGAGGGGGACGTGGAGGTCGCCCAGGAGGACGGTGAGGGCGAGGGCGAGGAGTCCGGTGCAGGGGCGGAGGAACCGGCGGCGTCGCTCTGGCATGGGCACCAGCCTGACAGCGATCGCCCTGTGTCGTGGGTCGGTGACGAAAGGAAGAGTGTCCGGTTCAGGCCAGTGAGGGCAGGTGTGAACCCCGGTGTTGCCGGGTAACCGGTTCGGGCCCCGCCGCCCGTGGGCGGGCGGCGGGGCGGGGTTCAGGACCGGGGCGCCTCCTCGGAGGAGCTCTCCTCGGGAGCGCCCTTGGGGGCGCGGCGGGCCCAGTAGGTGGCGACGAGCGCACCGGACATGTTGTGCCAGACGGAGAACAGGGCGCCGGGCAGGGCGGCGAGCGGCGCGAAGTGGGCGGTGGCCAGGGCGGCGGCGAGGCCGGAGTTCTGCATCCCCACCTCGACGCTGACCGCGCGCCGGGCGCTCTCGGGCAGTTTGGTGACCAGGCCGACCAGGTAACCCAGGACGAGGCCGCAGGAGTTGTGCAGCACCACGGCCAGGGCGACCAGGAGGCCGGTGGAGAGCACGGCGTCGGCGTTGGCGCCCACCACCGCGGCGACCACGACGACGATGCCGGTGACGGACACCAGCGGCAGCGCGGGCAGCACCCCCTCCACGAACCGGCCCGCGGCCATGCGCAGCAGCAGGCCCGCGACGACCGGGACGAGGACGACCTGGAGGATCGACAGGAACAGGTCGCCCGCGGAGACGGGCAGGGACGAACCGGCCAGGCCCAGGACCAGGAGCGGGGTCACCACGGGGGCGAGCAGGGTGGAGATCGAGGTCATCGCCACCGAGAGGGCCACGTCGCCTCGGGCGAGGTAGACGATGACGTTGGAGGCGGTGCCGCCGGGTGAGGAGCCCACCAGGACCATGCCCACGACGAGCAGGGGCGGCAGGCCGAGTGCGTGGGCGATCGCCCAGCCCAGGAGCGGCATGACCGTGTACTGGGCCAGCACCCCGAAGATGACGGCCCCGGGGTGCCTGGCCACGATGGCGAAGTCCACCGGGCGCATCGTCAGCCCCATGCCGAACATGATCACGCCCAGCAGCGGGGAGATGTACGGGGCGGCGAGGGAGGCCTGCTCCGGGGCGAGGAGGCCGATGATCCCCCCAGCCAGGACCAGGAGGGCGAACCACCGGCCGACGAAGTCGGCGATGTTCTTGATGACTGTCATGGATCACGTACTTCCCGTGTGTGCCCCGGGGCGGCGGGACACCTGTTCCCCGGGCGGTCGCCGCCGCGAGGGGTCGGTCGCCGCGCGGTCATGGTAGTCCTCGGCGTCGTCGCGGGTCCGGGGCGGGGCGGCGCCGAGGACGGCCCGATCCTGTGGGCATCCCCACAGGGGTGGATCGTGGGAGGTGGTGATGACCCGTCCGCCCCGGGAAGGGGCCTCCCATGGCGAACATCTCCTCCGGACAAGGGACGAGGGGCCGCACCGGCCCACGGGAATGGCGGTTCGTGCGGCGGCACCGGAACGGTCTGGTCCTGTCCCTCGTGGTGGCGCTGATGGTCGGCACGTGGGTGGCGCGGAGCGCGGCGTGGCCGCTGTTGTGGGTCGCGGCGGCGCTGGCGGTGGCCGCCCTGGTGTGGTGGGCGCGGGCGCGGATGCGCCTGGCCCGGGAGAAACGCCTGGTCGGGCGGGTCGACCTGTCCGAGGTCGACCGTATGTCCGGCGCGGAGTTCGAGGAGCACGTCGCCGGTCTGATGCGGGTGCACGGCTACACCGCCGTGACCGTGGTCGGCGGGGCCGAGGACGGGGGCGTGGACGTCCTGGGCCGGGCCCGGGACGGGCAGGCGGTGGTGGTGCAGTGCAAACGGTGGGCCCACCCCGTGCCGCCGAACGAGGTCCGCGCCTTCATCGGGGTCCTGAACAGCAGCCACGAGGGTTACCAGGGGATCTTCGTGGCCTCGAACGGCTTCACCGATGCCGCCGCGCGCGAGGGGGAGGGACACATGGTGCTGGTGGACCGGGACGGGTTGTCGCGGTGGATGGGTGGTGTCGACGTGCCGGAGCCGCCGAGGAGGTGACCGCGGCCCCGGGCCGGGCGGCGGCGTGTGTGCTCAGAGTGTCTTTCCGGCGAAGGTGACGGCCGGGTGGTCGTACTCCCCGGTCTCGTCCTCGGAGGAGAGCGCGTGGAGCCACCAGTTCCCCGTTCCCTGTGAGGGGCACGGGTCCGACCGGGGGAAGGACGGGGGAGCGGCCGTCCCGAAGGCCGTGTCGTGACGTCGCGCGGAGGGAACGCGGCGTGGCGGCAGGTGGTGGTGATGGGGGACGCCTTGCCGGTGAGCCGCCCCGAGCCCCGGTAGGACTCCTCGCCGTGGTCGGGCCCGGGGTCCATGGCGTCGGTCCCGGCCTCCTGCCCGCGTCGGAGCTCCCGCGGCTCACCGCGCCCGTTGGCGGGGCCCTCGCCGGTGGTCGCGCTGTCCCGGGGCGGACGGTCGCGTGCGGCCCGGGTGCGGCAGGGCCGTGCCGATGTGCGGGTGCCGTTGGGGAGCGGCTGGATGTCCTCGTACACCAGCGCGCCATCGGCGACGCGGACGCGGAGCCCGTTCCGCTCGCCGACCGTGCCGCACCCGGAGCCTTCGCCGGGCGTGTGTCGTGACACCCCGATCGAAACGGAGGGTAGTTGTATGGGTTTGCCGGGTGAGGGCACGTGGGCATCAGCAGCCCGCGTTCCGTCGGCCGGAGCCGACGCCATCGAACGGGGGAGACGGATGCAGATCGGATACAAACTCGCGACCGAGGCCTTCGGGCCGGAGGAGCTCATCCGGCAGGCGGAGCTGGCCGAGAGCGCCGGTTTCGACTTCGTGGAGATCAGCGACCACTTCCACCCCTGGCTGGACGACCAGGGCCACTCACCCTTCACCTGGACCGTGCTCGGCGCCATCGCGGCCAGGACCGAGCGGATCGGGCTGGTGACCGGGGTGACCTGCCCGACCGTGCGGTACCACCCGGCCATCATCGCCCAGGCCGCGGCGACCCTGGCCCTGGTCTCCCGGGGGCGCTTCGTCCTGGGAGTCGGCTCCGGGGAACGGCTCAACGAGCACGTCGTCGGACAGGAGTTCCCCGACTCGGTCCACGTGCGCCACCACATGCTGCGGGAGGCACTGGAGATCATCCGGCTCCTGTGGAGCGGCGGCTACCAGTCCTACGAGGGCGAGTACCTGCGGCTGGAGGACGCCCGGGTGTTCGACCTGCCCGAGCGGGCGCCGCTGATCGCCGTCGCAGCCAGCGGCGGGGACTCGGCCCGGATCGCCGCCGAACTCGGCGACGGGCTGTTCGCGACCGAGCCCAAGTCGCAGATCGTGCGGAACTACCGCGACGCCGGGGGCGACGGCCCGGGCTACGCCGAGGTGCCCATGGCCTGGGCGACCGACGAGCGCACCGCCGCGCGGGCCGCCCTGGAGACGTCCCGGTGGGCCCTGACCGGCTGGAAGGTCATGAGCGAGCTGCCCAACCCGGTCAACTTCGCGGCCGCCACCACCACGGTCCGGGAGGAGGACGTCCTGGGACACTTCGCCTGCGGCCCCGACCCGGAGCGCTACGTCGACGCCGTCCGCACGTACGTCGACGCGGGTTTCGACCGCCTGGTCATGCAGAACGCCGGGCCGGACCCCGACGGGTTCGTCGACTTCTACCAACGCGAACTGGACCACCGCATCCGCGGGCTCACACCCCGCCAGACTCGATAGCCACAAACCCGAACCCGCGCCGACCGTGGTTCGGGCGCTTCTTCTGGCGGCCTCAAGGGTGGCCGGTGCTGTGACGACGCGACCTCGGTGGAGACGTCCCAGGTGTACTTCCAGGTTCCGCGGGATGCCGCACAACGCGTCCGCCAGGTCACTTGGCGGGCCATCCTGGCAGCCGTGACCGCAGCGCTGGCCTGGTGGCTCGCCCAACTCGTCCTCGACGAGCCCACCCCGGTCTTCGCCCCGATCACCGCGATGGTCAGTCTCCTTGACGCGCCGGGAGCGCGGGGCCGACGCGCGTTCCGTGTCATCGGCGGTGTTGTGGTCGGGGTCGTCGTCGGCGAGGTACTGGTGCGCCACCTGGGGACGAGCCCCTGGGAGATCGGGGTGGCCGCGGGGATCGCCGTCCTCCTGGCGTCGACGTTCAGCATGAACCCGCTGACTGTCATTCAGGCCGGTATCGCGGCGTTGCTGGTGATCGCCATGCACACCCCGGAAACCGGATACAGCCGCCTGCTCAGCGCACTGATCGGTGGGCTCCTGGCGCTCGTGGTCAGCCAGGTGCTGGCGACTCCCAGCCCCCTGGCCCTCCTTGAGCGTGCCGCGCGTACGGCGTTGACCCTTGCTTCCCGGGGCTTACGCGGTGCCGGTCGGGCCCTCACCGACACCGACCCCGCGGCAGCACAGGACACCCTGCGACTTCTGCGTGCCGGATACCGGGAACTGGCCGCGCTGTACACGTCCCGGGACACTGGCCGTGAGATTGCCCGCTGGACGTTGCGCGGGCGTGGACAACGGCGCAGCGTGCACGAATTCGACGACCGCCTGGCACACCTGGATTCCCTCTACATCGACGTTCTCCTCGTCGCGTACGCCGTCCACGAGGTCATCGATCGTCAGTGCGTGGTCCCGGAGTGGGTGATCCGCGCGGTCGACGAACTCGCCCGTGCGGTGGAGGCAGCCGCCAGAGACCTCCGCTCCCAGACACACCGTCATCATGCCGGCGCCCTGGCCGAACCACTGCTCCAACTCACCGCCACCGACGTTCCCCCCGCCCTCGCCGTACTCGTCACCCGAGTGCGCCTGACCGCTGTCGACCTCACCGCTCTGACACGGTGAGCGCGGGGCGTCCGCTGCGGGCAGGCGGCCGCTCGCCCGCGAGAGTGGCGTGCCCGGAGTCAAATTCGGTTTCTGCGGAGACTGCTGCGTCCCTCCACGCCATCGCCGCGAACGGAACGTAGCGTTGTGACTACTTCGTCTACGGGAGGACGCCGTGTCCCAGCCTTCACAGCAGCAGACCCCGCCCGGCCGCACCGACGCCATGGACCCCAGGCCCGACCACGGCGAGGAGTCCTACCGGGGCTCGGGGCGGCTCACCGGCAAGGCGACCCTCATCACCGGCGCCGACAGCGGCATCGGACGGGCCGTGGCCATCGCCTTCGCCCGCGAGGGCGCCGACGTGCTCATCGGCTACCTGGACGAGCACGACGACGCGCGGGAGACCGCGCGATGGGTGCGCGAGGCCGGGCGGAAGGCCGTCCTGGCCCCCGGGGACGTGGCGGATCCGTCCCACTGCCGGGCCCTCGTCGCGAAGGCGGTGGAGGAGTTCGGCCGGGTGGACGTACTGGTCAACAACGCCGCCTTCCAGATGACCCACGAGTCGCTGGAGGAGATCCCCGACGAGGAGTGGGACCACACCCTGGCGACCAACCTCAGCGCGTTCTTCCACCTCGCCAAGGCCGCCGTGCCGCACATGCGGGCCGGTTCGTCGATCATCGGAACGACGTCGGTCAACTCCGACAGCCCGCCCCCGACCCTGCTGCCCTACAACGTCACCAAAGCCGGGATCGCCAACATGGCCGCCACGCTGGCCCAGATGCTGGCCTCCAGGGGCATCCGGGCCAACTCCGTGGCACCGGGTCCGATCTGGACCCCGCTGATTCCCTCCACCATGCCGCCCGAGCAGGTGGAGGGTTTCGGCTCCCAGGTACCCCTGGCACGCGCCGGGCAGCCGGCCGAGCTGGCCCCGGTGTACGTGATGCTGGCCTCGGACGAGGCCAGCTACGTGTCCGGTGCCCGCATCGCGGTCACCGGCGGAAAGCCGATCCTGTGACGGAGGCGGCCACGGGCTGGCGTCCGCTGCGGGTGAGTGCTCCGGCCCGGCAGCTGGTGTTCGGCGGCCACGCCATCGCCCGCCACCTGGGCAAGGAGGGGCTGCCCGACTGGGCCGTCGCGGAGACCTGGGAGGTCAGTGACGTCAGCGGCAACGGCAGCAGAGTGCTCGACGGCCCCCTGGCCGGCCGGTCCCTGCGCGAACTCGTCACGGAGTACCCGGAGGAGTTGATGGGCGAGGGCTGGTCCGGGAGGTTCTTTCCGGTGCTGACCAAGTTCATCGACGCCTCCGGGACGCTGCCGGTGCACCTGCACGCCGACGACGCCACCGCCCGGCTCCTGGAGGGCCAGGCCAACGGCAAGACCGAGGCCTGGCACATCCTCGACGCGCCTCCCGGAGCCACCGCCCTGTGCGGAGTCAGAAGCGGGGTGACGGAGGAGGAGCTCCACCAGGCGCTGCTCGACCAGGACTTCGACACCGTGCTGCGCCGACTGCCGGTGCGGCCCGGGGAGACGATCTACGTCCCGGGTGGCACACCGCACAGCTTCGGCCCCCGGACCCTGGTCTACGAGATCGAGCAGACCTCCGACGTCCAACAGCACGCGATGCGCTGGAACATGGAGGACGGCTCGCCGGTTCCGGAGGAGCGGTGGCACGCGAACCTGGATGCGCTGATGGCCGAGGTCCGGCTGGAGTCCAGGCCGAACTTCCACGCCGGGTTGAGGATCGGGTGCGGCGACGGTGTGGAGCGGGTCTTCTGCTGCGCCGGACCGTACTTCGCGCTCGAACGCTGGCACGCCGGTACCGCCGAGCCCCTGCGCCACTCGTTCGCCACCGCGCAGATCCTCACCAACGTCGGGGCACCCGTCGAGGTGCGGTCCGGCAGCTGGAGCGGGGAGCTGGGCCGGGGCCGGACCCTGCTGCTACCGGCCGCGGTGGGCGGGGTGGAGGTCACGGGCCCGGCCGACGTGCTGTTGGGCTACCTGCCCGACCTGGTCCGCGACGTGGTCACCCCTCTGGCCGCCGCCGGTTACCCTCCCGAGGTCATCGCCACCCTCGGTGAGGGCCTGTGAACCGGCGAACGGGTCCCTTCCGCGCCGTCCCGGACGCCCTGACCGCTGGGCACGCCCTGACCGGCCGGTAGGCGAAGCGGTGCCGGGACGCCGGAGCGCCGTCCGCACGGAAAACCCTTTGCGGGCGCGTCGCGGCGCGTGGAAGCCTTCCCGGGCGCCCGCACCGACGCGGACGCGACGAGCGAGGTTCCACGTGGAGAGCGGTCTTGGGCTACATCGACGTCAACCAGGTCAGTCACACCCTGCCCGACGGCCGTGTCCTGCTGGACTCGGTGTCGCTTCGGGTGGGTGAGGGTTCCCGGACCGCGCTGGTGGGAGCCAACGGCTCGGGCAAGAGCACCCTGCTGCGGATCGTGCGCGGTGAGCAGCGGCCCCAGGGCGGCGCGGTCACCCTGGACGGCGAACTCGGGGTGATGCCGCAGTTCATCGGGCACGTACGCGACGAGACCACCGTCCACGAGCTGCTGGTGTCGGTCTCCCCCGCGGGGGTGCGCGAGGCGCACGCGGACCTGGAGGCGGCCGAGGCGGCCATGATGCTCGACGACGGTGAGAGGACGCAGATGCGCTACGCCGGGGCGATCGCCCGCTACGGCGACGCCGGAGGTTACGACGCCGAGGTCGTGTGGGACCAGTGCTGTGTGGCGGCGCTGGGCACGCCCTACGAGCGCTGCCGGTGGCGCGAGGTGCGCACCCTGTCGGGCGGGGAGCAGAAGCGGCTGGTCATCGAGGCCCTGCTGCGGGGTCCGGCGCCGGTGCTGCTGCTGGACGAGCCGGACAACTACCTCGACGTTCCGGGCAAGCGCTGGCTGGAGGAGGCGCTGCTGGCCACCCCGAAGACGGTCCTGTTCGTCTCGCACGACCGTGAGCTGCTGAGCCGGGTTCCGGACCGGATCGTCACGGTCGAACTGGGCGCCGCGGGCAACACGGCGTGGACGCACGGGGGCGCGTTCGACACCTACCACGAGGCCCGGCGGGAGCGGTTCGCGCGGCTGGACGAGCTGCGGCGGCGCTGGGACGAGGAGCACGCCAAGCTCAGGGCGCTGGTGTCCACGTACAAGCAGAAGGCCGCCTACAACTCCGACATGGCCTCGCGATACCAGTCCGCGCGGACCCGTCTGCGCAGGTTCGAGGAGGCTGGCCCGCCGGAGAAGCTGCCCCGGGAGCAGAACCTGCGGATGCGGCTGCGCGGCGGTCGGACGGGCAGGCGCGCCCTGGTGTGCGAGGGGTTGGAGCTGTCCGGGCTGATGCGCCCGTTCGACCTTGAGGTCTGGTACGGCGAGCGGGTGGCGGTGCTGGGCTCCAACGGCTCGGGCAAGTCGCACTTCCTGCGGCTGCTGGCCGGTGGCGGCAGCGATCCGGAGTCGTCGGAGCTGTCGGAGGAGGAGCGGGTGAAGGTGCCGCCGGTGGAGCACACCGGGGTGGCGCGGCTGGGTGCGCGGGTGCTGCCGGGGTGGTTCGCGCAGACCCACGAGCACCCCGAGTTCGCGGGCCGCACGCTGCTGGACATCCTGCACCGAGGCGAGGGCACCCGCAGGGGCGTGCCGCGCGACGAGGCGGGGCGGGCGCTGGACCGCTACGAGTTGGCGCGGGCCGCCGAGCAGACCTTCGACACGCTCTCGGGCGGGCAGCAGGCGCGGTTCCAGATCCTGTTGCTGGAGCTGTCGGGTGCGACGATGCTGCTGCTGGACGAGCCGACGGACAACCTGGACGTGGTGTCGGCGGAGGCGTTGGAGTCGGCGCTGGAGGCGTATGAGGGAACGATCCTGGCGGTGACGCACGACCGCTGGTTCGCGCGCGGTTTCGACCGGTTCGCGGTGTTCGGCGCGGACGGTGGCGTGTACGAGGCGCCGGAACCGGTCTGGGACGAGGGCCGGGTGCGACGCGGCAGGTAGGCCACGGCCAGAGCACAGGCACGCGATAGCCTTTCCCAAGCTCACATAAGCCTTGGAAGACAACACATGCGACATCCCCCATTGTTCGCCCGTGCCCTGAGCCTGCTCGGCCTCCTGGCCGCCGTGCTGTGGTCCCCCGCCGCGGCGCACGCCTCCTCCGGCTCCGGCGTCTCCTCCCCCGCCGCCGGAGCCTTCTACGCCGAGATGCTGGAGGAACACGACGGAGTGTTCGTCCAGGAGGAACTCGCGGGAATCCTCGACCGGCGTGAGACCGCCGACGAACTGCGCGCCCTGCTGGACGAACACCATTTCGACGTCGACGTGCTGGTCGTAGCGGGCCGTGATGACCACCTGGCCGCGTACGACATGGCCAAGGCCGTCCACGAGCACGGCGACCGCCCTCTCCTGGTACTGCCCGTGGACAGCCTCTACATCGGCCATGCCGACCTTAGGGCCGCGGGAATCCCGGTGAGCGCGGTGGAATACGCGGGCCTGACCGGTCGCTGGGTCGAACTCCCCCAGGACACACTCGAACGCCTGCTGCGCATGGCGGACCACCCCGACGTGGACGCCCTCGCGGAACAGGCCTGGACCGAACTCCCCGCGCGGTCGGACGTGGTGTCCACCCAGGAGGTGGGCCCCGAGGTCAGGGCCACCCTGACCTGGCGTGAGTCCGGATGGGTGCCCTGGGCCGGAGGCGCTCTGGGCGCAGCCCTGACCTACGTTCTGGTCGCCACGGCCCTGCGCTGGTACTGGCACTGGCGCCCGGCGCGGAAACGGGGGCTCGCGTGAACCCCGCACCGCTGCGACGCGCCCTGCTGGCCTGGGCCCTGAGCACCCTCGCGCTGTCCACGACCGCCTCCCCCGCCCTGGCAACCGACACCGGAACCGTCGCCGACATCGACGACATGTCCAGGATCGAGCGGATCGCCGGAGAAATGGAGGAGGACCGCCTGTACGTCCACCACACCATGCTGGGCCGATGGAGCGACCGGGAGCTGGACGAACTGCGGGAACGGATGGCATCGGAGCCGCTGACTGACCTGAGGGTCCACGTCGTGGCCTATCCGTCGGTACCCACGGACGAGACCGGGGGCAGCCCCCTCCTGTTCCTGCGCGCCCTGCACGAGGTGACCGGCGACGACGGCGTCTACGTGGCGGTCACCGCTGACAGGCGTACGGCGCTGGCGACCTTCAACAGCCCCGTCCGACTGTCCGAGGTGGACACCGAGGAACTCCGTGCGGTGACCGCGCCACGCATGGAAGGTCTCCTGGACGCGCTGGAGGCGGCACCGACCGGCCCCGCGACCTCCAGCGAGATCCCGCCCGACGAGGCGGCCAGCGTCCGCGACGCCGTGCGGTCCCCGCAGGGGGACGCCGAACGGTTCTGGACGGCGGCGCTGTTCCCCGGCGCCCTTCTCGGACTGCTGCTCGTAGGTGTGCGAGTCCTGCTCAAGAGGCCCCGTAAC
>NZ_ANAX01000201.1:7569-21229 GCF_000341065.1 Nocardiopsis halotolerans DSM 44410 | reverse complement strand
CCGATCGCGGATCACACGGCTGCGGGCCGCCGTCAACGCCCCGTACAGGGCGAGGTGGGCTCCCAACCGGGCGTGGCGCTGGTGGCTGCGTCCGGTCCTGGGCCTCGAACTGCGCCGCCTGCACCGGCTCATCGAGGGGGCACCCGCTGGCCATCCCGAGCGTGATCGGGCCGTGCAGGCCTACGACGCCGCCGGGCTCATCGCGCAGTCGCCGCACCTGCCGCCCCAGGCCCTGGTCTGCGCCGTGGTCGTGACGCGCAACGGTGTGCAGTTGATCGAGCACCCGGACCTCCCTCTGAGCGAGCCCTGTCAAATCAACCCGCTGCACGGCGCCGCGAACGACCGCTACCGCGAGTACGCCCACCGTCAACGCCTGACGTCCTGGCGGATCTGCGCCCGCTGCGCCGACAGGACGCGGTTCGATCCCCGTATCGGCCTCCTCAGGCCTTCCCTGCCGATCCCGGCTGAGGAAGGCCCCACCCACTACCGCTACGCCAAGGACGTCTGGGCCAAGGCGACCACCGCGCCCGACCACGCCTTCGCGCGCGTCCGCAGAGAACTGGAGGTGTGAGCGATGCGAACGCTCATGCTGGCCGGCCTGTCCCTCCTGGCCGCCCTGACCACTCTGTTCACTCTCACCCCGGTCTCCCCGGCGGTTGCCGAGGACCGGCGCCACAACGAGAGGGCCTCCATCCTGGCACTCCGCGTCGACACGGACCACATCTACGTCAGCCCCTGGCACCAGGACGCTCTGGACGGCGAGGAGGGAAGGGCCCTGCACTCACGGCTGAAGGACATGGAAACTCCCGTGTACGTCGTCCTGGTCAGGCAGGAGCGCGACCTGGACCACTACGTCGAGGACCTGGCGCACTCCCTGGGCGGCACGGGCTACTACTTCGCCGTCGGTGGTGACGGGCGGACGGTCCACGGCGCCCAGTTCGGAATGGACGACACCGTGGTCGACGGGATGAACACCGCGCAACTGGCGGCGGAGGTGGTCAACGGCGACAACGGTCTGGCCGACGCGCCGATCACCGAACGGCTGAACCGCGTGGTCGACCTGGTGGAGGACGGCGACGCCGCACTGGCCTATCGCATCGCGCCCGTCACGCCCGCGGCGGCGTCCGTCCTCGCCTCCGCACTCGCCGCCGTCCTGCTCGGGGCGGCCGCCTGGTGGTGGCTGCGTCGGCGGCAACACCGACCGATCCGCGTGGCGCCGCTGACCGAGGCGGTCACCACCACCGTCAGCCGGGCCCAGCGGGACGAGTACCGCGCCCAGCTCGCCGAACGCCTCACCGGATGCGGACAGCGGGTGTCCGGGGCGGGGGAGTCCTCAGAGAAGGTCCGTCAGGCACTGGAGGCGTACACCGCCGCGGCCAAGGTGCTCGACTCCGCCGCCGACAAGTCCGACCTGGTGGGCGTGCAGGTCCTGCTGGACATGTGCGACGCGGCGCTGAACGACGAGGTCAGCCCGCTGCACTGCTTCTTCGACCCGCGTCACGACAGCGGCAAGGCCCCGGTCCGGTGGCGTGCCCCGGCCTCGTTCGACTCGGTGAGGGTCATGGCGTGCCGGGAGTGCCGTAAGACCGTCCGGAAGTACCGCACCCCGCCGTCGGTCCTGGACTCCACCGGGGCACGTCCGCTGCCCTACTACACGGTCCCGCCGGAGCACAGCGTGTGGGCGGCGACCGGGTACGGCACCCTGACGTCGGACCTGCCCGCGCGGATCATGCGCGGCGAGCACCGACGGTAGGGGCTCCCTCTCCAGGGGACGGCCGCTCCCCCGAACCGGAAGGCTGCACCGGCCCCGCCTTCTTCACCGCGATCTCGTACTTGTAGCGAGTCTCAACGGCTTGGTGTCAAGCGGCTGTTGCAACGAGGAACTTGTTGAGAGCCTCGGCCGGGGTGGCCCAGCCCAGAGTCTGACGGGGACGGCCGTTGAGCTCGGCGGCCACCCCGTCCAACCTCGCTACAGGTACAAGATCAGCGCAGGTCAGACCCACGCACCACACCAGCAACAGTTCCGGCCGCTCCCCTAGCGAACGGGAAGTTCGACGTCGACCAGGGCGGAGCACTCCGCCAGGCAGCCGCCCACGGTGAGGGTGCCGCCCGGGGTGGCCCCGGGGAAGAAGAACGCGGCGTGGGTGGACGATCCGCCGTCGAGCTCGAAGCGCCCCACCGCCTCCTCCACCAGGTGTTCGCGCTCGCCCTCGTAGGTGGCCTGGAGCAGGTCCAGACTGACGTCGTCCTCGGTGGTGAACTCGACCGTCACCACCAGGGTCTTGCTGGTGGCGGACCGGTAGGCGGTCAGCAGTTCGGCGCGCACCCCCTCGGACCCGTCCGTCACCCCGTCGGCGACCAGCAGGTCCGGCCCGGGGTCGCGCCCGTCCACGAGCAGCTCGGTGAGCAGCCCGTCCTCCGCGGTGAAGCCGCCGTAGGAGACGCAGGACGCCTCGTGCCGGGGTTCCCCACCGTGGCACAGCTCGTACCCGTCGGCGGTGCGCCTGGCCTGGACGTTCCAGGCGGGGCGGCCCCCGTCGGCCCAGGCCTGGACGACCGCCGCCCGGTGGGCGAGGTAGGCGTGGGCGGCGGAGCCCTCGGCCGTGTACCGCAGCCCCTCACGCATCCGCTCGGGGTCCCCGGCCCGGGTCAGGGCGTCGACGTAGGCCGCCACGGTGTCCCCGGACGCCGCCACCGCGCGCACGCCCTCCCCGCTGGTCCCGCTCTCGGCGCCTTCCGAGGGGGACCCGCCACCGGGTTCGGTGGTCGGAGCCGGCTCCGGGGACTCCTCCGGGGCGGGGCCGCGGTCCGCACCGGGTTCCCCCGGCCGCGGACCGGGCTGTGCGGTCGGCCGGGGCGTCCGCCCCTCCCCCGCGCTCTCCCCCGCCCCGGTCGGCACCCACTCCCGAGGAACCCCGCAGCCGGTGGCGACGAGCAGGGCGAGGGCCGTGGCCACGGCCAGCCTGGTCGGCGTCATGTCGGTTTTCTCCCCCCGTGAGAACCCGCGACCAGGCGAGCCTACGGCCGCGGGCCGTCAACAGGGGGGTTGCGCAACGTAAGGACTTCTTGGCACGGCCGTGACCGCCGCTTCGGACCGGTCCGCGGGTCAGGGACGCAGCAGCACCGGGAACTCCCTCAGGCTGGTGACCGAGAGCGCGAACTGCACCTGGAGCTCCTCGTCGGGGACGGCGAGCCGCAGGTCGGGGAAGCGCTCGAAGAGCATCGGCAGGATGATCCGGGCCTCCAGGCGCGACAGCGGCGCGCCGGGGCAGATGTGCGGGCCGTATCCGAAGGTGATGTGGCGCCCCCTGGTCCGCGTCGGGTCGAAGACGGCGGGGTGCGGGTCCTCCCCGAACTCCTCGCGGTCCCGCGTGGCGGCGCCGTAGTGCGTCATCAGGGCCTCGCCCCTGCGGATGGTGTGGCCGCCGATCTCGACGTCCTCGGTGGCGAACCGGAACATCATGACGTTGTTGGGCGCGTCGTAGCGCAGCGTCTCCTCGACGACCTGGTCCCAGGTGACCTCGCCGCGCCGCAGGAGGTCGAACTGGTCGGGGTGGGCTAGCAGGGCGCGCACCACGTTGTTGAGCAGGTTGACGGTGGTCTCGTGCCCGGCCGCCACCACCGTCAGCAGGGTGACGGTGATCTCGTGGTCGCTGAGGGAGTCGCCGTCCTCACCCGCCCTGATCAGGTCGGCGGTGAAGTCGTCGTGCTCGTCGAGGGTGGCGCGCTTGCGGGCGACCAGTTCGGCGAAGAACTGGAACAGGGCGCCGTACGCCTGGAGGTGCTCGCCCTCCTCGGCCGTCCCGGAGAAGATCTTGGTGTACATGTCGCCGAGCCGGTCGTACTCGGACTCGGCGACGCCGTACAGCTCCCCGATCACCCCCATGGGCACCCGGAAGGTGAACTCCGACTTCAGGTCCAGCGGTTCGTGCGCGCGCGGCTCCAGGGCGTCCAGCGCGCGTGCGGTGATGGCCTCGATGCGCGGGCGCAGGCGCTCGACCCGGCGCGCCGAGAACGGGCTGGAGGTGAGCTGGCGCATCCGCCGGTGCGCGGCGCCGTCCAGGGCCAGCAGGTTGGTGTTGTCGGTGGGGATGGTGCCCATCAGCGGCCAGCCCTCCGGGACCTCGCCGCTCTGGTAGTCGGCCCAGTGGTCGACGCTCTTGACGAACCGGGGGTCGTTGAGGGTGGCGCGGATGATCTCGTGGTGGGTGGTCGCCCAGGCCCGGACACCGCCGGGCAGTTCGACCCGGGTGAGGGGACCGGCCTGGTAGAAGCGTTCGCGGTCGGCCTGCACGTCGTCGGGGACGGCGTGCACGAGCAGGGCTCCGTCGGGGGTGTGCTGGACGGGACAGGTCATTCCGGGACTCCTTGCGGGGGTGTGGGGGTGAAGGTGACCGGCAGCGAGACCACGCCCCGGACCCAGGGTGAGGGACGCCAGCGGACCTCCTCGGCGGGGATGGCCAGTTCCACGTCGGGCAGGCGGTCCAGCAGCACCTCGACCGCCGTGACCGCCATGATCTCGGCGATGCCCTGCGCGGCGTGGGGGCAGCTGTGCTCGCCGTGGGAGAAGGACAGGTGGGCGTGGTTGCCCCGGACCGCCTCGGCGCGGTCGCCGGTGTGCAGCCGGGGGTCCTTGTTGGCGGCGGCGAAGCCCAGCAGGATCAGGTCGCCCTCACGGATGACCCTTCCGTCCAGTTCCACGTCGCGGGCGGCGAAGCGCCCGGCGTTCATCTGGGACGGGGAGTCCTCCCACAGGACCTCGACCAGGGCCTCCCGCACGCTGCTGCGCGCGCCCGCCATGGAGGCGGAGAAGCGGTCGTCGGTGAGCATCAGGCGCAGCGCGTTGCCGATCCACTCGGAGGTGGTCTGGTGGGCGCCGCCCAGGACGGCGACCAGTTCGGCGATCAGGTCCGCGTCGCCGTACTCGGCGGGGTGGGCGATCATCCGGGAGACCACGTCCGGTCCGGGTTCGGCGCGCCGGGAGGCGACGAGTTCGGCGAACTCGGCGACGACGCGCCCGTGGGCGTCCACGGCGTCGGGGCCCGCGTCGAACAGGGTTCCCATCAGGGAGGTGACGGCCTCGCCCCGGTCGTCGTCCAGGCCGTACATCCAGCACAGGAGCAGGGAGGGCAGCCGCCCCGCGTACCGCTCGCGCAGGTCGGTGCCGCTGGAGGCGCAGAAGCCGTCGATGAGGCGGTCGGCGATGCGGGCGGTGACCGTGCGCAGCTCGTGGGGGTCGGCCCCGTTCAGGGCCTCGTTGACCGCGTCCGTGCGGCGCCGGTGCTCCTCGCCCTCCGCGGACAGCAGGTTGGGCTGGGGCGCCAGGACCGGCAGTAGCGGCCAGTCCTCGGGCACCTGTTCCCAGGCGTTCCAGCGGTGGGGGTCGCGCGCGAACACCTCGGGGGTGCTGAGCACGTGGTGCAGTTCGCGGTAGCCGATCACCAGCCAGGCGGGGACGTCACCCTCCAGGAGCACGGGCACCACGGAACCGTGTTCGGCGCGCATGGCCCGGTAGAGGCCCTGGGGGTCGGTGTTGAAGCGAGTGTCGTACAACCGGACGGGGTCGGCCATCTCGGTCCTTCGGGGCGGAGGGGGGTCGGTGTCGGCTGTCGGTGCCCGGCCGTCCCGGCCTGCGGGAACGGCCGGGCACCGGGCCCCATGGTGCGGGATCGCCCGCGGAGGGCCCGGAGGCGTCGGTCGTGTCCTCAGGGGTGAACGCGGGGACGGGCCGGGGTCGGGAGCGGGAACGGTCGCGGGTGACGGGGAGGAAGACGCCGCGGCCGGGCACCGGTCGGGTGGGGCGGGCCAGGACCACGGCGGTCTCCGCCTACGGACGCAGCAGGACGGGCAGTTCCTGGAGGCTGTTGACGATGATCGAGGGGTGGTTGCGCAGCTCCTCGTCGGGCACGGCCAGCCGCAGGTCCGGATAGCGCTCGAAGAGCATCGGCAGGGCGATCCGGCCCTCCATGCGGGCCAGGGTGGCGCCGGGACACACGTGGGGACCGTACCCGAAGGAGATGTGGCGGCCCCGGGTGCGGGTCAGGTCGAAGGTGTCGGGGTGGGGGGCCTCGCCGTGCTCGGCCCGGTCGCGGCTGACCGCCCCGTAGGAGACCATGAGCGCCTCGCCCTTACGGATGGTCTTCCCGTCGACCTCGACGTCCTCGGTGGCGAATCGGAAGACCATGTTCGAGGTGGGCGGATCGTAGCGCAACACCTCCTCCACGACCGTGTCCCAGCCGACCCTGCCCTCCCTGACCAGGGCGAACTGGTCGGGGTGGGCAAGCAGAGCGCGCACGGCGTTGCACAGGAGGTTGACGGTGGTCTCGTGCCCGGCGGCCACGGTGACCTGGAGGGTGCCGCGCACCTCCAGGTCGGTCAGGGCGTCGCCGTCCTCACCCGCCTGGACGAGTTCGCTGGTCAGGTCGTCGCGGGGTTCGGCGCGCCTGGCGGCGACCATGTCGTCGTAGTACCGCTCCAGGGTCGTGTAGACCTCCATGAACTCCTCGGGGCCGGTGATCGAGGAGAAGAACTTCACGTACAGCTCGCGCAGGTACGCGAACTCGCTCCGGTCCACCCCGTACAGCTCCCCGATGACGTTCATCGGCAGCTGGAAGGCGAACTCCGACTTCAGGTCCAGGGGCTGCCCGGCACGGGGCTCCATGGCGTCGAGCAGCTCGGCGGTGAGTTCGTGGATGCGGGGGCGCAGGCGCTCGACGCTGCGTGCGGAGAAGGCGCGGGCGGTGAGCAGGCGCAGCCGCCGGTGCTCGGCCCCGTCGGTGCCCAGGAGGTTGGTGGGGGTCGGCGGGATCGTGCTCAGCAGGGGCCAGTTCTCGGGGATGCGGCCGCTCTGGTAGTCGTCCCAGTGGGCGACGTCCTTGACCAGGCGCGTGTCGGTGAGCAGTTCGCGGGCGGTCTCGTGGTGGGTGACGGCCCAGGCCGTCACGCCCTCGGGCAGCTCCACCCGGGTGAGGGGCCCGGCCGCGTGCAGGATCTCGCGTTCGGCGCGCAGGTCGGTGACGTGGGGATCCAGGACCACGGTTCCGTCGGAGCCGTGCTGAACGGGGCAGGGCATCAGATCTCTCCCAGGGGTGGTACGGGGGTGAAGGAGACGGGCAGGGAGGCCACGCCCCGCACCCACGGCGAGGGACGCCACCGCAGGTCGGCGGGGTCGACGGCCAGGTCGAGGTCGGGCAGCCGGTCCATGAGGACCTCGATGCCGGTGACCGCGATGATCTCGGCGATCTCCTGGGCGGGGTAGGGGCAGGAGTGCGCGCCGTGGGAGAAGGACAGGTGGGCGTGGTTGCCCCGGTCACCGGGCGCGTGCTCCGTGGGGCGCACGCTCGGGTCGGTGTTGGCCCCCGCCAGCCCGAGCAGCACGAGGTCGCCCCGACGGATGAGCTGACCGCCCAGTTCCACGTCGTGTGCGGCGTAGCGGCCCGCGTGGACCTGGGTGGGCGTGTCCTCCCACAGGACCTCGTTGAGGGCCTCCCGGGCGCTGCGCCGGGCCCCCGCGATGGAGGCGGCGAAGCGGTCGTCGGTGAGCATCAGGCGCAGCGCGTTGCCCAGCCACTCGCCGGTGGGCTGGTTGCCGCCGCCCAGCAGGACGACCAGCTCGGGGACGGCCTCCTCGTCGGTGTAGTCCGCGGGGTGGGCGAGCAGGCGCGAGACCACGTCGGCGCCGGGTGCGGCGCGCCGCTCGGCGACGAGTTCGGTCATGGCCGCGATGAGGGCGCGCTGGGCCTCCATCGCGTCGGCCCCGCCGTCGATCATGGTGGTCATGAGGGAGGCGGTGCGGTCGCCCCGCTCGTCGTCCAGGCCGTAGAGCCAGCTCAGCACCAGGGCGGGCAGCCTCGCGGTGTAGGCGGGGCGCAGGTCCGTGCCGGTGGAGGCGCAGAAGCCGTCGATGAGGCGGTCGGCCATGCGCGTGGTGACCGTGCGCAGCTCGTGCGGGTCGGTTCCGGCCAGGGCGTCGCTGACCGCTCCCGCGCGTCTGTGGTGGTCCTCGCCCTCCGAGTACAGGACCGTCGGCATCTGGATCACCATCGGCATCAGCGGCCAGTCCTCGGGGACGCGGTCCCAGGCGTTCCAGCGGCGTGAGGAGCGCGCGAACACCTCGGGGCTGCTGAGCACGTGGTGCAGTTCGCGGTAGCCGATCACCAGCCAGGCGGGGACGTCGCCCTCCAGGAGCACGGGCACCACGGAACCGTGTTCGGCGCGCATGGCCCGGTAGAGACCGCCGGGATCGGTGCGGAAGTCGGGGCCGTGGAGGAGGACGGGGCAGGCGCCGCTGTCGCTCACCGGGAACCTTCCGTGACAAGGGCGCGGACGTGCCGCACCAGGGCGATGAGGACCTGTTTGGCCGAGTCGCGCTCGCGCGCGTCGCAGCGCAGCAGGGGGACGGCGGCGTCCAGGTCCAGCGCCGCGCGTACCTCCTCCAGGCTGTGGTCGGCCTCGCCGAAGTCGTTGTGGGCGACGACGAAGGGGGTTCCCTGGGCCTCCAGGCGGTCGATGGCGTACCAGGAGTCCTCCAGGCGGCGGGTGTCGACCAGTACGACCGCGCCCAGGGCGCCGGAGAACAGGCGTTCCCACAGGAACCAGAAGCGCTCCTGGCCGGGTGCGCCGAAGACGTAGAGCACCGAGGTGGCGTCCAGGGTGATGCGGCCGAAGTCGAAGGCGACGGTGGTGGCGCGTTTGTCCTCCACCCCTCCGAGGTCGTCGACCCCGTCCCCGGCCCGGGTCATGGTCTCCTCGGTGTTGAGCGGCCGGATCTCGCTGACCGAGCGGACCAGGGTGGTCTTGCCGACCCCGAAACCCCCGACGACGGCGATCTTGACGGCCTGTTCGGTGGTGGCGGGGAGCGGGACGTGGGCGTCCCCGGGTGCGGGGGCCGCTGGGGGCTGGGATGCGGAGGGCTCAGAGGTCGTGGAGTGCAAGGAGCACCTTCTCCAACACGTCCGGGGAGGCGAGGGGCTGGGCCGGTGAGGGCACCGGCCTGGGGTGGCGCGCGGTCACCTGGCCGGTGTCGAGGAGGTCGGTGAGCAGGATGCGTGTGATGGCCACGGGCAGGCGCAGGTGGGCGGAGACCTCCACCACCGCCGTCGGGCCGCGGCACAGCCGCAGGATCTCGGCGTGTTCGGACTGCATGCCGGGGACGGGCTCGTTCTCGGCCACGATGAGGGTCACCGCGTCCAGGGAGTCGTCGGCCCCGCCGCTGCGGCCCGAGGTGATGACGTAGAGGCGGTCGGGCCCCTCCTGCTGGTGCGGGCGGGTCATGCGGGTCCGGCGACGGTGCGGGGCGGGGTGGTCAGGTGCTCGCCCATCTGCTCGACCAGTTCGTTCATGTTGTGGCCGACCAGGCCGGGTTCGGCCTCGTCGGAGGTGATGACGGCCAGGTGGGCACCGTGTCCGGCCTCGACGATGAACAGCAGGCCACCGTAGAACTCGGCCATGGCCTGGCGGACGCCGCCCGCCCCGTCGCCGAACTCCACCGACGCGCTGTGGGCCAGGCTCTGCACACCGGCGGCGATCGCGGCGAGATGGTCGGCGCTGTCGGCGCGCAGGCCGGAGCTGTGGCACAGCTTGAGCCCGTCCCGGGAGAGCACGAGGGCGTGGCGGGTGCCGGGTGTGCGTTCCAGGAGGCCTTCGAGGAGCCAGGTCAACGTGTCGAGGTTCATCATGCGTCCTTGTCCGTTCGGCCGCTCACCGCGGAGCGGAAGGCGCCGAATCCCTTCGGTGAGGTGGCGGGTCCGCTCGTGCGGGGCTCGGGCCTGGTGCTCTCGGCCGCCGCGAGGGTCCGGCCGCGGCGGCGCTGGGGAAGTCCGTTGGTGTTCGTGGTGGTGTCCGTTCCGGCCGGGGCGGTCGCGGCGGACGCGGGGGTGGAGGGGGTGGAGGGCTCCGCGGTGACGGTCGTCGCGGCGGCGGAGTCCGGGGGTGCCACGGGGGCGGGGAGGGGTTTGATGAGCTTGCGGGGCAGGAGGAGGATGACCGCCGTGCCGCCTCGGGAGGAGGAGCGGAAGGACACCGACAGGCCGTAGCGGTGGGCGATCTGGCCGACGACCGAGAGCCCGAGCCGGGTGCCGGAGATGGTGGCCAGGTCGAGGCCGTTCTCCACGGTGCGGCGGGCCCGGCGCAGGGCCTCCTCGCCCATGACCAGTCCGCCGTCCTCGACCATGATCGCGATTCCGGCCTGGACCTCCTCCACGTGGACGTGGACCTCGGCGGCGGGCGGGGAGAACCTGGCGGCGTTGTCCAGGATCTCGGCCAAGGCGTGGATGACGCCCTCGGCGGCGAATCCGGCGACCGCCTGCGTGGACGCGTTGTGCACGCGTACGCGCTGGTAGGCACCGATGCGGGCCATGGCACCACGGACGACGCTCTCCATGCCGATGGCGCGGCTCCAGCGGCGGCCGGAGCGGGCGCCGGTGAGGACGGCGATGCTGTCGGCGATGCGTCCGGCCTGGGCGGTGCTGTGGTCCAGGTGCATGAGGTCGCCGAGGACGTCGGCGCCCGCGTCACCGTCGCCGTGGCGTTCCTGCATCCGGCGCAGGTCGGCGAGCATGGTGGTGGTCAGGGCCTGGACGCGCCCGGCGGCGGTGGCGCAGGCGACCATGGCGGCGGAACGTCGGCGTTCGGCCGCGGCGATCTCGGTGGCGGCGGCCCGCAGGAGGGCGCGGCCGCCCTCGTCGGCGGGTTGGGGCAGGGCCCGCAGGGCCGTGTCGGCGGAGTCGCCCGCGCGCAGGCGCACGGCCAGGCGGGGCAGGTGTTCGTCGGCGAGGGAGGCGGTGTCGGCGCGCAGGGCGTCGAGCTGGGCGCGCAGGTCGAGGGACCGGCGGTCGCGGCGGTTGAGGACCGTGGCGAGGATCACCAGGAGGAGCAGGGGAACCGCGGCGGCGGCCAGGACGGGAAGGGCGCGGGCGTCGGGCGCGACCCACGGCGTCACGGCCCAGAAGGGCAGCGCCGCGAGCGGGAGGAGGAGCCAGCGCGGCGCGGCCAGCCACCGCGGCGGGGCTCCCCCGGGGCGGGGTGTCTCAGCAGTCATCGGGCTCCACGTCCAGCCGCCTCGTCGCTCCTGGTCTCGGCAGGGAAGAGCGCACCGAGGAGTTCTTTTCCGGCACGCTGGTGAACACCGGAAAAGAGGGGTGACAATTCCCCCAGGCTGTGCTTTTCGGTGTACGGCGAGCCAACATACCACCAGACGCAGCAAGCGGCCATGTCACCACAATGGGCTCTTTATCTCCCGTCGAGTCGGTGCGCGACATCCACGGTAGGAAGGGGGTCCCGGAGAGTGATAATCCGACCGGGCGGTCGGTTCGGAAATGCGTGCGAACCATTGTCGGCATGACCGTCTTTTCCCGTCGTGAACTGCGGCGACCACGCGCGGGGAGACCGCGGCAAGGGGCAGGAGAAGGGGTGGGGAGGGGCGGGGAGCCGACACAGTGTGACGGAGGGCCCGGGAGCGGGTGGTCGCGGTGCCGCCGCACCCCGCGACCGGGGAAACCCCACACGCCGTCGGGTGGTCCGGAAGGGACGGAGGCCGGCCCGTGCCCCACCGGGACCGGAGACGGGCACCCGGTTCCCACGCGGCACCCGGCCGCGGGCCCAACGGCCGCCGTCGACGACGGGTGGCGGCGGAGGACTCCGGCGGCCGGCGATCGACGGCACGGGGATCCGGCGCCCGGGGCGAGCCCCCGGGAATGAACACGGAGTTAACGGATGTTTTCCGTCTCCCCCTGGGTGGATATAGAGACACACCCGAAAAGGCACCCTGGAGTGCTCCAGGTCACATGTGCCACACTCGGCGCACCGGACGATGATTCGGTGGTCGGGGTGGGCCCCACACGCCCGAGGTGGTTCGACCTCAGGTCAGCGGGGAATCTTGACGTGGACCGACGCGTTACACCCCGCGAGACCGCACAAGCGCCTGGAGGCACCCACACGATGGCCGAGCGAGCACTTCGCGGCACCCGGCTCGGGGCGACGAGCTACGAGAACGACCGCAACACCGACCTGGCTCCGCGGCAGGAGGTCACCTACGACTGCACCCGGGGCCACCGCTTCTCGGTCACCTTCGCGACCGAGGCAGAGATCCCCGTCGAATGGGAGTGCCGCTTCTGCGGCGACCGCGCCCTTCGACGGGACGGTTCCGGCGAGGAGCCCAAGAACGCCAAGCCGACGCGTACCCACTGGGACATGCTGCTGGAGCGTCGGAGCATGGAGGACCTCGAGGAGGTCCTCGCCGAGCGCCTGGCCCTGCTCCGCGCCCGCCGCCGCGAGGAGGCGGCGAAGGTGGAGGAGCTCGCCAAGCAGCGGCAGAGCGCCTGACCCTCCCACGACGCACGGGGGCGGTGGACACCTGGTCCACCGCCCCCGTCGTCGTGTCGGGACCGCGGCACCGCGTGCACGACGTCTCCGGACGGGGCTCCCCCGGACGGTGATGGCGGTCGCTCCCGGCGTCATCGCCGACGTTTCACGGTGGCGCCGGGAGCGACATCACCGGTGGGAGAATCCCCACGTCGTGCCGGGACGTCCGCCACGGTGCGCTACCCCTCCTGGAAGGGGTCGCGGGTGATGCCCACCAGCTCCTTCACCGACTCGATCACCCGGGTGGGGCGGTAGGGGAACTGGTCGGCGGTGTCACGCCCGGAGATCCCCGAAAGCACCAGGACGGTCTGGAGGCCCGCTTCCAGGCCGCTGAGCACGTCGGTGTCCATCCGGTCGCCGACCATCAGCGTGTTCTCCGAGTGGGCGCCGATCCGGCGCAGCGCCGAGCGCATCATCAGGGGGTTGGGCTTGCCCACGAAGTAGGGGCGGCGGCCCGTGGCCTTCTCGATCAGCGCGGCGACCGCGCCCGTGGCGGGCAGGGGACCCTCGGCGCTGGGACCGGTCTCGTCGGGGTTGGTGGCGATGAACCGGGCACCGGCGCGGACCAGGCGGATCGCGCGGGTGATGGCCTCGAAGCTGTAGGTGCGGGTCTCGCCGAGCACCACGTAGTCGGGGTCGTGCTCGGTCATCACGTAGCCGACGTTGTGCAGGGCGGTGGTCAGGCCGGACTCGCCGACGACGTAGGCCGAGCCGTTGGGGCGCTGGGTCTGGAGGAACTGGGCGGTGGCCAGGGCCGAGGTCCAGATGGACTCCTCCGGGATGTCCAGCCCGGAGCTGAGCAGACGCGCGCGCAGATCGCGCGGGGTGTAGATGGAGTTGTTGGTCAGCACGATGAACGGGATCCCGTTCTCACGCAGCTCCGCTATGAGCGCGTCCGCGCCGGGGATGAGGTGCTGCTCGCGTACGAGCACGCCGTCCATGTCGAAGAGGTAGTTCCACTCATTGCTCACGTGCCCCATTGTGCCGTCAACGGCGGTGGGCACGCCATGGCCACCGTGGCCCGGAACCGGTCGCGGACGTGTCCCGGCCCGGGTCCGGGTCCGGGTTCCCGGCCAGCCGCCTGTCCCCGCGTGCCCCCGAACGGCGTCGGTCGCACCGATTCCCGTGTTCTCGCTGTGTCCCCGGGCCCGGAACGTGTCCGTGGTCCCCGGAGGTGGAGGGGTTGCTCACGCCGTGCGGGGTCCGCGTCACGCTCTTCCCCTCCGCCCGGGGCGCCGGCTCCTGTGACGCCCGAATCGGGGCACGGGTTCGGGGTTCGACGGAGGGGGCGTGGCCGTGA
>NZ_ANAX01000201.1:0-7564 GCF_000341065.1 Nocardiopsis halotolerans DSM 44410 | reverse complement strand
CTGCCACGGGCTGCCACGGGCGGCCGTCCGCGCCCGGAACGGGAACCGGACGTCGCCGCTGAGGGTGTCCGGGGGCTCGGGCGGTCGCCCCTGCCCGGGACGGGACCAGATCGGTGGTTCGTGTGAGGGTGGTCCGGGGCGGACCGACGATCGGGGTGGGGATCAGATCGGCGGCCAGGGCACGGAGGGCCAGTCCGGCGACGGGTAGGGGTGGATGCCGTGCTGGATGAGCAGGTCCACCCGGTTGCGCACCGCGTAGGCCTCCGGCTCGGACAGGTGGAGCGCCAACTCCCGGGACAGGACGCTTCCGGGTTCGGCGAGCTGGGAGCGTACCGACGCCAGCGCCANNNGCCCCCTGCCACTGCCACAGCACGGTGCGCAGCTTGTAGTCCTCGGCCAGGGACACACCGTGGTCGCAGCCGTACAGGTGCCCGCCGGGTGTGGGCAGCAGGTGGCCGATCTTGCGGTCGGAGTTGTTGATGACCGCGTCGAACACCGCCATGCGGCGCAGGGCGGCGTTGTCGGTCTCCCGGGAGAGGGCGACCAGGTCGACGGTGGTGTCGCCGTGCACCCACAGTTGGACCATGCCCTCGCCGAACGGGCCGTCGCGGTGGACCGTGGGCGGGACGACCCCCCACCCCAGGGCCTCGGAGACGGCGTAGGCGCTGACCTCGCGTCCGGCCAGGGTGCCCTCGGGAAAGTCCCACAGCGGCCGCTCCCCGGCCACCGGCTTGTACACGCATGCGGCGGAGTGGACGCCGTCGGAGACGGTGCAGTACAGGGTGGCGTTGGAGGCGGTGGTCAGCCGCCCCTCCACGGTGAGCTCCCCGGTGCGGAGCAGGTCGAGTCCGACGGCCGGGCTGAGGCCGTCGAAGGCGTCGGCGGTGTCCCTCATCGCTGGCCCCCGGGTCCGCGTTCCCGAAGGCCCGCCGGTGGTGTCCTNGCCTCAGACGAGGCTGTCCGGGCGGTAGCCGTTCTGGCGTACGCAGACGTGGCCGCTGGGGTCGAGCGGGCGTCCGCACAGCGGGCACTCCGGACGTCCGGCGGCGACCACCTTCAGGGCGCGTCCGGCGAAGGAGCGGGCGGCTCCGGGGGTGAGGTAGACGCGCAGGACGTCTCGGTGGGCGGGCGCCTCCTCGGCGAAGACCTCCAGCTCCTCCTCGTCGTCCTCGACCATGTCCTCACCGGCGGTCTCGTCGATCTCCTGGGCCTCGATGATGACGCGCGCGGCCTCGGCGTCCCAGGCCAGGGCCAGGGTGCCGACCCGGAAGTCCTGCTCGATGGGCTGCTCCAGGGGAGCGTCGTCCTCGGGCTGGACGGTGTCGTCCGGAGGGGAGCCGAAGCGTCGGTGCACCTCTTCCAGCAGTTCCTCGATACGGGTGGCGAGCGCCTCGACCTGCGCCTTCTCCAGCACCACGCTGGTGATGCGCCCCTCGCCCACGGCTTGGAGGAAGAAGGTGCGGTCTCCCGGCTGGCCCACGGTCCCGGCGACGAACCGTTCCGGCGGATTGAACTGAAAGACGGGCATGCAAAGAACCTTACGGGATGCGGGCGTCCCGGCGCCAAACCGTTCGGACGCGCTGGTGAGCCATGGCACGGGCCGCCGTGGGAACGGGGTGGCCGGTCCGACCGGGGCGGGACGCGGGTTCCGGAGCGCGGATTCGGTGGCCCTCGCGGGTACGGGCCAGGCGCCGCGGAATGCGGTTCCGGAAGTTCCGGGGTGGTTCCGGAGTGGTTCCGGGTCTCCGGGGGTGGTTCTGGCATCCCGGACCTCGGCTCTCCGGGGAGAGGTTCCGGGGTCCCGGGCCCGCACGGCGCCTCGGACGGCGGACCCGGGACACGGAACGCTCAGGAAACCTCGGCGGTGGACTCCTGTGCACCGGCTCCGCCACCGACGACGGCGTCGCCGCTGGCCTCGGCCGGGGTGGGCAGGCTGGCGGCCAGGCTCTCCCCGGTGTCGTTGAGCTTGTTGAGGAAGGGACGGGTGCGCGTGTAGGTGATCGAGGTGACCGAACAGGGGTCCACGCGCACGCGCTGGAAGAGGTCCAGGTGGATGCCGAGGGCATCGGCGACGATCGACTTGATGATGTCCCCGTGGCTGCACACCACGTACACGGGTGGGACGGGGGGCGCGGCGGAGGACGGAGCGGCGGCCGGGTCGGTGACCGCGGTGGCGTCCGGGGGCGTGGCGTCGGCGAAGGAGTCCCGCGGCGACGTGAGCAGGCGGTTGTTCCAGTCGCGGACGGCCTCGACGGCGCGCGCGGAGGCGGCGGCGAGCGCCTCCCCGCCGGGGAAGCGTACGGCGCTGGGGTGGTCCTGCACGACGCGCCAGAGGGGTTCGTCGGACAGTTCGGCGATACCGCGCCCGGTCCAGGAACCGTAGTCGCACTCGACGAAACGCTCGTCGGTGGTGACGGGAACGCCGAGCTGGGCGGCGACGGCCTCGGCGGTCTCCTGGCAGCGTTCGAGCGGACTGGAGACCAGGGCGGCCGGGCGGAGTCCGGTGAGCCGACCCGCCAGTCGGGCGGCCTGGGTGTGGCCGGTGTCGTTGAGGTGGACGCCCTCGGCGCGCCCGGCCAGGCGTGGCCCGGTGACGTCGGTCATCCCGTGTCGGATGAGGATGAGGGTGACCGTTTCGGGAGGGGGCTGGGTGTCCTGGGTTCCTGCTGGTGTGGCCATGGGCACAAGGTTAGGCCCGTACCGGGTGGGAGGGCAGGAGCCCGGGCGGTCGCGGATGGAGGAGGTTGTCCACAGCCGGGAGGAGGGGCTGGAGGGATTCGGGTGGGAGGTGCGAGGGTGGATTCGGGGGACCATGGGCCCCGAAGGACGCCAACGGCGCCCCCGGATCCACGGTAATCCGGCGGTGGTTCCTCCCACCAGCCCGTTCGTGAGCCTGTGGACGACTCCGGCCCCGGGCGGTCGATCCCCGTCACCTGCCGGACCATTCCACGTCGTGTGGCGATCTCCGCCTGCGGGGCGGCCGCTTCCGTGCCGCGGGTCCCACACCACCGGCCCCGCGTCACTGGTCCCGGGCCACCGGCTCCGGGCCACCAGGTTGGGCTCCGGCCCCCGGGGGCCGATCCGGCCGCTGCCGCGGCGAACGCCCCAGTCATGGCCGCGTCGGAGAGGACGCGGCGAGGGCGTACGCGGGGACGGCGTCGGACGGACACGGTACTCTCCGCCGCATGGAACAGCGACAGGTGGGCAGATCAGGACTCTGGGTGTCTCGTACCGCTCTCGGCACGATGACCTGGGGCAAGGACACCTCCGAGGAGGAGGCCGGGCAGCAGCTCACCGCGTTCGTCGACGCGGGCGGCACGCTCGTGGACACCGCGGACATCTACACGGGCGGCCAGAGCGAGCGGATCCTGGGGCGTCTGCTGCGCGCCTCGGTGCGCCGCGAGGACGTGGTGGTGGCCACCAAGACCGGCCACACCCCCGAGGGCTACCGGCCGGTGGACGCCTCCCGTCGGCACCTGTTGGCCTCCCTGGACGCCTCGCTGCGGCGCCTGCAGACCGACTACGTGGACCTGTGGCAGTTGCACGTGTTCGATCCGGCCACCCCGGCCGAGGAGTCGCTGGCCGCGATGGAGGCGGCCGTGGCCGCGGGCAAGGCCCGTTACGTGGGCGCGGGGAACCTGGAGGCGTGGCAGTTCGCGGCCCTGGCCACCTGGCAACGCGCACGGCCCGGGCGCGTGCCGCTGGTGAGCGTGGGGAGCGAGTACTCGCTGCTCAACCGGAGCGCCGACCACGGGCTGCGGCCCGCCGCGTCCGCGGTCGAGGCCCACCTGATCGCGTGGTCGCCGCTGGGCCGCGGGGTGCTCAGCGCCAAGTACCGCAACGGGACGCCGCCGGACTCGCGGGGGGCGTTCCCCCACATGGCGCCGTACGTGGAGCCCTACCTGGACGACCGCAGCCGCCGGGTGGTGGAGTCGGTGTGCACGGCGGCCGAGGGGCTGGGCGTGTCGCCGTTGGCGGTGGCGCTGAGTTGGGCGCGCGACCAGCAGGGCGTGGCGGCGGCGGTGGTCGGGCCGCGCACCCTTCCGCAGCTGGAGGAGATCCTGGGCGTGGAGGGCGTGGAGCTGCCGCCCAAGATCCGCGACGCCCTCGACGACGCCACGGCCCGCCACGAGCGCTGACACCGAGGCCCCCTTCCTTTCCTCCTCCTTCCTCCTTCCCTCCCCCGAGGACGGGCGCGCGGCTGGAACGCCGGACGAGGGTTCTCCCCCGGTCGGGACGTCCCACCGGTCAGCGTGTCCCACCGGTCGGCACGGCGTCGGAGCGTCCGCACGCGCGTACCTCCGCCGGTTCCGGTGCCCTCAGCCCCGGGCGGCGGGCGGGATCGGGAAGTTCGTGTCGAACACGTTCCGCGGGTCGTACTCGGCCTTGAGGGCGCGCAGCCTGCCGAGGGTGGGCTCGGGGAAGGCCTGGCCCAGGACCTCGGGGCCGGTGCGGGTGTCGAAGCTCAGGTACATCCCGTCCAGGTGCTTCCCCAGGTCCGCCCAGCGCCCGTCCAGCCGCGCGGCGCCGCGGGTCGCCGTCATGGCCACCAGTGAGAAGTTCTGCGACCGGTGGGCGTAGGCGGTGGCGTCGACCGGAACGTCGTTGACCGCTCCGCCGACCTGACGCAGCTGCATGAACATGACGTCGCCGGAGCCGAGCAGCTCACCCAACCCCTCGGCCGCGTCCGGGGTGATGTGGCGCAGCAGGCCCGAGCGCGCCACGGGCAGCCCGTGGCCCTGGTGCGGTCCGTCGTCGCGGACCAGGATCGCGGGGTAGGGCGCGAGCTGGGCCCGCTGGTCCAGGACCGGACCGACGGTGAGGAAGGGTTCCAGGGCGCGGACGGCCGAGTCGGTGTCGTCACCCGCGTGGACAACCATGGCCTGGGCCGCGGGACCGCGTCCGCCGCGCGCCGGGCCCATGGTGAGGAAGGCGGTCACCTCACGCGGCGCGGCCTCGGCGATCTCGCCCCAGGCGCGCAGGAAGGCGCCGGTGTCGGTGGCGTCGTAGACGAACTGGCCGAGGACGACGTCGCGGACGGGGGCGGCCGTGGCCTCGACGGCGGTGAGCACGCCGAAGTTGGCGCCCGCGCCGCGCATGGCCCAGAACAGGTCGGGGTGGTGGTCGGCGTCGGCGCGCAGGAGCGTTCCGTCGGCGGTGACGACCTCGACGGCGGTGACGTTGTCGATGGTCAGACCGTGGGCGCGGCCCATGTAGCCCACGCCGCCGGTGGTGGCCAGCCCGCCCACGCCGACGCCCCCGTGGTCACCCGAGCTGAGCGCCAGGCCGTACGGGGCGAGGGTGTCGGCGACCTCCCCCCAGCGGGCGCCGGCGCCGAGCCGGACCAGCCCGGTACCGGGGTCGAGGACCTCGGTCCGGTTCATCCGTCCCAGGTCGACGACGACACCGCCGTCGCCGGTGGAGCGGCCGCTGATGCCGTGGCCGCCGCTGCGCACGTGGAGGGAGGCCTCCTGGGCGTATGCGTAGTCGAGTGCCTCGGCGACCTGCTCGGCGCTCTCCGGGCGCAGGACCAGGCCCGGGGAGCCGTGGCGCATGTAGCCGTGGCGGAAGCGGGGGTAGGCGCGGTCGCCGGGTTCGACGGCGTGGTCGCGCAGGTCCGCGGGGACGGCGTCGTAGTCGATGCCAGGGCGGCGCGCGGCCAGGGAGGCGGCGGCCCGCGCGGGTCCGGTGGCGGTGCCCGCGTCGGCGCGTTCGCGGTCGACGGCCTCGCGCAGGGCGGGGGCGACCTCGGCGCCGAAGGTCTGGATGGTGCGGGGGTCGTCGGCGGCCACGATGAAGGTGGAGAAGCCGTGTTCGAGGACCAGGGGCAGGAGGTCGTCGACCCACTGCTCGGGCGGGCCCTGGAGGAAACCCCTGCCGGTGGGGAGGAAGGCGTTCTGGCCCAGGTTGAGCATCCGGCGGACCTGGCGTGGGTCGCGCCCGGCGGCCAGCGCGGCCTCGTCGATGGTGCGGTTGGCTCCGGCCATCTCCTCGGGCTTGAGGTAGCCGAGGCTGGGCAGCCAGCCGTCCGCCTTGGTGCCGACCAGGCGGAGCATGCGGGGTTTGTAGGCGCCCAGGCTGATGCCGATGTCGTGAGCGGGTGCGGGGCCGCGCTTCATGCCGCGCACGCTGTGGTGTTCTCCGTCGACGCGGACGCCGCCGCGGGTGTCGGTGTCCCAGACGGCGCGGATGATGTCGAGGCCCTCGCTGAGCGCGTCGACGGCCTGGCGCGGGGTGAGGCGCCGGGCGCCCATGGCCTCGATGCCGTCCCAGAAGGCCCCGGCGCCCAGGGCGAGTTCGAGGCGGCCGCTGGAGAGCAGGTCCAGTGTGGCCGCGGAGCGGGCGAGCATCGCTGGCGGGCGCAGGGGCAGGTTGAGCACGTTGGCCGACACCCGTAGGCGGGTGGTGCGTGCGGCGACCCAGCTGAGCAGGGTCCAGGTGTCCAGGAAGCCTGGATTGTAGGGGTGGTCCTGGTAGGTGGCCAGGTCCAGTCCGGCCGCCTCGGTGAGTTCGGCGAGCGTGACGGCCCGGTCGGGGTCCTGCGCCGTGGGTGTGACGAAGGTGCCGAACTGGAGTGGGTGTCCGTAGTCGGGCATGAGGGGCTCCTCGGGGCCGAAACTAGTTTGCCGTGCCAATGATGTTCCTAGCAACATATCTTGTGAACCACCTATTCCTGGTAGCCTCGGGGCATGGCACCCACCACTCCGGAACCCGCGCGCCCCTCGGCCCCGGAGCCGGACGCGGCTTCGGCCGGGGACCCGGACGAGGGCACGAACGCCGCCTCGACCGGGGGATCGGCCGCCACCGGGGCCCCGGACACGAACCTGGGGTGGTCGCTGGCCGTGGTCCTGCGCCGGTGGCACGAGCGGGTGGAGGCGGANCCGACATCCCGCACGGCAGCCGCGGCTACCACGTGCTCGGCGCCGTCTCACTGGACGAACCCCCCACCCAGGCGGCCCTGGCCGAGCGGCTGCTGATCGACCGCAGTGTGATGACCTACCTGCTCGACGACCTGGAGGAGGCCGACCTGGTGCGGCGCCGGGTGGACCCCGGCGACCGGCGGGTGCGGCGGGTGTGCGCCACCGAACACGGCCGCGAGGTCCTGGCCGGTGCCCGCGCACGCGTGGAGCGGGTGGAGGGACGGATTCTGGGCGGGCTGGACGCGCCCACGCGTGAGCTGTTCCGTGGCATCGCCCAGCGTGCGGCCGTCGCCATCCAGGAGTCCTCCCCCACCACCGACCCGTGCGCGGCCGTGCGGCAGGTGACCGGTGGGGGAAGTGACGGGAACAGCGTCGGGGGCGAGGGCGCCGCCGGGGGCGCGGAGGGTTCGCGGAAGGCGGGGGCGGGCTCCGGGGGTTCGGGGAGACGGCGGCGGACGGGCCGCGGAACCGGGAGCTGAGCGTCGCCGTCAGTCGATAGGCTCCCAGGGTCCGTGAACCGCATGACGAGGGGGACCGTCCGAGGTGTCCGAGGCTGTCGAACAGGTCAGTGCCGTCCTTGACCGGATGGGCGCGCCGCGCGCCCTGGCGCCCCGGCTGCTGGCCGTGCTGGGACCGGGCGCCGC
>NZ_ANAX01000200.1 GCF_000341065.1 Nocardiopsis halotolerans DSM 44410 | reverse complement strand
CTCCGGCCCCTGCCGCAGGTGACCGTGGAGCAGGCCGACTTCTGTGCCCGCAGGCACCTGGGTGAGGGTGCACGGCCCGACGACCCCCGGCGGCTGGCGGCGTTCACCGCGCACGTGCTGCGGATGTCCGCGGCGCGGGGGCACACCGTGGTGGAGGAGAAGCGGCTGGCCACGGTGGTCGGCAAGCTCGGGGTGGCCGATCCGGGCACCGCGCTGGAGGCCGCGGTCGCCGACGGGAGCGCCGTGGTGCTGGAGAGCACCGACGAGGGCGACGATGATGACGAGGACTTCGACTTCGCCGAAGGTGGAGTGCCGGACCTGCCCGACCCGGAACGCTTCTACGCGCTGCCGGACGTGGGGCACGCCGAACAGAGGCTGGGTGACCAGCTGCTGCGGTTGATCGGCGGCAACGACCCGATCATGGACCTGGTGACCGCTGGCGAGACGGTGGACGGGGCGGTCGAGAGCGGCGGGTTCACGGTTTCGGAGCGCACGCGCGACGCACTGGTGACGGTGGCCCTGCGTCCGGTGACGGTGCTGCGGCACGGGCCCGGTGACGCCGCGGAGATCGCGCGGGCACTGGTGTGCTTGGACGCGATCGCCACCGAGAGTCAGGTGGGGATCGCGGTGGCCGCGCCCACCGCGCAGGCCGCCGCGGCGGTCAACGCCGAGCTGGCGCGGGTTCGTGGCGGGAAGTCCGAGGCCGAGGGGGCGGAGGAGTCCGCGGAGTCCGAGGAGGATCAGGGGACCGGAGGGGCCGGAGAAGCCGAGAAAGCCGGGGAGGCTGGAGAAACCGGGGAGGGCAAGGAGACCGGGAAGTCTCCCGTGCGGGCGGTGACGCTGCCCGAACTCCTGGCGCAGGCGCCGGTGAAGGCCGGGCTGGTGGTGCTGTGCGAGGCGATGTCGGTGGGCGTGGCCCGCGCGGCCGAACTGGCGTCGGTGTGCGCGGACGACGCCCACCTGGTACTGCTGGCCGATCCGCACCAGGCCCCGTCTGCGACGCCGGGCCAGGTGGTGCTGGACATCGCCACGTCCCGGACCGCACACGTGGCCGAGGTGGCTGGCGACGATGCGCCGGGACCGATCGCGGAACTGGCGGCGGCCGTGGCCGGTGGTGAGGTCACCGAGGTGGCGGCACCCGAACGCGAGGTGGTGCGGGTGCCAGCGGCGTCGGCCGAGGAGGCGGTGCACCGGGTGGTGCAGCTGGTGACGGACTCGATTCCGCGCGCTCTGGGGATCGGGGCGGAACACGTGCAGGTGGTGACCGCGCGGGAGGACGGCCCGGCGGGCGCGCGTGCGGTGAACGCCGCGTGCAAGGAGAAGCTGAATCCGGGACCCGGCGCGCATGGTGGTTTCGACGTGGGTGACCGGGTGCTGCTCGCGGCGGACGGTCCGGGATACGGGCCGGGTGACACGGGTCGTCTGCGCGAGGTGGGCGACGGGGCCGTGGTGGAGCTGGTCGGTGGCGCGCGGGTGCGGGTCGCCGACCCGTCGGCGCTGCGCCC
>NZ_ANAX01000199.1 GCF_000341065.1 Nocardiopsis halotolerans DSM 44410 | reverse complement strand
CCGCCGCGCACGGGGGCCGGTGGCCCGCCGTGGTGGCGGTGTTCCCGCCGGAGGTGCCGGTGTCGCGTCCGCAGGTGTACACGGCGCTGACCCGGGCCACACGGCACGTGTCGCTGGTGGACGCGACCGGTGGCGGCTTGGCGACGGGCGTGCGGGAGAACGCGGCGAAGGAGCGGACGACCCGCCTGGCGAGGGTCCTTCGGGAGGGGTAGGACCGTAGGTCAGGAACTGTGCTCCCCACACACGCGGGGATGGCCCCACCCTAGGAGAGGGACATGGCGGACAACGTCAGTGCTCCCCACGCACGCGGGGATGGCCCCACGTCGGCGAGGAGAGCGGCGGTGGGGCGCTGGTGCTCCCCACGCACGCGGGGATGGCCCGGCCCACAGGCTGGCGACCGAGGTCTCGGGGTCGCGCTCCCCACGCACGTGGGGATGATCCCACCGCGATCACCGACATCCGGGGCACCCTCAGGTGCTCCCCACACACGTGGGGATGGTCCGCTGCCCCGTACCCACAAGGGGAAGACCGCCAACGTGGCCCCACGCACGCGGGGATGGCCCCACGTAACCGTCCGGGATATCGCGGCCCGGGTCGTGCTCCCCGCGCACGCGGGGATGGTTGTCCACAGGCGGAGGCGGGGGCTTGGTGACGGGTGAGAAGGCCCGTCAGACTGGATTTGGGGGCGCGTGACACGCTCACGAGCGGCTCGGACGCCCCCGAAATCGAGCCTAGTCAGCCCGCCACGCCCCGCACCAGCGGTACTTCTCCCCTGTGGACAACCATCCGTCTCACCCCATGCGGGGACGGCCCCTCATGTCCCCGCGGTCTCGGACGGCTCCTCCAGCA
>NZ_ANAX01000198.1:15553-32270 GCF_000341065.1 Nocardiopsis halotolerans DSM 44410 | reverse complement strand
CGGGCGCCCCCCCTCGACGAGCATCTGGCGGACGGCGGCGACCATCCAGACGAAGGTGAAGGCGATGACCGTGACGTTCTTGACCGCGAGCAGGAGCGCCCAGTAGAGGTCCTCCGCCGGGGCGGGCACCCACAGGGGCACGACCTGCTCCGGAACGACCGAGAAGACGACGAAGAGCGCGAGCAGGAACCCCGCCTGCACCAGCAGGCTGGGCCACCGCCGGTCGAGGAACGTCCGGGCACGGCGGCCGTCGCCCAGGTGACGCCCCCGCCGGACCCGCTCGTCCCCCAGGATGGCGATGCGGACGACCAGGAGGATCAGGACCACCCGCGTGCCCTCGGCGAGCACCTCCAGGGCGACGTGCACCGGCGTCGACCACGCATCACCCCACAACGCCGCCGTGAAGCGCTCGGCCGCGGGGACGAGGGACACACCCACCACCAGGGCGAGGTGGCGGACGTAGAAGGCCAGCGCCCAGCGCGGGGGCTCCAGGGCCAGACGCAGGTGGACGCGCGCGGCCGCCGTGAGGGTGATCGTGCTCTTTGTCATCGTGCTCTCCCGACTCCCAGCAGCCGCGGGGAAATTATTTTAGTTCAGTAAACTAAAATATAGGCTAGACTGAAGCAGGATCGCCACACTCGGGAGAGAGGGAACCATCGGGACGTGAGTGACGCAGACACCAACCCGGCCGCAGGGGGCGCCGACCTCGGGTGGCGGTTGAGCACCGCCGTCGTGCTCTTCCACGAGGCCGTCGGCCAACGTCTGGGGCTGCGCGCGCTCGACCACCGGGCACTCGGGCTGATCGAACGCGAGGGCCCGCTCACCGCGGGCGCGCTGGCCGAACTGACGGGCCTGACCCCCGGAGCGGTCACCGGCCTCGTCGACCGGCTGTCCCGCCTGGGCCACGTCCGGCGCACACCCGACCCCGCGGACCGGCGGCGTGTCCTCATCTCGGCGAACAGCGACGCGCGCCCCGACCTCTCCGACGCCCTCACGGGGCTCTCACGGGCGATGGGCGGCCTGATGGCCAAGTACGACGACGCCGAACTCGCCGCGATCACGGACTACGTCACCAACACGATCGACATCCTGAACGCGGAGACCCAGCGGCTCAGCACGCCCGTCGACGACGGCCCCCCGGGCGACTGAACCGGGGCGTCCCTCCGCGCCGGGGCGCCCGCCGACACCCCGCCACCCTCAGCGGACGTACTGGCTGCACTCCCCCGTGAAGACGGCGGCCACCTCGGCCCGCAGCACCTCCCACGCGCGATCGGCCGCGCCGGGCGCGCCCCGGTACACCTGGGTGGCCAGCCCTTCGAGCACGGCGGCGACACGCGCGGCGGCCGTGTCGGCGTCCACGCCCGGTTCCACCTCGCCGCACTCCACACCGTTGCCGACGGCCCGGGCGATCTCCGCGTGCAGCCCGGCGGCGGTACGCGCGTCGACCTCGGCCAGGGCCGGGTTCTCCAGGGCCCGGCCCGCGAAGACACGCGTCACCCGGAACTCCGCGCGGCGCGCCTCGTCCAGCGGCAGGTGCTCGGCCAGCGCGGCCAGCACGATCTCTGCGATGGACCTCTCGTGGCGCGTCCCCTCGCTGGTGATGTCCGCGACACGGGCCGCGACGGCCCCGCTCACCCGCTCGAACGCGTGCAGCAGCATGTCGTCCTTGGACGGGAAGTAGTGCTGCACGAGACCGACGGAGATACCCGCGCGGGAGGCGGTGCGGGCCACGGTCACGGCGTCCAGCCCTCGTTCGGCGATCAGCCCGCACACGGCGTCGGTGATCTGCGCGCGCCTTCGGGCGTGGTCTGCGGTTCTCGGCACTGGATAACCGTATCAGGGTACGGTAATAATCGTATGGACATACGGTTATAGGAAGGTCCTCGTGCGCACTCCCCTCGCCCTCCTGCTCGCCCTGGCTCCTGTGGTCCCCGCAGTCCTCGTGGCCTCCGCAGCCCTCGCGTCACCCTCGGCCCCCGCCGCACCACCACCCGCGCCCGCGGTCACCCCCGCCACCCTGGACTCCTACGCGCGGGAGCGGATGGAGGCCACCGACACCCCCGGACTGGCCTACGCCGTGATCGGACCGGAGGGGGTCGAGCACCAGGGGCTCCACGGCGTGGACGGTGACGGCGCGCCGGTCGACGAGCACACCCCGTTCCTGTGGGGATCGGTGGCCAAACCCGTGACCGCCACCGCCGCGCTGGTCCTGGCCGAGGAGGGACGCCTCGACCTGGACGCGCGGGTCGCGGAGTACCTGCCCGCCTTCGGCGATTTCGGCGCCGACCCCACGGTGCGCGACCTGCTCACCCAGACCTCGGGGCTCACCTCCGACGTCGCGCTCTCCACCAGCGACGTCCACGGGGAGGGGTCGGCGGACTTCGACGCGCGGGTGGCGCGGATCGCCGCCTCCGATCCGGGGGACCCGGGCACCCACGAGTACAGCAGCGCGAACTACCTGGTACTGGGCGCGGTCATCGAGGAGGTGACGGGGGACTTCGCCGCCCACCTGCGCACCAGCGTCCTTGACCCGCTGGGGATGGACGGCGCCTTCGTCAGCGCGGAGGAGGCCCGGGAGGCGGGGCTGACACCCGGACACCGCACGCTGTGGGGCGTTCAGGTGGCCGACGCGGACGGCGTGGACGACGCCGGTGTGTCCTACGGCTACCTGGGCGGTGACCTCACCGACCTGTCCGCGTTCGCGCAAGCGCAGCTGGACGCGGACCCGCCCGTGCTCGACGCCGCCGTCCTGGAACGGGCGCGGACGGGAACGGTCCCCGTTCCCGGCTCGGACCAGGAGTACGGCCTGGGCTGGCGCGACACCGCCCTGGACGACCTCGACGAACCCATCGTCTTCCACGGCGGCGCCACCCCCGGGCACGCGTCGATGGTCGTGCTGCTGCCCGGCCACGAACGTGCGGTGGTGGTCCTCCAGAACGCCTACGGCGTGCTGCGCGACGGAGGAATCCAGGCGGTCGCCTTCGGACTGGCCCACCTGGTCGCGGGCGGCGACTCCCCTGCCTCCCCCGGCTCCGACCCGTTGTACCCGGCGGCCGTGTGGGTGCCGACCGCCGCCGCGGTGGCACTCGGGGCGGGGGGCGTCGCGGCCATAAGGGTCCGGCGGCCCCGCCCGTGGGCGACGGCGCTGTGGTCGTTCCTCGGGCTCGTCGCGGCGGGCACGGCGGTGTGGCTGGTGGCGGGCTTCGGGTTGCGCCCGGCCCTGACCTGGCTGCCCGACGTGTCGGTGGCGCTGCTGGTCGCGGGCGTGCTCGGCGCCGCCGTCACCGTCCTGCGCCTCCGGGCGCATCGCGGCGACCGGTCGCACGCCTGACGGCGCGGTGCCCGCGCCCCGCGCGTGAACGGGGGCGCGGGCACCGGCAACCGAAGGCCGGACACCAGGCATCGGGGGCGGAGAGCCGGACACCAGGCACCGCACGAACCCGCTCGCGCGTTCCCCGCCCCTCCGGATGCACCCGGAACCCCTCAGACCCGGTCGAGGAACCCGCCGTCGACCACCAGGTTCTGCCCGGTGACGAAGGTGGCGGCCGGGCCGGCCAGGAAAACGACCGCGCGGGCGACCTCCTCGGGACGTCCGAGGCGCCCGTGGGGAATGCGCTCGCGGATGGACTCGTAGAGCTCCGGGTCGTTGTTCCGGCGGCGGTCCCAGCCCCCTCCCGGGAACTCGATCGGCCCCGGCGAGACGGTGTTGACCCGGATCCCCTCGCCCGCCCACGCGCGGGCCAGCGAGGCCGCGTGGTGGTTGAGGGCCGCCTTGACCGCGCCGTAGGAACGCGGACCGGCGGGCTCGGTGACGTGCAGCGCGGAGGTCGTGGAGACCAGCACCACCGAGCCGCCGCGCTCCGAGCTCCGCAGGTGGGGTTCGGCCGCCTCGGCCAGGCGCACGAACGGCATGACGTCGGCCGCGAAGCCCCGTTCCCACTGGTCGGGGGTGGGCGCGCTGCCACCGGAGACGTTGGACACCAGCACGTCCAGACCGCCGAGCTCGGCCGCGGCGTCGTCGACGAATACGGGGAGCGCGTCGTGGTCGGTGACGTCCAGGGGGCGTGAGAACACCTTCGCGCCGGTGCTCTCCAGTTCACGGGCGGCCTCGGCCAGCGGCTCGGGGGTGCGCGCGCAGAGCGCCAGGTCGGCGCCCTCCTCGGCGAACACCTGGGCGATGGCCCGGCCGATCCCCCTGCTGGCCCCGGTCACGGCGACCCGCGCCCCCGACAGTCCCAGATCCATACCGTCCCCTTCGGTCGTGGCTTCTCCAGCCGCCTGCCAGGGTCACACGGGTCGCTTCGGGCACACGGGTGTACACGCCGCACCGGCACCGCAACGGCAAGCGGGCGGGGCACCCCCGAAGGGTGGCCCCGCCCGCGTCAACCTATCGCACGCGCGTGCGGCCCGACCGGGGCGTTCCCGGCCTCGGTCCGCGGATCAGGCGCCGGTGGAGTGGAAACCGCCGTCGACGTGGACGATCTCGCCGGTGGTGGCGGGGAACCAGTCGGACAGAAGCGCCACGACCGCCTTGGCGGCGGGCTCGGGGTTGGTGACGTCCCAGCCCAGCGGGGCGCGTTCGGGCCAGTGCTTGGCCAGCTCGCTGAACCCGGGGATGCTGCGGGCGGCCATGGTGCTCAGCGGCCCGGCGGAGACCAGGTTGACCCGGATGTCCTGCTCACCGACGTAGCGGGCCAGGTACCGGGCGGTGGAGGTGAGCGCGGACTTGGCGACGCCCATCCAGTCGTAGATGGGGTAGGAGACGCTGTTGTCGAAGTCCAGCGCCACGACCGAGCCGCCGTTGCCCATCAGCGGCGTCAGGGAGGTGGTCAGCGACTTCAGGGAGAAGGTGGACGTGTGCATGGCCGTGGCCACGTCCGACCACTCGGTGTTGAGGAAGTTGCCGCCCAGGGCCTCCTGCGGCGTGAAGCCGATGGAGTGCACGATGCCGTCGAGGCCGTCGACGTGCTCACCCACGCGGGCGGCCAGGCTGTTCAGCTGCTCGTCGTCGGTGACGTCCAGCTCCAGGACCGGGGGCGTCTCGGGCAGGCGCTTGGCGATGCGCTCCACCAGGCTCAGACGGCCGTAGCCGGTGAGCACGACCGTGGCGCCCTGCTCCTGGGCGAGTCGGGCCACGTGGAAGGCGATGGAGGAGTCGGTGAGCACCCCGGTGACGAGGATGCGCTTACCTTCGAGGATTCCCATGGTTCGGGTCGTCCGTCCTGTCTTTGGTCCGTTACGCGGAAGGGGGCCCTTCCGGTGGCTGGAGGTGGAAGGGGGCGTGGCGCCGGTCGGGTGGCGCCGGTCAGTGGCCCATGCCCAGGCCGCCGTCGACGGGGATCACGGCGCCGGTGATGTAGGCACCGCCGGGCCCGGCGAGGAAACCCACCGTCCTGGCGATGTCGTCGGTGGAGCCGATGCGGCCCAGGGGGACGTTCTTCTTGATCTCGGCCTGGCGCTCCTCGGGCAGGGCGGCGGTCATGTCGGTCTCGACGAAACCGGGCGAGACGACGTTGACGGTGATGTTGCGCGAACCGAGCTCGCGGGCCAGGGAGCGGCCGAAACCGACGAGACCGGCCTTGGAGGCGGCGTAGTTGGCCTGCCCGCCCGAGCCCATGAGGCCCACCACGGAGGAGACGAGGATGATGCGGCCGGAACGCTTGCGCATCATGCCGCGCACGGCGCGCTTGGCGACGCGGAAGGAGCCGGTGAGGTTGGTGTCCAGGACGGAGGAGAAGTCGTCCTCGCTCATGAGGGCGAGGAGCTGGTCCTTGGTGATCCCGGCGTTGGCGACGAGCACCTCGACGGGGCCCTGCGCCTCCTCGACCTCCTTGAAGGCGGCGTCGACCTGCGCGGAGTCGGTGATGTCGCAGCGGACGCCCAGCAGGCCCTCCGGGGGCTCGCCGGAACGGTAGGTCACCGCGACGTCGTCTCCGCCCGCGGCCAGCTCACGGGCGATGGCCAGGCCGATTCCGCGGTTGCCGCCGGTGACCAGTACCGAGCGCGACATAGGGGCTCCTCTTCTCCTGCGGCTGCTGTGATCAGCCACGACGTGACGTTGCGACATGGTGTCGCAAGGGGGTGGGATCGCCTTGCAGCGTACCGAGCTACCCGTCGGTAAACGCAACCGAGGTGGGCAACGGCCCATCCCCGCCCATCTGCGGGGATTCCGGGCGCACGGGTACGGCCGCGAGAGCCCGACGAGGCCTCGTGAGGTGTGTCACCCGCGCGGGTCCCCGTGTCCCTCCCCGTCCTCGGCCTGTGGTGGCCGAGGTATGCCGATGATGACCGCGAGGATGAACATCATGCTGGGAAACAGCAGCCAGGTGTGCGAAGACCCCACGGGAACCATCCAGGACAGGATCACCAGCCCGATGTGGCCCAGCCCCGCCCGCATGCCCGACAGGGGCCGCGCGTCCCCCGCGGGCGTTCCCCGCTCGGAGGAGCCCGGATACGGTTCCGCCCCGAAGACGAGACCCAGACCGGTCCAACCAGACGAACCAGGCCAGGACCGCGGACGCGTACAGCGCCAGGAGCGTGGGCGACTCGGTGAACCTGACCACGAAACTGCCCATGAAGGCGCCCATGAGCAGGCCGAACCCGCCGAGCACGCGGGGCAGGACCTTCCTGTGCCAGGAGGGGAGCGGTGACACGGTCGGTTCCTTCGTCGGGGGAACGAGGTCGACCGTGACCCTATCCGGTCCCCGCCCCGGGGACGCCGGGGCCCGGACGCACGGACGGGGCGCACCGTGTGCGCGACCGAGCAGGATCATGGCAGCGCCGCGAGACGGGGACGGGGATGATCGTGCGAAGTGACGTGTTCGACGGTGACGAGGAGGAGCACGATGATCAGACGGCTGTGGCACGGGTGGGCCTCCACCGCCAACGCGGACGCCTACGAACGGCTGCTGCTCGGCGAGGTCCTCCCCGGGATCGCCGCGCGGAACGTACCGGGACTGCGCGGTCTGGAGGCGTGGCGCCGCCCGGAGAACGGGGATGAGGTGGAGTTCGTGACGGTGATGTCCTTCGACGACATGCACGCGGTCGCCGCGTTCACCGGAGGCGATCCGGAGGCGTCGGTGGTACCGGAACGTGCCAGGGCCCTCCTGGAGCGGTTCGACGAGCACTCGGCGCACTACGACCTCGTCGGAGACGGCCTCGCCGCGGCGCGCTCCTCCGCCCGGTGAGCCACTCCCCTCCCCTGCGTAGCGCCTCCCTCGCCGACCTCGGCGGGGTACGGGTCACCGACGTGCTCTGCTCGGCCCCGCGCGCGCCGCTGGGCGCGGAGGAGGCCGCGGAGCTGCCCCGTCTGGTGCTGCCGGTGGACGGTGTGTTCTCCTGCGAGGTCCGGGGGACACCGCACGTCGTGGAACCGGGGAGCGCCCTCCTCCTCGAGGCGGAGGAGCCCTACCGCTTCGGGCATCCGGCCGGAGGCGGGGACGCGTGCGTGGTGATCGCCCTGTCCCACCGGTTGTGGGGCGAGGCGGTCGGGGAGGGCCCGTCCGGTGGTCTGGTGCTGGACGCACGCGAGCAGCTGGGGACGCTGGTGTTCCGCCGTGCCCTGCGCGAACGTGTCCGAGATCCGGACGCCGTGCGGGAACTGGCCCTCGTCCGTGTGGGAGAGGTCGTCACGGCCGCCGGAGCGAGGCGGAGGGACACCCGGGCGTCGCCCTCCCACCGCCGCGTCGCCCGTTCCGCCGCCGCCTTCGTCGCCGAACACCACGCCGAGCCGATCCCCCGGCTCCTCGACACGGCCGCCGCCGCGACGGGCTGCTCCCCCTACCACCTGGCCCGGGTCTTCCGCGCGGTGCAGGGCGTCACCCTCCACGGGTTCCGGGAACGGCTGCGCGTCGCGTCCGCGCTGCGGGCCCTGGCGGAGGGCGCCGACGACCTGGCCGCCCTGGCCGCCTCCCTCGGTTACTCCAGTCACTCCCACTTCACCGAACGTCTGCGACGGGCGGTGGGCGCGACCCCGTCGCGGGTGCGTTCGCTGCTGGACCATGGGAGGACGACGGGGCGGTAGACCGACGCGGGCGGCGGCGCCCGTCCGGGCGGCGGGTGTTCGTGTCCGGGCCGTCGGAGCCTCAGGCCCAGCCCGCGTCGTGGGCCAGGATGGCGGCCTGCACCCGGTTGGACATCTCCAGCTTGGCCAGGATCCGGCTGACGTGCGCCTTCACCGTGGCCTCGCGCATGCCCAGGTCACGCCCGGCCTCGGCGTTGGACATGCCCTGGGCCACCGCGACCAGCACCGCGCGTTCGCGCTCGCTGAGCACCGAAAGGCGGCGCTCGGCCTCGGTGCGGCCCGCGGCCGAGTCGGCGGGCGCGGGCGAGGCGAAGCGTTCGAGCATGCGTTTGGTCACGCTGGGGGCGAGCATGGCGTGGCCCTCGTGGACGGTGCGCACCGCGCCGATGAGGTCGCGCGGCGGGGTGTCCTTGAGCAGGAAACCCACGGCTCCGGCCCGCAGCGCGCTGTGCACGTACTCGTCCAGGTCGAAGGTGGTCAGCAGGACCACCCGGGGCGGTTCGGGCAGGTCGGCCAGCTGTGCGGCGGCGGTGATCCCGTCGGTGCCCGGCATGCGGATGTCGAGCAGCACCACGTCCGGTAGGAGCTCCCGGGCCAGGCGTACGCCCTCGTCCCCGTCGCTGCCCTCACCCACCACCTCGATGTCGGGGGCGGAGTCCAGGATCATGCGCAGGCCGGATCTGACCAGGAGCTCGTCATCGACCAGGAGCGTACGGATCACCGTCGGGGACCTCTTCCGTGCCGGGTGGGGTGTCGGTTCGCAAGATAGCGCGCAGCCGCCACCCGCCGTCGGCGCACACCCCGGCGCTGAGGCTGCCGCCGGACAGGACGACGCGCTCGTGCAGGCCGGTCAGCCCGAACCCGCTGCGGGGCATGGGCGCCGTCGGGGCCGGGGCGGGATCGTTGGCCACCTCCAGTTCCAGCTGGTGGGCGCCGTAGTGCAGGCGCAGGGTGACGGCGGCGCCGGGCGCGTGCTTGGCGGCGTTGGTCAGACCCTCCTGGACGATCCGGTAGGCGGTGCGCTGGATGCCCGTCGGCAGCGGACGTACCCGGCCGCTGTCCTCCCGGTGGATCGGCATCCCGGCGGCGCGCCACTCCCCCANCCCCCCCCCCAGCCGGTCCAGGTCGGCCAGGACCGGCTGCGGCGCGGTGGGCGCCGCGGCGGTGTCGTCGCGCAGGACCCCGAGGATGCCCCGCAGCTCGGAGAGGGCCTCCCGGCCGGTGGTGCGGATGAGTCCCGCGGCCTCGACGGTACGCGGGTCGTCGGAGGAGACCTCCAGTCCGCCCGCGTGCAGGACCATGAGGCTGACCCGGTGCGCGACCACGTCGTGCATCTCCCGGGCGATGCGGGTGCGCTCGGCGGTGATGGCCTGGTCGGCCAGCATGTGCTGTTCGCGCTCGAGGCGTTCGGCCCGCTCGTGGAGCCGGTCGATGAGCTGGCGCCGGGTGCCCACCCACAGGCCGACGGTCATGGGCACGACCAGCAGCATCCCGATCAGGAACACCTGCCCGAAGATGTTGGCCTGGTAGGCGAGGACCATGGCCAGGGCGTACAGAAGGAACCAGCCCACCAGCTGACGCCTGTTGGAGTGGTACACCGCGTACGAGTACAGGGCGATCGCCGCGGGGACGAAGTTGGCGAAGAGCAGCAGCAGCACGAAACCGGTAACGAGGAGCCACTGCGGGGCGGTTCGCCGCAGGAGCACCGTCAGCCCCGCCCACAGGACCGGGATCACGAAGAGGACGAACCCGCCGACGAGTCCGGCCAGGATGTTGAGGGAGGCCAGGGCGGGGGGGATGGCGCCGAGGAGACCGCCGAACAGGCCGATCGGGCTGCCGGTCGCGGAGCCGAGCTGCATGAGCCCGCTGAACGGGAGGGGAAGCACGGCGTAGAGCCAGTCGGCGATGCCCAGGCGTCGTTTCCACCACCACTCGCGGTTCCTGTTCCACAGGCCCCCGACGGCTCCGCCGCGGTCGTTGTCCCAGCTCCTCATGGTGCGGAGTCTACGGCGGCGCACTTGGTGACTCCCGGCGCCCGCGCGGTCGCCTGGTCCCACGGTCTGATCGTCGGTCCTCCTCATCACCGCAGGTCACGCCCCTCAGCTCCGGAGTTCGTCACGTTGGGTGACCGGCTCGGCCCCGACGAAAGTCGGTGCGCAGACCCGACGAAGGAGTCGCGAACCCGCCCTCCGTCGTCCCTTTGGACTCCTCACGGATCGGTCCCGCGGTGGACGTCCCGGCGGTTCCGGCGGACCTAGCGTGGTGGGTGCCGAGGCGGAGAGTCCGCCCGGCTCCCGACACCATCCCCGATTTCCTGGAGCTGTCTGCCGTGACCGAGTCCACTGTGAAGCCCGACCCCACGGTCACCCCGCCGCCGGTGGTGGTCGCCCGGGGACTCACCAAGACCTACGACACCGGCGACAACCAGGTACACGCCCTCGCCGGTGTGGACGTGGAGTTCCACCGCGGCGCCTTCACCGCGATCATGGGCCCCTCCGGCTCCGGCAAGTCCACCCTGATGCACTGCCTGGCGGGGCTGGACGTGGCCACCTCGGGCACCGTGCACCTGGGTCGCACCCAGATCACCGGTCTGCGCGACGCCGAGCTGACCCTGCTGCGCCGCGACCGGATCGGGTTCATCTTCCAGTCGTTCAACCTGCTGCCGATGCTGACCGCCGAGCAGAACATCCTGCTGCCGTCGCAGATCGCCCGGCGCGGGGTCGACAAGCAGCGGTTCGACCACATCATCGACGTGGTGGGCCTGCGTGAGCGGCTCCACCACCTGCCCGCCAAGCTCTCCGGCGGCCAGCAGCAGCGCGTGGCCGTGGCCCGCGCCCTGCTCAACGCGCCCGAGGTCGTCTACGCCGACGAGCCCACCGGCAACCTGGACTCGCGTTCGGGGGCCGAGGTGCTGGCGTTCCTGCGCGACTCGGCCCGCGACCTGAACCAGACCATCGTCATGGTCACCCACGACCCCGTGGCCGCCTCCTACGCCGACCGCGTGGTCTTCCTGCGTGACGGACGGCTGGTGGACGAGGTCACCGAACCCACCGCCGAGCTGGTCTCCGCGCGACTGCTGAAGCTGGAAGAGGCCTGAGGGACATGCTGCGCACCACACTGGCCGGGCTGCGTCTGCACAAGTCCCGGTACGTCACCACCGTGTTGGCGATCCTGCTGGGGGTCATGTTCGTCTCGGGGACCATGGTCTTCGCCGACACCCTGAACGCCAACTACGAGGAGTCCGTGATGGGCTCGGCGACCAGCGTCGACGCGATCGCCGAACCCACGATGGAAGAGCCCGAGGGACCGGAGCCCCCCGAGGAGCCGGTCCCCTTCACCGGGGAGCAGCTCGACGAGGTCCGCGCCCTGCCCGAGGTCGCCGAGGCTGGCGGAATCCTGGAGGACCAGACCGTACTCCTGGACGCCGACGGCCGCGCGGTCGGTTTCGTGCCGCCCGCCGCGGTCGCGTTGGACGGGACCAGCCGTCTCTCCGCCGACGAGGGCGAGCTGCCCTCGAATGGGGACGAGATCGCCCTGGCCACCTCCACCGCCGAACAGACCGGCTTCGCGGTCGGCGACACGGTCACCGTGCTCGACTCCGAGCAGGACAAGCGGGAGTTCACCCTCACCGGACTGGTCGAGTTCGGCGTGGACCCGACCTACAGCTCCAGGGGCGCCGTCATCTTCGATCCGGCCACCATCCGGGAGATGACCGGGGCCGAGGGCTACGGCGAGATCGACGTGCTCGCGGCAGAGGGACACACCCCCGAGGAGGTGGCCGACGCCGTGGCCGCGGCGCTCGGCTCCGGGGCCGAGGTCCAGACCGGTGAGGAGTACGGTCTGGAGCTGGCCGAGAACGTGGGCGGCCAGACCGAGATGTTGCGCGTCGCGCTGCTGCTGTTCGCGCTCATCGCGATGTTCGTCGCCGGAATCGTCATCTACAACACCTTCGCCATCCTCATCGCGCAGCGCCAGCGTGAGATGGCCCTGCTGCGCTGTGTGGGCGCCAAGCGCGGCCAGGTCTTCCGGTCGGTGCTGGCCGAGTCGATGGTCGTGGGCCTGGTCGCCTCCGCCCTGGGTGTGCTGGCCGGTGTGGGCGTCGGCATGGCCGGTGCTCGCTTCGGCGGACCGATGATGGGCGTCGAGACCTCCGTGTCCGTGGTGATCACGCCGACGGCGGTCCTGGTCGGCATGGCGATCGGCACCGTGGTGACCGTGTTCTCCGCCCTGGTCCCGGCCACGCGCGCCACCCGGGTGGCACCGCTGGCGGCACTGCGCACCAGTGCCACCGCCGCCGGGCTGGAGAAGGGCACGGGCTGGATCCGCGTCGTCTTCGGGCTGCTGGCCTTCGCCGTCTCGGCCGGTCTGGTCGCCCTGTCCCGGACGATGGAGATGAGCCCGTACCTGCTGTTCATCGTGACCGGCGCCGCTCTGATCGCGTTCGTGGGCGTGGTCGTGCTGGGTCCGCTGCTGGTGCGCGGCATCGTGCGCCTGGTGGGTGTCCCCCTGCGGAAGGTGGGCGTGCCGAGCATGCTGGCGGTGGACAACTCCACCCGCAGCCCGCGCCGTGCGGCCACCGCGATGATCGCCCTGACCGTGGGCGCCACGCTCATCACCGGGTACTCGGTCATCAGCTCCTCCACCGAGGCCACCATGACCCGCATGCTCGAGGAGCAGTTCCCGGTGGACTACCAGATCACCCCGCAGTTCTCCATGGAAGAGCCGGAGGAGAGTGGGAGCGAGGGCGCCGAGGAGGCTCCCGCCGAGGGTACCGAGGGTACCGAGGCAGCCGCGGGCCAGCACGAGGGGGCCGCCGCGTCCGGCGAGAACACCGAGGGCGAGCCCGCCGAGGGGGACGCCGCCGGGGAGACCGGTGCCGGGTCCGCCGAGCAGGGGGGCGGAGCCGAAGAGGTGTCGGACGCACCCGAGTTCCCCACCGTTCCCGACGAGGTCCGGGTGGCGTTGGAGAGCCAGCCGGATCTGGGCCAGGTCTTCGGCCAGAGCAGCGCCTTCGTCGGTCAGGACGACGGCGGAGGGCTCCCCGTCTACACCTATCCGGGCGCCGAGGTCGGCGTCGACGTCACCAGCGACGTCGTCGAGGGCGAGCTGACCGGCTTCGACCCGGGCGAGGTCGTGCTGGCGCAGAGTTACGCCGACGACGCCGGGGTCGGGATCGGTGACACGTTCACCATTTCCTCGGAGAACGGGGAGGATCTGTCCCTGGAGGTCGTCGCGGTGGTGGAGGACATGCAGATGCTCTCCGGCGTGACCGTCACCGAGGAGGACTTCACCAGGGCCTTCCCCGGGGTGGACGAGGCCGAGATGCTCTTCGTCCGCGCGGCGGAGGGCGCCGACCCCGCCGAGGTGCGCGACGCGGTCTACACTGCGGTCGAGGACCACCCGACCATGCAGGTCGGTTCGGCCGCCGAGATGAAGAACCAGTTCACCCAGATGCTCGACATCGCCTTCTACACCATCGCGGCCATGCTGGGTCTGGCGATCATCATCGCGGTGTTCGGCATCTCCAACACGATGGCCCTGTCGGTGCTGGAGCGCACCCGTGAATCCGCTCTGCTGCGGGCGCTGGGGCTGGCCCGGGGGCAGCTGCGCCGGATGCTGAGCGTGGAGGCCGTGCTGCTGTGCCTGATCGGCGCCGGTATCGGTATCGCTCTGGGTGTGCTGTTCGGGTGGGCCGCCGGTGCGGCGGTGCTGCCGAACATGATCTTCGCCATCCCGTCCGTCCAGATCGCGGTGTTCATCGTGATCGCGGTCCTGGCCGGACTGCTGGCGTCGGTGCTGCCCGCGCGCCGGGCGGCGTCCACCTCGATCACCGGGGCGCTGGCCAGCGAGTAGGTCACACTCCCTTCGGGCGCCCCGGGGTCCTCGCCCCCGGGGCGCCCGAACGGTGTCTTCTCTGGGGCTCCGCTTCGCCCCGTGTTCGGGCGTCCCCGAAGGCACGAACCTCTGGATCCTCCAGAACCCCGCCGACACCCGAACGACTTCCGATGACCACAGCGGGAACGACACGCGGGCCCTCCTCAGCCTCCGGGCGGGAGGGCCCTCGCCGTACTGTGGGGCCTCGGAGGTGGGTGGTGTGGGAAGGACCGCTTCGGTACCGGCGGACGGGGTGGCGTGGGGAACCCCCGCGGCCCGGTGGACGCTCACCGCCACGGTGCTCGGTTCGGGGATGGCCTTCCTGGACTCGACCGTGGTGACGGTGGCGCTGCCCGCCATCCAGGGCGACCTGGACACGGGGTTGGCCGGGTTGCAGTGGATCGTCAACGGCTACATGGTCACGCTGTCCGCGCTGATCCTGCTCAGCGGCGCGCTCTCGGACCGGTTCGGCCGGGTGCGCCTGTTCATGGCGGGTGTGGCGCTGTTCGCCCTGGCGTCGGCGCTGTGCACGTTCGCGCCCACCCTCGGGTGGCTGGTGGCGGGCCGTGTGGCGCAGGGTGTGGGCGGAGCGCTGCTGACCCCGGGGAGCCTGGCGATCCTCCAGTCGAACTTCCGCGAACAGGACCGGGCACGGGCCATCGGCGCCTGGTCGGGTCTGACCGGCGTGGCGTCGGCGGTGGGGCCGTTCGTGGGCGGCTGGCTGGTGCAGATCGGCGACTGGCGGCTGATCTTCCTCATCAACCTGCCGATCGCGGTGGCGGTGCTGGTGATCGCCTGGTTCGCGGTGCCCGAGTCGCGCGACGCCGCCGCCTCCGGGCGGCTGGACTACCCGGGAGCCCTGCTGGGCGTGGTGGCGTTGGGCGGGATCACCTACGCGCTGATCCAGTGGGGCGCGGTGGGCGCCACCCCGGCCGTGTGGACCGGAGCGGTGGTCGGTGTCCTGGCCCTGTCGGGCTTCCTGGTGGTGGAGGCGCGCGTCCCGGGTCCGATGCTGCCGCTGGGCATCTTCTCCTCGACCGCGTTCAGCGTGACCAACGCCGCGACGGTGCTGGTCTACGGCTCGCTGGGCCCCCTGCTCTTCCTGCTGGTGATCCACCTCCAGGAGGTGGCNNNNCGGCCTCCCTGCCGATCACCGTCCTGATGCTGGCGCTGTCGGCGGGTTCGGGCAGGCTCGCGGCCCGGATCGGCCCGAGACCGCAGCTGTTCGTGGGACCGCTGCTGCTGGCCGTGGGGTTCGTGCTGCTGTCACGGCTGGGAGCCGAGGCGCCCTACCTGACGGAGGTGCTGCCCGGTGTCCTGTTGGTGGCGCTGGGGTTGTCGACGACCGTGGCGCCGTTGACGGCGACCGTGCTGGCGTCGGCGCCGCAGCGGCACGCTGGTTTGGCCTCGGGGGTGAACAACACCTTCGCGCGTGGCGCGCAGCTGATCGGTGTGGCCGCGGTACCGGTGCTCGCCGGGATCGGTGGGACCAGCGGCGAGGGCGCTGACATGGATCCGGCCTCGATCGCGCGGGGGTTCGGAACGGCGATGCTGATCCTGGCGGGACTGTGCGTGCTGGCCGCGCTGTGCGCGCTGCTCCTGCCGCGCGGACGGATGCCGGGAGCAGCCGAGGTGGCCGAGGCGCCCGCCGAGGAACGGCCCCTGCGGTTCTGCGGTGCGTCGGGGCCGCCGCTGCGCTCGTGCCCGGGCTCCCACGCCGGGGAGTAGGCGGGCCCCGCGGCGTGACGGGCGCGGCCCGGGCCGCACGAGGGCGGCCCCGGTGGCCCCGGAGGTCCGTGGCGGCCGGAGCCGCCGCACCCCGCCGGAGCCACCGGAAGGGCGTCAGATGTCCCGGGCCTCGGTCTCCCCCGGTTCCTCGTCGTCACGGACGTGGCCGGACCCGCTGGTGGGGACGTCCGGGGCTCCGGTGTCCCTCGGGTCCTCGGCGTCGGGAACGTAACCGGTCTCGTCGGTGGTCCGGTCGCGCTCGTCCTCACGGTCGCCGTGGGGCGTGTCCGCCGGGTGGGCGTACGGCCGGTCGGGGTGCTCGTCCCTGGCGGCTATCCCCTGGTCGACGTCGGGCGTGACCGAGTCGTCCTCCTCGTGGAGGGCCTCCTCCTCCGCGCTGCGGGTCTCCCCTCCCCAGCTCTCACGCGGATAGAGGTCGCTGCGCTCGGAACGCACCCCCTCGTCGATCCCCCGGGGCCCCGAACTGTCGGTCCCCTGGGTTTCGGGGTCCGGGAAGTCGTACTCCTGGATGTCGTAGTCGGCCTCGATGCGCCGTTCCCTCGCGACGGCCTTGCTCAGCTCGGGGTCGTCCCCCATGTCGGTGTCCACGTCATAGGGTTCTTCAGTCACTGCTTTCGCCCCCTTTCCCTCACTAGACCGATGCCCCAAACCGCCACGCGTATGTCATCCCCGCGAGGGGAAAGCACCGGGCGACCAGCGGGCCGACCGGGTCCGCCGCCGATGGGCCCCTGCGGTCACCGCCTAACGGCGGGATCGCTCGGCGCGGCGCAGGCGCAGCGGGCGCAGGGCGGCCTCCAGGGCGACGGCGCCGTCGAGCTTGCTCTGGCCCACGGCGCGGTCCTCGAAGTGGATGGGGATCTCCACCATCTTCTGGCCGCGCCGGTAGGCCCGGTAGTGCATCTCCACCTGGAAGGCGTAACCGGTGCTCTGGATGCTGGCCAGGTCCAGGACGCGCAGCGCCGAGGCCCGCCAGATCTTGAACCCCGCGGTGACGTCGCGGACCGGCATGGACAGCACGGTCTTGACGTAGGTGTTGGCCCAGCCGCTCAGGAGCCGGCGGCGCATCCCCCA
>NZ_ANAX01000198.1:0-15548 GCF_000341065.1 Nocardiopsis halotolerans DSM 44410 | reverse complement strand
GTAGCGCCTGCCGATCACCACACCCGCGTTGGTGGAGTGCAGGGCGCCCAGCAGCTGGGGGACGTAGCCCACGGGATGGCTGAGGTCGGCGTCCATCTGCACCACGTGGTCGGCCCCCTCGTCCAGGGCACGGGTCATGCCCGCGACGTAGGCGCGGCCCAGGCCGTCCTTGCGGGTGCGGTGGACGACGCTGATCCGCCCGGGGAACTCGACCGCGAGCTTGTCGGCGACCTCCCCCGTGCCGTCCGGTGAGTTGTCGTCCACGACCACCATCCGCAGTCGGGGCAGGTCCAGGGCCATGAGCTGGCCCACCAGCACGGGCAGGTTGTCGGCCTCGTCGTAGGTGGGCACGACCACCGTCACACGGGAGTCGGCCCAGGGTTCGGGGAGCGCCACGGGTTCGGGGGTGACGCGCACGGGTTCGGAGGGCGAGTGCTGGGGCGTGGAGGGCATGCGCGGCGGCTCCTGCGTGTGGGCGGATCGGGCGGGCGGTGCGGGGAGGTGCACGCCAGGATCGCGTGTGGAACCGGGCGTGAACGGTAGGGTACGCGCTCTCTTCGTCCGTTTGCAGAGGAAACTTCCTCCTACGTTCCTCACTGCCCCCGCTCGTCGGCGACCACGGCGACGTGGACGAGGGCGCCCGTCTCCTCCAGGGTCATCAACACCTCGGGATCGGCGCTGCTGTCGGTGACCAGGTGGGCGATCTCCTCCGGGGCGACGGTGGGCACCATGGTGTCGGCGCCGATCTTGGTGTGGTCGGCCAGGACGATGGTCTCCTCCGCGCAGGCCGCCAGGGCGCGGTCCACGCTGGCCACGGCCGGGTTGGGGGTGCTGAGGCCGCGGTCGGCGCTGACACCGTTGCCGGAGAGGAAGGCCCGGTTGACGCGCAGCCCGGCCAGGCTCTGCTCGGCGGCGGCACCGACCAGCGCCCGGATGGGACCGTGCAGCGTGCCGCCGGTCATGACCACCTCGACCCCGCTGGCACCGGCCAGGACCTCGGCGACGCGCAGCGAGTTGGTGACCACCGTGAGGTCGACGCGGGTGAGGAGCTCGCGGGCGAAGGCCTCCGCGGTGCTGCCGGGGCCGACGGTGACGGCGTCGCCGGGGCGGACCAGGCGGGCGGCGGACACGGCGATGGCGGCCTTCTCCGCGGCGCACTGGTCGCTCTTGCCCGAGTAGCTCTGTTCGTGGCCGATCCGCCCCGGCAGGGCGACCCCGCCCCGGCGGCGGTCGACCAGCCCCTCGGCCTCCAGCGCGCGCACGTCGCGGCGGATGGTGACCTCCGAGGCGCGGACCTTGGCGGCGATGTCGCGCAGGGACATGGTGCCGTTGGCGCGCACGAGTTCGAGAATGCGCTCACGGCGCTCGGCGGCGAACGCCGGACGGTTCTCCTCGGCCATTTGACTTCTCTCCTAGCTGAAGGCAGGGAGATTCTTCCCCCACGGGTCGAGCTTTCTGCTTCGCGGCCAACTGCCGATCCGAGTTAACGGCGAGGGGCGGAAGAGCACCGCCCATCGGTCCTACACCAGCTCCCGCCCCTACTGTGTGGGCTTCGCCAGAATCACACAGCGGGGGCCCGACATCACTTCCCGCCGGCCCGGCGGTAGGCCGACTCGGACTTGGTTTCCGTCACGGTCGACGCCTACCAAGCTGGCACTGACTTCAGCGGCGGTGTGCGGGTTCGGCGATTTCGGTGGGCAGCGATCACCAGGGAGCGTATCGCCATCCCTCGTCCTGTTCCGCGGGGGTCCGATTCCTCCCCGGCCTGAAGGCCACGGCCGCCTCGGAAGGATTCAGGAGACCCGCTTCCCGTGCTCGGCCACGGACCGCTCCCCCGCCTGGGTCCGCGCGGGTTCGGCGGTGTCCGCGGGAGCCTCCCTCACCCGGGGCTCGGGCTCTTCCGTGAGGAGGGCGACGATGACGATCGCCGTGAACGCCACCAGGCCGATGAGTGCTCCTGCGCCGAGCAGCATCACGACGGACATCCGGGCCTCCCAGGGGACGGGCTGACCTACCAGTAACCGAATTCCCGGTTTGGGTTGACCTCACACCACCGAACACGGGGAGGATCGGGCCACAATGGGAAACATGAAGCTCGATCCGGCCCCCCTGTCCACCGAGGTGTGGTGGGCGCACACCTCCGCCGCCGACGACCGACTGCTGCGACTGCTGGACGAGGAGGAACGCGCGCGCAACGACCGCTTCCGCCTCCAGGCCGACCGCGATCGTCACCTGCTGGGCCGGGCCATGTCCCGGCTGCTGCTGGCCGAACGGGCCGGCTGCCCGCCCGAGAAGGTGACCTTCGCTCTGCGCTGCCGCTCCTGCGAGGAGAAGGAACGCGCGGGCGCCAGCCGTGGCGAGGACTCCGCGCAGGGCCCGCACGGCAAACCCCACCCCTCCGGCCCCGCCGAGGGGTGGGAGGTCTCCGTCAGCCACTCGGGCGAGTGGGTGGTACTCGCCCTGGCCCGTGAGGTGCCCGTGGGCGTGGACGTGGAACGCGTCTCCGGGACCCGCGACCTGGAGGGGCTCGCGGGTTACACGCTGGGTGCCCCCGAGAGCCAGGCCTGGGGCCGCCTCTCCCCCGCCGACCGGGTCGGCGCCTTCTTCCGCTACTGGGCCCGCAAGGAGTCCCTGCTCAAGGCGACCGGACTGGGCCTGTCGGGCGGATTGCGGCGGGTGCTGGTGAGCCCGGCGGACGCCGCCCCGGAGCTGTTGGCCTGGGAGGGCGGCGGGGGCCCCGAGGCGGTGACGCTGGTGGACCTGGACGTTGGCGCGGGCCGGGAACGGGGCGGGGAGGAGTACCGCTCCGCGCTGGCCGTGCTGACCGACCGCCCGGTGGAACTGGAGCCGCATCCCCACGAGGAGACCGCCAGGATGCTGCGCTCCCGTCCCGGAAACGGCTGAGGCCCGCGCGCCCGCCGGTGCACTCAGGCGCCCTCGTGGGCCAGGTGGCGGCTGATGACCAGGCGTTGCACCTGGTTGGTGCCCTCCACGATCTGGAGCACCTTGGCCTCGCGCATGTAGCGCTCCACGGGGAAGTCACGGGTGTAGCCGTAGCCGCCGAGGACCTGCANNGGTGACCTTCATGGCGGTGTCGGTGGCCATGAGCTTGGCCATGGCGGCCTGCCTGCCGAAGGGCCGTCCGGCGTCGCGCAGGCGTGCGGCGGCCAGGTAGAGCTCCCGGGAGGCGGCGACCTGGGTGGCCATGTCGGCGAGCATGAAGCCGACGCCCTGGAAGTCGCCGATGACGCCGCCGAACTGGCGGCGCTCGCGGGAGTAGGCGACGGCGGTGTCCAGGGCGGCCTGGGCGAGGCCGACGGCGCAGGCGGCGATGCCGAGGCGGCCGGAGTCGAGGGCGGACAGGGCGATGCCGAAGCCCCTGTCGCGCGCACCGACCAGGGCGTCGCCGCCGAGACGGACGTCGTCGAAGAGGACACCGGCGGTGGGTGAGGAGTTCATGCCCATCTTGCGTTCGGGCGGCGCCGACCCGAGGCCGGGGGTGCCCGCGGGCACGTGGAAGCAGCTGATGCCGCGGGAGCCCGAGTCGGGGGCGCCGGTGCGGGCGAAGAGCGTGTAGTAGTCGGCCTCGCCGCCGTGGGTGATCCAGGCCTTGGCGCCGTTGACCCGGTACCCGTCCTCCACGCTCTCGGCGCGGGTGGTCAGGGCCGCGGCGTCGGAGCCGGAGGTTGACTCGGACAGGCAGTAGGCGCCCAGGAGATCGCCGCCGAGCATGCCGGGCAGGTACGCGTCCTTCTGCGCGTCGGAGCCGAAGGTGGCCACGGGGTAGCAGGAGAGGGTGTGGACGCTGACACCCAGGCCGACCGCGAGCCAGCCCCGGGCCAGTTCCTCGACCACCTGGAGGTAGACCTCGTAGGGCTGGTCCCCGCCGCCGTACTCCCCCGGGTAGGGCAGACCGAGCAGTCCGGCCGCGCCGAGCACACCGAAGACCTCGCGCGGGAAGAGGCCGTTCTCCTCGTCCCGGGCGGCGCGGGGGGTGAGTTCCTTGTCCACCATCTCCCGGGTCAGCTCCAGGAGCTGCTCCGCCTCGGGGGTGTGCAGCGTGCGTTCAACCGTCATGGACCTCTCCCGCTCCTGTCCGGAATGTGAGCATCTAGTAGGACGTCCAACTATATGGTGACCCAGGGCACCCTATCCCACAAGCCACCCGGCCGGCCCCTTGGACAGCACGGGGCGCGGGCCACCGATCCGTTAGACGGCGCGACTCGCCGCGAGCACGGGAAGAACACGTCTGTACACGGCTCCCCTCCTGTCCTAGATTCCACGCATGGACCTCGAACTCCGCCACCTGCGCACCATCTGCCTCCTGGCCGACACCGGCAGCGTGACCAGGGCGGCCGCCGCGCTCTCCACCTCCCAGCCCGCCCTGACCACCCAGCTCCAGCGGATCGAGCGCGAGGTCGGCGGCCCCCTGTTCCACCGGGGCCGCTCCGGGGTCCGCCCCACAGAGTTGGGCGAGTTCGTGCTGGTGCGCGCGCGTTCCGTCCTGCTGTCCATGGACGACCTGCTGCACGACATCACCGCGCACGGGGCCTCACCCTCCACACTGCGCGTGGGCGGGGTCGGGCCGCTGACCCTGGAACTGTCGGCGCGCATGCCCGAGGTCTTCCCGCACGTGCCGGTCCACGTGCGCACGGAGTACTCCCCCAAGCTGGTCACCGACCTGGTCCGCGCGGGCCGCCTGGACCTGGGGACCACGATCGACTACGTGGACCGCGACCTGTCCACGGACGGGCTCCTGTCCTGGGCGATGCTCTCGGTGGAACCGCTACACGTGGCGCTGTGGGAGGACCACCCCCAGGCGGACCGGCCGCTGATCCGGTTGGGCGACCTGGCGGGGTCCCCGTGGGCGCTGACCCCGCCGGACGGCACCGGCTGGCCCGAGTGCTTCTACCTGGCCTGCCAGCGGGCCGGGTTCACCCCCGACGTGCCCTACCGCCTCTACGACCGCTCCGAGATCCGCGACCTCATCGCCGACCACCGGGCGATCGCCCCGTGCCAGCCGGACTTCGACACCGGCCCCGGCGTGGTCATCCGCCCCCTGGAGGGCGCGCCCATACAGCTGCGCCACCTGTTGGTCTGGCGGCGCGACAGCCCCATCCACCAGGCCTCCGACAGCATCGCCCGGCTGGCCCGCGAGATCCTGCGCGGTCCGGCCCGCTCCCTGGACGGAGACCGCTCCAGACCCGAGCCCGGGGCCGACTCCGACCAGGCGCTGACCGACCGGTGCGACGGCCGCGTGCCCGGGGCGTTCAACGGCTGACCCCGACACGCCCGCGGCTCTCACCTGCGCACACTCACATGACGACCGGTCGGTTTGCGGCCCCCGGCGACACGCGTAGAGTGTTTACCCGCAAGTAACACTCGCGAGTAGACACGGCCCCCACCGTCGCTCCGCAGACGTGTACCTCCCCCATGGGCTACCCCCGCGCCCGTTCCGAGAAGGCACGACCGAGTCCAGGACACCAACATGCGCCCACTGAGAATCCTCTCCTCGACGCTGGCCGTCACGATTCTCCTCACCTCCTGCTCCAGCGGCCAGGACGACACCGGCGAGGCCGCCGGCACCACGGGGGTCACCGACGACACCATCGTCATCGGCACGCACCAGCCGCTCACCGGAGCCGCCTCCCCCGGCTTCCGCCACGTCTCCGCCGGTGCCGGTGCCGTGTTCGACTACATCAACGAGAACGGCGGCATCCACGGCCGCCAGATCGAGTACGTCGTCAAGGACGACGGATTCAACCCGGCACAGACCGTCCAGGTCACCCACGACCTCATGGACGAGGGGATCTTCGCCATGCTCGGCGGCCTGGGCACACCCACCCACGAGGCCGTGATCGAGGACCTCAACGAGGCGGGCGTCCCCGACCTGTTCGTCTCCTCCGGTGCCCTGGCCTGGGACCAGCCCCAGGTCTACCCCCACAGCTACGGATTCCAGGTCGACTACACCAGGGAGGCCAAGGTCCAGGGAAGGTACATCGCCGAGAACTTCCCCGACGACGAGGTCGGTCTGCTCTACCAGAACGACGACGTGGGCCCCACCTCCCAGGCGGGGATCGGGCAGTACCTCACCGAGGAGATCGTGGCGTGGGAGTCCTACGACCCCGGTGTCCCCGAACTCGCCGGGCAGGTCCAGTCGCTCAAGGACTCCGGCGCCGAGATCGCCGTGTGCTACTGCATCCCCGCGTTCCTGGCCCTGGCCGTCCTGGAGGCCACCGCGATCGGCTACACCCCGCAGTGGGTGGCGCCCAGCTTCGGCGGTGACGTGGCGGTGGCCAACGCGCTGATCGAGGAGTACGCGCAGGGCACCGCGGCCGAGGACGTGCCGACCGAGGCCTTCCTCGACGGGCTCATCATCACCGCGTTCCTGCCGATGGCCGCCCAGCGCGAGGACCCGTGGACGCGGTTCTTCCGGGAGGTCCACGAGCAGTACAACGGGGACGCGCCCCTCACCGACACCACCATCTACGGCATGGTGCAGGCGGTCCTGCTCGCCCAGGTGCTCATGGAGACCGGCCCCGACCTGACGCGGCAAAGCCTGCTCGACACCCTCAACTCCCACGAGTGGACGGGACCGGGTCTGGTCCCGTTCAACGCCTCCGAGGAGGACCACAGCGGCTACGCCGGGGTGATGGTGGTCCAGCACCACGCCGGTGAGGAACCCGAGGTCCTCCAGGAACCCATGGTCACCGACAGCGGCGGCGGGGAGATCCAACCCTTCGAACTGGACCGGCCCACACCCGACGAACTCGCCCTCTTCAGCGGCTCCAGCGGAGGTTGACCCAGGCCGGACGAGGCCGATCGGACCGGACGAGACCAACCGGATCGGCCACGGTCGACCGGAGCGGCGGCGGGCGGGGGCTCAGGCCCGTGCCCGCCACCTGCGCGAGCGCAGCCACCAGACCACGCCGACGGCCACCGCGAGTACCGTCCCGCCCACGGCCACCGGCACGCCCAGGTCCGCTCCCCCGGCTCCGACCAGCACCAGCGCCGCCGTTCCGGGGACCCCGCCCACGAGCGTGCCCAGCGCGAAGGGCCACACCCGTATCCGGGTCAGGCCGAAGCCGTAGTTGACCGCCTGGTACGGGATGACCGGAACCAGACGCAGTTGGATCACCGCCACCAGGGCGTGCCCGTCCGCCAGGGCGTCCAAGCGGGTGCGGGCCCCAGCGGGCAGTAGCCGGGCCACCGCGTCGCCCGCCACGTGTCGGGCCACCGAGAGCTGGGCCAGGGCCGCGCACACCCCTCCCAGCAGGGCCAGCACCAGGCCGAAGGACATCCCGAAGAGCAGGCCCGCCGCGGCGTTCAGCGCGGGCCGGGGCACCAGGGCGAACACCGCCATCACGTACACGCCCAGGTAGGCCAGCGGACCGGCCGTCCCCGCGGCCTCCACCCAGCCGCGCAGGGTGGACGTCTCCGGCCCCCACAGCAGGGCCAGGACCAGCACCGTGCCCCACACCAGCAGCAGGACCAGCCGCGACACGCCGGCGGTACTCACCCCGCGTGTCCCCTGGCCCATGTCCGCAGCCTATGTCCGTCCGGACGGGAACCGCGCGTCATGCGGGATGGTCCGGACCGCGGGGGTGTTCCGAGGGGCGCTCCGGGGACTGCTCCGGGGGCCCGGCGTGCTCGGGGATGCGAAGGACGAACGCCGCCCCGCCGAGGAGTTCGCTGTGCCCGGCCAGGAGGCTGCCCCCGTGGGCCTGCGCGATCTCCCGCGAGATCGGCAGTCCCAGGCCGCTGCCCCCGGGGTCGCGCTCCCGCGACTCGCGCAGCCGCGAGAAGCGCTCGAAGACCCGCTCCCGTTCCCCCGGGGGGATCCCCGCCCCGTCGTCGTGCACCTCCACCACGGCGAAGCCCTCCTCCCTGCGGACGATGACGTCGATACGGGACTCGGCGTGCCGTGTGGCGTTGGCGATCAGGTTGGTCAGCACCCGGACGACACGGAGCCGGTTGGCGTACACGTACACCGGACCGGAGGAGTGCAGCCGCAGTTCGGGGGCGCGGCGCCCGGTCGCGAACTCCTCCGAGACCAGGCCCGCCAGCTCGATCGTCTCCTGCACCGGGGTGGCGCCGCTGTCCAGGCGGGCGAGTTCGAGCAGGTCGGAGACGATGTTCTCCAGCCGCTCGGTGTCCGATAGCAGGCCGGTGAGCAGCATCTCGCGCATGCGGGGATCGGGGTCGGGGTCGGAGAGCTCCACCTCCAGCCTGGTACGCATTCCGGCGATGGGGTTGCGTAGTTCGTGGGAGGCGTCGGAGACGAACCTCCGCTGCCGGTTGACGGCCTCCTCCATCCGTTCCAGGCTGTCGTTGGCGGTACGGGCCAGGTGGGCGATCTCGTCCTGGCTGTCGGGCACGGGGAGCCTGCGGTCCAGGGCACTGACGGAGAGGGTGTCCAACTGGGCCCGGATCGCCTCCACGGGACGCAGCGCGCGGCCCACCCCGATCCAGATGACGAGCCCGGTCGCGACGAGCAGAGCGGCCGACGTCACCAGCATCGTGGCCTCCAGCGTGCGGGTGGCCACGATCTGGGGCATCCCGGTGGCGGCCAGGACGACGACGTCGCCGTAGACCGTGTCGTCGACGGAGTAGCCCACCACCAGGAGACAGGTCTGGGAGTCCACTCCCGTGCCCGGTCCGCAGACGGTGGTGTCCAGGCGGGACTCGCCGGGGAGGGGCCGCTCGCTGGTCAGCTGGGGCCGCCCCTCCAGGGTGTTGCTCGAGGCGAGCACCTCACCGCTGTCGCGCGCGACGACCTGGATGCGCAGGACGGCCTCGCCCTCCGGGATCGGCCCCGTGTAGGGTTCGGCCGCGATGTGGTCGGCGACCTGGAGGGCCTCCTCCGCGGCACGGTCGCGCACCTGCGCCATGACCGTCTCACGGATGAAGAAGAGGGTGAGGAAGAGCCCCACCCCGATGAGGAACGCCAGTCCCGCGAGCGCGGTGAAGGTGACCTGGGCACGGATCGACCGAGGGCGTATCCGCTCCCACGCCCTCCTGAGCCCGTCATCCCAACCTGACACCCGCCCATTGTCACCCGGGGCGTTCGTCATTCGTCGAAGCACCAACGGTGTGGCGGACTACGGGCACGGAGGGACCAAGGTCAATCCTCGGGAGGTTTCGGTCAGCCCCTGCTCCCCCTCCTTGCGCTCTCCCGTGCGGGCCCGTCTCACCACTCGTAGGGGTCCGGGGTATCGCTGACCTCCCGCATCTCCAGAACCTCGAACTCGTGCTGGCTGACGTGGGAGATCTCCCCCTCCGGCTCGATCCAGGTGCCGCGCACCGTCCACCAGCTGTCGGTCTCCGGGGCGGGTCTGTTGGTGATGTGGACCTTGTTGACGATGGCGTCGGCGGCGCAGCAGGACATCTGGAGGCGGGCCAGGAACCAGCCCTCGCCCTCGGGGTCGGGCACCGCGAACCCCGTCAGCTCGACCTCCTGTCCGGCCAGCAGGCGCTCCTCGTCCAGCCAGGCACGCATCACGAACTGGCGGACGTCCATCTCGACCACCTCGCCCGGTTCGGCCTCCGCGATCCCGTCGTCGAACCGGACCGAGCCCCGCTGCTCCGGCGGCGGGGGCGAGGCCGCGGCGGTGTTCTCCACGGTGTAGGCGCCCAGTGCGGGCGGGGCGACCACGAAGACGGCGATCACGGGCAGCAGGAGCAGCCACGCCACTCTCGGCGCGCGGGAGTGGTCGTGCCCGCCGTGGCCGTGCTCGTGGTGGGACTCGGAGGAGGGCTCCTCCGCGGTGTCCCCTCCGGAGGCCTCCTTCCCCTCTCCGCGCAGTTCGGCCACGATGACGAGCACGCCGAGCAGCACCATGACCACGCCCGCGGCCACGAGGAAGGGACCGAAACCCGGCTTGACCCAGTTCAGGTACAGGTCGGTGGCGACGGTGCTGGTCAGCGCTGCGGCGCCGAGCAGCACGAGGGTGAGCCCCTGGGCGATGCGGTTCACAGGACGATGCCTCCGATCAGGAACGTGCTGAGTAGTCCGACCAGCAGGCACAGCGGCGCGAAGCGCACCACGAAGCGCCAGCCGAACATGCCCGCCTGCATCGCGACGAGCTTGAGGTCGACCATCGGGCCGATCACCATGAACGCGAGCTTGGCGGTGGGGGAGAAGTCGGTGAAGCTGACCGCGACGAAGGCGTCGGCCTCGGAGCAGATGGACAGGAGGATGGCGAGCACGGCGAGCACGAGCACCGAGACGACCGGGAGCCCCGCCACCGTCACCAGCCACTCGCGCGGCACCATGACGTTGATGGTGGCGGCGGCCAGGCCGCCGACCACGAGGTAGCCGCCCGCGTGCATCATGTCGTGCAGCATGGACTCGCGGAAGACCGTCCACCGGGACTCACCGGGCGCGTGGGTGGGGGCGGGCAGGCGCAGCCAGTCGGCGCGGCCGAAGCGCACCCAGACCCACCCGACCACGACGGCGGTGAGCAGGGAGGCCACGAACCGGGCCAGCACCATCTCGGGCTGCCCGGCGAAGGCCACCGCGGTGGCGATCATGACGATCGGGTTGATGGCGGGCGCGGCCAGCAGGAAGGTCAGTGCGGCGGCGGGCGCCACACCACCCTTGATCAGGCTTCCGGCGATGGGCACCGAGGCGCACTCGCATCCGGGCAGCAGCGCGCCGGAGGCTCCGGCCACCGGCACCGCGCGGCCGGGTCTGGAGGGGATGAGGCGCTGGTAGACCGAGGTCGGGACGAAGGCGGTCAGCGCGGCCGACAGCGCCACGCCGAAGACCAGGAAGGGCAGCGCCTGGAAGCTGATCGCCGTGAAGATGGTGGCCCACGCCAGGAAGGCCTCGCTGGTCAGCCGGTCGGTGACCCAGGCGTGCCCCAGGGCCATCGCGGTGATGAACAGGGCGAACAGCCAGACCGTCCCGGTTCTGCGCGAACCCCCGCGGCGTCCCCAGTCCTCGGGGGGCAGATCGTCCCCGCGGTCGTGCCACCCTCCGGCGAGGGTGTCACCGAGCGAATGGGGGACGGCGGGGTCGGGTACGGCGGCGGGCGTCGTCCGGTCGGACACGGTGGTACTCCGCGGTGGTCGGGCGATAACTCCAGGCATAGTACCGAAAATCGTTTTCGCCCGTGGACGTTCCACTCCGGCCTGTGGACAACCATCCCACGTGTTTCCGGCCCGGGCGTCCACCGGGCACCCGCCTGCCGCCCCGGGGAGGGCATGGGGAAGGGCACCGCCGCGGATCAGCCGAGGTAGCCCATCCCGGCCAGGAACATCACCCGCTGTGCTCCCCACACACCTACGTACCACACCAGGCCCGCGGGCACCATGGCGCCGAGCGCGCGCAGCCGGTCCCCCGGCCTGCGGGCCACCACCAGGACGAGTGCGACACCCAGCAGCGCGGTGAGCCCGGCCTGGACGAACACGGACGTCGGGAAACCGAGCTGGGAGACGTAGGACGCGTGGGCCTCCGGTGCCGTGATCCGGAAGTGGGCCCAGCCCAGCACCGGGTACAGAGCCTCCGCGAGGAAGACCCCACCCAGCAGTCCGAGCCCGACCATGCGGCGCGGCCGTCGGTCGTGGTGGATCCACGCACCGGCCGCGGTCAGCAGCGGACCGGCCACGCACGCGGCCAGCAGCCACAGCCAGGCCGGGAACAGCCACCCCGGAACGTTCAGGAGGGCGAGCGGCCCGCCGTTCAGGACCGCTGCCGCACCGTAGTAGCACACCACGGCGCTGAGCAGGGCGACGGCTCCGGAGACGGGCACCTGCCAGGGCCGGAGCCGGGTGCCCCCCCACAGGCCCACCAGGAGCACGAGGGCGCACCACCCGGCGGCCGAGTCGATGAACATCCTGATCCACCAGGGCATCAGGAGCGCCACGCCAATGGTCAGGGCGGCCAGAGCGGGACCGGCCAGGGCGGCCAGGAGGAGCACGGTGGGAGAGGGGGCGGGGGAGCGCTCGGGGGTGGGCGTCGTCTGTTCCATGCCCCCACTATCGTGTCCGTCCCGCCTCCCGGTTCCGCCTTCCCGCCCGGATCGCCCGCGCCCCGGGCGTTCCGGGGCCACCGACGGACCCCGTGGCGTTCCTTGACGCTCCCGGTCGTCCACAGGACCGAAGAGGACCCGCCCTACCGCGCGCGGGCGTGGTTCGATGGATATGGGGGTCCCCTGGGCCGCCCACCTCGGCGTGCCCGCCCCCGGACCGTCAGCGGGGCTCCGGACCCCCGTCACCGTCGGGCCGTTCCCCACCGTCCTCGTCCGGCCCTCCGGGCTCCTCCTCCGCCCGCGTCCGGTCGGCCGAGACCTTGCCCGGGTCGGGCGGCGCCTCCCCCTCGTCACGCTGGACGTCCTCGGGAAGGGCACCGGAGGCCGGGCCCCAGCACTCCACGTTCCGCAGGTGGGGCATCTTGGAGAGCGTGAACTGGGGATCCAACCCGTTGCGCAGCTGACGGCTGTAGTCGGCCAGCAGCCGGAAGGCGATCGCCGACAGCGGTGCCAGGGCCAGCAGGTTGACGGTGGCCATGACGCCCATGGAGATGTCGGCGAGGCTCCACACCAGGGTCAGGGGGGCCAGCGAGCCGAGGAGCACCGCGGCCAGGACCGCGTAGCGGAAGTAGGTCATGTGCTGGGGGGTGCTGTCCAGGAACATCAGGTTGGTCTCGCCGTAGTAGTAGTTGCCCAGCACGGAGGTGAAGGCCAGCAGGAACAGGATGATCGTGAGGGCGTGGACCGACCACGATCCCAGGCTGGCCTCCAACGCGCCCTGGGTGACCGCGATCCCCTGGGCACCCCCGTACTCGGGGCCGGCCAGCAGCACGATGAAGGCCGTCACCGAGCACACCAGCCAGGTGTCGAAGTACACGCCCAGGGTCTGTACCAGCCCCTGTTTGGCGGGGTGGGAGACCGAGGCGGTGGCGCCGGCGTTGGGCGCCGACCCCAGCCCCGCCTCGTTGGAGAACATGCCGCGCCGCATGCCCTGGACGATCGCCGTGCCCACCCCGCCCGCGACGAACTCGCGCGCGCCGAACGCCGAGGCGAAGATGTCGCCGACGACCCGCGGCAGCTCGCCGATGTTGGTGATGACCACCCACAGGCCGATGAGGATGTAGAGGACGGCCATGAGCGGGACCAGCCCCTGGGCGACGGTGGCGATGCGCCGGACACCGCCGAAGATCACCAGCGCGGTCAGGCCCACCAGGAACAGTCCGACCACGGCGGACAGCAGCCACCCGGGGGAGCCGCCCAGAGCCTCGGCGGAGGTGGACACGGCGGCGGCGATGCTGTTGGCCTGCACCGTGTTGAACACCAGGCTGAAGGTCACGGTGATGACCACCGCGAACACCACACCCACCCACCGCTTTCCCAGCCCGTACTGCATGTAGTAGGCGGGGCCTCCCCGGAAACCGGTGCTGGTGCGCACCTTGTACAGCTGGGCGAGGGTGGACTCCACGAACGCCGCGGCCCCCAGCAGCGCGGCCATCGCCCACATCCAGAACACCGCGCCCGGACCGCCGAGGACGATCGCGGTGGACACGCCGACGATGTTCCCCGTTCCCACGCGCGAGGCCGCCGAGATGGCGAAGGCCTGGAAGGAGGAGATCTCCGCCTTGCCGTCGGGGGCGATCCCCGGGGCGCCGCGGATGACGCGGAACATCTCCGGCAGCAGGCGCACCTGCACGATCCCCGAACGCACCGTGAAGTAGACGGCGAGAACGATCAGGAGCGGGATGAGGAAGTAGCTCCAGAAGAAGTCGTTGACGGCGACGATGGCGTCGTTGAGGGCGTCCACACTCTCCCCTTCAGGCGGCCCGGTCGCCCCGGCGGTTCGGGGCCGTCCCGCAAGTGTCCACGTCACCGGTGGTGCGGAGCCGCATGGACACGCGAAGGGGCGGTAAAGGACCGTCACGGGTCAACAACCCACCGTGCGCACATGATCGGGCGGAGACCTGTGGTGGGAACCCCCATGGTCAGTCCTGTCGGCGCTCCCTACGGTTCCGGGCATGGAACAGAACTCCTCCCCCGCCTCCGACCAGCGGCGAGCCCCGTTTCTCCGCGTGGTCACCGCCAGCCTCATCGGCACGACGATCGAGTGGTACGACTTCTTCCTCTACGGCTCGGCCGCCGCGCTCGTCTTCAACCAGGTCTTCTTCCCCGGGTCCGATCCGCTGATCGGCACGATGCTGGCGTTCACCACCTACGCCGTGGGGTTCGTCGCGCGCCCCTTGGGCGGCCTGGTCTTCGGGCACTTCGGCGACCGGATCGGCCGTAAGAAGCTCCTGGTCATCAGCCTTCTGCTGATGGGGGGATCGACGTTCGCGATCGGTCTGCTGCCGACCTACGCGGCGGTCGGCGTGATCGCGCCGCTGCTGCTGACCCTGTTGCGGGTGGTCCAGGGATTCGCCCTGGGCGGTGAGTGGGGCGGCGCCGTCCTGCTCGTCGCCGAGCACGGCAAACCGCGGAACCGGGGGTTCTGGGCGTCCTGGCCGCAGGCGGGCGCGCCGGGCGGAAACCTGCTGGCGACCGCCGTGCTGGCGGTGCTGGCCGTGGTGATGAGCGACGCGGCCTTCCTGGGCTGGGGCTGGCGCATCCCGTTCCTGCTCTCGGGCGTGCTGGTGCTCATCGGGCTGTGGATCCGCCTCGCGGTCAGCGAGTCCCCGGTCTTCCGCGACGCGCACGAGCGGGCGGCGGCCTCGGCCAGGCCCGAACGCGCCCCGATCCTGGGCGTGCTGCGCGACCACTGGCGCGAGGCCCTGGTGGCCATGGGCGTGCGTATGGCGGAGAACGTCTCGTACTACGTCGTCACCGCGTTCATCCTGGTCTACGCCACCCAGGAGGCACGGATGGAGGACGGCCTGGTCCTCAACGCGGTGCTCGTCGCCTCGGCGGTGCACCTGGTGTCCATCCCCCTGTGGGGTGCGCTGTCGGACCGGCTCGGAAGGCGGCCGGTGACGGCCGTCGGCGCGGCGGGCGCGGCGCTGTGGGTGTTCGCGTTCTTCCCGCTGATCGACGTGGGAACCTTCTGGTCGGTGACCCTGGCCGCGACGGTGGGGCTGGTCCTGCACGGCGCCATGTACGGCCCGCAGGCGGCCTTCTTCTCCGAACTGTTCAGCACCCGTGTGCGCTACTCGGGCGCGTCGGTGGGCTACCAGCTGGCGTCGATCGTGGCGGGCGGCCTGGCACCGCTGATCGCGACGGCGCTGCTGGCCTCGTTCGGCGGCAGCGTACCGATCTCCCTGTACGTGGCCGCCATGGGTGCGATCACCCTGGTCGCCGTCGCGGTCTCCCGGGAGACCAGGGGACGGGACCTGCGGGAGGTGTCGGTGTCCGAGAGGAGTGGGTGACCCCGGAAAGGGCCCGGGCCCGGCAGGTGTGACCTGCCGGGCCCGGGTCTGTTCGGTACCGCCGTGGCCCGTGGCCGTCGGCGGGTGCCCACGGGGTCCTGGAGGATCCGAAGGTTCCCCTTCTCCGGGCACCCGAACACGGGCTGAGGCGGAGCCCCTGGAAGAGCGCTGCCTAGCGCTGGGGAGCGGAGTCGTAGCGGTCGCCACGGCGCGGGCC